>NZ_JBYOJU010000119.1:0-606 GCF_057798855.1 Cupriavidus sp. 96C5-1 | reverse complement strand
TTGCCCTGGAACAGCGCCTGCGCCATCTGCCGGGCCTGCGCATCGGCATCGGCGCTGTTGCTGATCTGCTGCAGGCGCAGGCGCAAGGCCGTGGCGCGGTCGAGGAACCGTTGCAGGCTCAGGTCGCCGCCGGCGCCCTGCCCGCCCTGGCCACCCTGGCCCTGTCCCACCAGCCGCAGCACCGGACCGAACGCGGCCCCAAGCGGCCCGGCCGGGTCGGCCTTGGGCGCCTCGGGTCCGGGCGCCTGCTTGCCGAGCAGGTCCTGCGCCTTGGCCACCAGCGTGTCGGACAGCGTGTCCTTGCGCGCGCCGGCGCCGCCCTGGTACGCGAGCGACCGCATCAGCGCGATCACCGGCGACTGGCGCGCATCGGCCAGCAGCTTGAGCTGCCCGATCGCCGCCGGCAAGGTGGGGGCGGCTTCCCACTGCAGGCTGTTCATGAAGCGCTGCCAGTGTTCCGCGTAGTCGGCGAAGTACTGCTCGGTCAGCGCGGCCTGCAGGTCCTCGGCGGTGCCGCCGTCAGCCTGCTGCGGCTTGCCCTGTTGCGGCTGCCCATCGGTGAGCACCCAGTCGCTGGCGATCTGCGTGCGCCTGGCCGCCTGCTCA
>NZ_JBYOJU010000118.1:0-639 GCF_057798855.1 Cupriavidus sp. 96C5-1 | reverse complement strand
CTCGACGCCAAGATCGCCACCGCGCATTTCTTCGCGGAGCATATCCTGTCGCAGGCATCGGGCTTGCGCGACGCCATCGTGGCGGGGGCGGCGCCGGTCAATGCGTTGAGCGAAGCGCAGTTCTGAGCGTGGAAGGTGGCACGCCATCGCGTGGGACATCTCGCTCTTGCGCGTGCCCGTTCTCTCCCCCCGGTCCCTCTCTCACAAGCGCGCAAACCTGGGGCGTACCAAACCGGCACATTGCCATCCAACCGTTCTTTTTTAATGGCCGGCTGCTGTTTCAAAATGAAGCGATTTTTTCTTATTTCTGGATTGTTGTAGGGACCTGATTTAGGGTGGCAGGGCCTAAAGGCGGAGTGGTGTCGGGCTCTTGGGCACATGGAGGTGTCACTTTTCTTTACTCGTAAAGAAAAGTAACCAAAAGAAAGCGACCCCTTGCAGGGGGGCTGGCTTATCAGGATCGGGGACGTTTCGGATTCGTGGTGGGCGCGGCGGTTCTAATAAACTGCTGGCGCTACCGGCACGAACGGCATTGCCGCTGCGAATGACGGTGGTTTCATTGTATGACCCCTGAATGACGATCTCGCTTGCCCATTCAGGCATCTGCCGTTACCAGTTTATATGGCCACTCGAACACGA
>NZ_JBYOJU010000117.1:0-664 GCF_057798855.1 Cupriavidus sp. 96C5-1 | reverse complement strand
GTGTCTCAAACTTCCGTTCAAGCCACGTCGCTACAGGATGAGTTCTCGCATTTGTGCCGTATTCCAAGTCATCTTTCGATCACTTAAATACATTTCGGTTGATACAATCACAACCCGGTATCGTGTTGTACTGCAGCGTCTCATCAACGCTCACGACACCTTTACTACATCCCATATTGTTAAAGAACAGCCGACTTGCGTCGTCTTGGCAAAGCCAAATGCAAACGCTCAATCGTTAAGCGCTTGCATTTGGACTGACCAATCCAAGGTAAAAATCATGGTGGAGGATGACGGGATCGAACCGACGACCCCCTGCTTGCAAAGCAGGTGCTCTCCCAGCTGAGCTAATCCCCCCATGTACTGCTTGTCGGAGGCTCAGCTTCGAACCACCGCCTGTAACCTGGTGGGTCTGGTAGGACTTGAACCTACGACCCCCGCCTTATCAAGACGGTGCTCTAACCACCTGAGCTACAGACCCTTGGCTGTAACAGCAAACAAACCGATAAGTGTGAACGCTCGACTTTAGATGCACGCTCTTGAAAGGAGGTGATCCAGCCGCACCTTCCGATACGGCTACCTTGTTACGACTTCACCCCAGTCATGAACCCTGCCGTGGTAATCGCCCTCCTTGCGGTTAGGCTAACTACTTCTGGCAAAACCCACT
>NZ_JBYOJU010000116.1:0-1425 GCF_057798855.1 Cupriavidus sp. 96C5-1 | reverse complement strand
GGGCGGCCCCTTGCCATCAGGAAAGCGCATGCGCATGCGCTTGAAGTTGATGTCGGCGCTCATCTGTTTGACGAGGGCGAGGTCTTCGGCTTCTTCGGTCAGTCGCTTCTGGAAGGCATAGCGGTGCAGGTTGTTCTGCAATTGCAGCAATGCCCAGTTGATGCGCGCCTCGCCACCCCAGCCGGCGGCGGCACCTGCAGCGGCATGCAGGCCCACGCCGGCATCGCCGACGCCCTTCCAGAACTCGGTGCCGACGCCGGGGACGTAGGTACCGAATCGGTACTGGCGGTCTTCACCTTCGCGACGCAATTCGTCGAAAACGTCGTACAGCCGCGCGACATTGCTATGCGACTTGGGCTCCGTGTCGTACTTACGGTTGTTGCGTGTACCGTCGAAGAAGAAGCCGAGATACATCGTGCGTTGGCACGACATGGCGTCGTCGGGCGACTCGGTGCAAGTAATGCCCTGGCGCTCGTTCGCCGTGAGTGCCCATGGGTTGTCGCTCACGTTGTCGGGAAGGCGTGAAACCGTCATGGCGTGTGGTCCTCCTTGTGTGGCTGGGATGGTTCTTCCCAAGAGGGTTTTTGGCGGAAGCATTTGGGATTGCCGGGGAACTGCTTTTCGCAGGCCCAGGAAGGGGCAAGCAGTCTCTCCGGGAAATCGGGATGCCCTGGATCCACACGGGTTGGAAAGAGTCGCAAGACCGCGCCTGGAAAGAAGGCGACCCACAGCATCGTGACGCCGCCAGGCCTGTACTGTTGATAAGGCTCCGTTGCCACTTCGCGCTCATAGAACGCGTCAGGGTTCTTGAGGTAGAGCGACTCGGTGCGCCAACGGATGATGAGCTTGTACTTCGGGTCCCATTGGCGGGGTACTTCTGCGTGGGCCGCGAATTTTCCCCCTCCGGCATGCGCGACCACGCCGCCAGCCCAGGAGCCGTTGACGTAGACCTCGTCGATGTAGTCGTCGGTGTAGTTGAGGAGACCGACCTGCAACGGCACCATGGCGTCTTCGTGTGCTGTTGCGGCGGCGGGGGCATCGGATGGCTTGCAAGCCGCCAGCGCGAACAGCAAAGCTATCTGCAGAAAGCATGTCAGAGCGTTACGCATCGCGTTCTCCCGTCAGTGGATGTGCGGAGCGACGCGCGGCCGATGCGGACAGCTTCGCGTCGTCGGTCGCGCGGCTGCGCCCAGCCGCCGTAGCCGTTGGCCAGCTCCGACATCAGCCCTTGCGCGGCGCCCACCGACGCCACGGTGTCGAACAGGCCCAGGAAATCCACGGTGGCCGGCACGCCGCAGATGCGCATCGGCCCGCTCGGCTCATCGCACAGCTCGCGTATCCAGTTGACGAACACGCGCGCCTCGGCCGCGCCGCGCGAGAAACCGAACACGGAGATGCGGATGCGCGCCAGCCGGGGCAGCTTGC
>NZ_JBYOJU010000115.1:0-1769 GCF_057798855.1 Cupriavidus sp. 96C5-1 | reverse complement strand
CGCGGCACACCGTTTATGCCTGGTGACCATAGCGAGTTGGAACCACCCCTTCCCATCCCGAACAGGACCGTGAAACGACTCCACGCCGATGATAGTGCGGATACCCGTGTGAAAGTAGGTAATCGCCAGGCTCTCCCTTGAAACCCCCCAGTACGATAGTACTGGGGGGTTTTGCTTTTGCGGCGCCGGAAATGCATGCCGCACACATATGGCGTGCTTTGCACCGGACGGATCGCGTCTGCATAATCCCTACTCTGGCCGTTTCTGACCCCTCCAAAAACATTTGTGCTGCTGAGCTTTCAGCAGGAAAAATACCTCCAATACCTCCAGTTGCCCCAAAATGGGGTTGACAATCTTTTGCAGTCAAAGTCAGCAAGGGTTGGTACCCTATCGACCCGCCAACACATCTGTGGTGAAGCTGATCCATGACAACCCTTCTCGCCGTAATCGTAGCTTGTGGTGCTTTCCTCAGGCTCTGCATTGCCTCCCCATATGGTGGTGGGCTCATGCCCACCGGCGTAGACGAATGCGGCGGCGAGAACCATCGCGGCCAGGGATAGAGCGATAATGCTGCCCGGGTATGCGGCCGCTATGTTATGTTCCGGGCCGTGGTCACCGGCATGTTGGTGAATCGATAATGCCCGGTCGCGCGGATTGTCGCTCCAACGATATCAAGCTCATTTGATCGAACCGGCCCTGGCCAGCGTATTATTGAAGAATTACCTCAAAGGGCGTGTCTCGGGGGCATCCTGCTGGATGCAGTGAGCCGCATGGCTTGCTGAGGGGATTGGAAAATAAGAAAAGGGTCTGCAAGTGAGTCTGTTGCGATTGTACGGCGCAATGCGCCGCGTGCCGTCCATGGTGAAGGCGATCCAGGCCATGCCGATAGCGAGGGCATCACTGGGCTTGCTGCTCGCCGTGCTTGCCGCCTGGCAATGTCCAGCGCATGCGCAGGTGGTGCCTCCGGCTGCAGCCCGGGCTCCCAATATTGCCTTCCACTACGGCAGCAAGCCGCCGGTGGACGCTCTCCAGGCCTTCGATATCGCGGTGGTCGAGCCGGACAGCGGCTTCGACCCGCGGCGCGTGGCCACCCCCGATACGCAGTGGTTCGCCTATGTCAGCATTGGCGAAGTCGCGCCGTCGCGCGCTTACCTGAAGGACATTCCCAAAGCGTGGCTGACTGGCAATAACGATGCCTGGGGGGCCCGTGTGGTCGACCAGGCCGCCGAGGGCTGGCCGGCTTTCTACGTGGACAAGGTCATCGCGCCGTTGTGGGAGCGCGGTTATCGCGGCTTCTTCCTCGATACGCTCGATTCCTACCAGCTCGTGGCCAGGACCGATGCCGCGCGCGCCAGCCAGGAAGCCGGCATGGTGGCGGTGATCCGCGCCATCAAGGCGCGCTATCCCGAGGCCAGGCTGATCTTCAACCGCGGCTTCGAGATCCTGCCGCAGGTCAACCAGCTGGCCTATGCGGTGGCCTTCGAGTCGCTCTACCGGGGCTGGGACCAGGCCGGCAAGCGCTTTACCGAGGTGAGCGAGGCGGATCGCAACTGGCTGCTTGGCCAGGTGCGCACGATCCGCGAGCAATACCGCCTGCCGGTGATCTCGATCGACTACTGCCCGCCCGCCGACCGCCAGTGCGCGCGCGATACCGCGGCGCGGATCCGCGCGCAGGGCATCATCCCCTATGTGGCCGACCCCGGCCTGCAGACGGTCGGCATCGGCAGCATCGAGGTGATGCCGCGCCGCGTGCTGGTCGTGCAGGACCG
>NZ_JBYOJU010000114.1:0-2170 GCF_057798855.1 Cupriavidus sp. 96C5-1 | reverse complement strand
CTTCGGTCTTTTAGCTTACAAGTTATAAAGTGCTCGCACAGTAAAACATGTTGGTTATGTCTTCGGACGTAGCCAGTCAGTTTTCTGAGAGTGAGCGACCGCTCGAAAGAGCGAGATTCTTCGGAATCACACAGGTATTAAACTGAAGAGTTTGATCCTGGCTCAGATTGAACGCTGGCGGCATGCCTTACACATGCAAGTCGAACGGCAGCACGGGAGCAATCCTGGTGGCGAGTGGCGAACGGGTGAGTAATACATCGGAACGTGCCCTGTCGTGGGGGATAACTAGTCGAAAGATTAGCTAATACCGCATACGACCTGAGGGTGAAAGCGGGGGACCGCAAGGCCTCGCGCGATAGGAGCGGCCGATGTCTGATTAGCTAGTTGGTGGGGTAAAGGCCCACCAAGGCGACGATCAGTAGCTGGTCTGAGAGGACGATCAGCCACACTGGGACTGAGACACGGCCCAGACTCCTACGGGAGGCAGCAGTGGGGAATTTTGGACAATGGGGGCAACCCTGATCCAGCAATGCCGCGTGTGTGAAGAAGGCCTTCGGGTTGTAAAGCACTTTTGTCCGGAAAGAAATCCCCTGCCCTAATACGGCGGGGGGATGACGGTACCGGAAGAATAAGCACCGGCTAACTACGTGCCAGCAGCCGCGGTAATACGTAGGGTGCGAGCGTTAATCGGAATTACTGGGCGTAAAGCGTGCGCAGGCGGTTTTGTAAGACAGGCGTGAAATCCCCGAGCTCAACTTGGGAATGGCGCTTGTGACTGCAAGGCTAGAGTATGTCAGAGGGGGGTAGAATTCCACGTGTAGCAGTGAAATGCGTAGAGATGTGGAGGAATACCGATGGCGAAGGCAGCCCCCTGGGACGTCACTGACGCTCATGCACGAAAGCGTGGGGAGCAAACAGGATTAGATACCCTGGTAGTCCACGCCCTAAACGATGTCAACTAGTTGTTGGGGATTCATTTCTTCAGTAACGTAGCTAACGCGTGAAGTTGACCGCCTGGGGAGTACGGTCGCAAGATTAAAACTCAAAGGAATTGACGGGGACCCGCACAAGCGGTGGATGATGTGGATTAATTCGATGCAACGCGAAAAACCTTACCTACCCTTGACATGCCACTAACGAAGCAGAGATGCATCAGGTGCCCGAAAGGGAAAGTGGACACAGGTGCTGCATGGCTGTCGTCAGCTCGTGTCGTGAGATGTTGGGTTAAGTCCCGCAACGAGCGCAACCCTTGTCTTTAGTTGCTACGCAAGAGCACTCTAGAGAGACTGCCGGTGACAAACCGGAGGAAGGTGGGGATGACGTCAAGTCCTCATGGCCCTTATGGGTAGGGCTTCACACGTCATACAATGGTGCGTACAGAGGGTTGCCAACCCGCGAGGGGGAGCCAATCCCAGAAAACGCATCGTAGTCCGGATCGTAGTCTGCAACTCGACTACGTGAAGCTGGAATCGCTAGTAATCGCGGATCAGCATGCCGCGGTGAATACGTTCCCGGGTCTTGTACACACCGCCCGTCACACCATGGGAGTGGGTTTTGCCAGAAGTAGTTAGCCTAACCGCAAGGAGGGCGATTACCACGGCAGGGTTCATGACTGGGGTGAAGTCGTAACAAGGTAGCCGTATCGGAAGGTGCGGCTGGATCACCTCCTTTCAGAGCGTGCAGCTAAAGTCGAGCGTTCACACTTATCGGTTTGTTGGTTGTTGGAGCCGGGATGCGCGCAGCGCGTCCTGTGTTGCATGGTCAAATGCAAGCGCTTGGTTTTGAGTGCTTGCATTTGGCTTTGCCAAGACGATGAGACCAGGTCTCGATCGGCTGTTCTTTAAAAATATGGGATGTAGTAAAGGTGTCGTGAGCGTTGATGAGACGCTGCAGTATAACACGATACCGGGTTGTGATTGTATCAACCGAAATGTATTTAAGTGATCGAAAGATGACTTGGAATACGGCACAAATGCGAGAACTCATCCTGTAGCGACGTGGCTTGAACGGAAGTTTGAGACACACTCGTTATAGGGTCAAGCGAACAAGTGCATGTGGTGGATGCCTTGGCGATCACAGGCGATGAAGGACGCGGTAGCCTGCGAAAAGCTTCGGGGAGCTGGCAAACAAGCTTTGATCCGGAGATGTCCGAATGGGGAAACCCGGCCCG
>NZ_JBYOJU010000113.1:0-2200 GCF_057798855.1 Cupriavidus sp. 96C5-1 | reverse complement strand
TTCGAGACCAGGACGTTGATAGGCTGGGTGTGGAAGCGCAGTAATGCGTTAAGCTAACCAGTACTAATTGCCCGTAAGGCTTGATCCTATAACCAGTGTGTTTCTCCTGGTTGAGTATCGCGTGCCATTGGCCGATACGCACAACCCCAACTACATCCCTATTCGCTGCGTTGACCAAGTCAACGCGGCACACCGTTTATGCCTGGTGACCATAGCGAGTTGGAACCACCCCTTCCCATCCCGAACAGGACCGTGAAACGACTCCACGCCGATGATAGTGCGGATACCCGTGTGAAAGTAGGTAATCGCCAGGCTCTCCCTTGAAACCCCCCAGTACGATAGTACTGGGGGGTTTTGCTTTTGCGGCGCCGCTCTGTTGCGCTGCAAGCGCTGCCAGGGCCCGCCCGGCAACTGCGGCTCCCGCTTGAAAACGGCCGCCACAGCGGCCTTTTTCAGGCTAATCCGAGCCCCTATAGGGTGAAGGTGTTCTTTATTGAATGCCGGAGGTTGTGGTGCGATTGGACGGCTAGCCCAGCGTCGAGATCAGCTCCCGAAGGCCTGTCCTTCCTTACTTTGCATAGTACGGAAAGTGCTTGACAGACAAGGCGAGTTACACCATAATCTTAAGTTCTCTGCGGAGAGGTGCCCGAGTGGCTAAAGGGGGCAGACTGTAAATCTGTTGGCTTACGCCTACGTTGGTTCGAATCCAACCCTCTCCACCAAAATTGCAAGGCAGTACCCCGGCAGGCGTCGGTGAAGTAGAAAGCGTGGTAACCCGGCGGGTGTAGCTCAATGGTAGAGCAGAAGCCTTCCAAGCTTACGACGAGGGTTCGATTCCCTTCACCCGCTCCAGGTTGTGCCCGGGTTGCAGTCTAAAAGCAGTAGTCAAGTTTCGCCCATGTGGCTCAGTGGTAGAGCACTCCCTTGGTAAGGGAGAGGTCGGCAGTTCGATCCTGCCCATGGGCACCAATACAGCACTGGCAATATCGCTACCGAGACAGGAGTCGCGAAATGGCAAAGGAAAAGTTCGAGCGGACTAAGCCGCACGTGAACGTTGGCACGATTGGTCACGTTGACCATGGCAAGACCACGCTGACGGCCGCAATCGCCACGGTGCTGGCAGCGAAGTTTGGCGGTGCCGCCAAGAAGTACGACGAAATCGACGCAGCGCCGGAAGAAAAGGCACGCGGTATTACCATCAACACCGCCCACGTCGAGTACGAAACGGCTAACCGCCACTACGCGCACGTTGACTGCCCGGGCCACGCTGACTATGTGAAGAACATGATCACGGGCGCAGCGCAGATGGACGGCGCGATCCTGGTGTGCTCGGCCGCTGACGGCCCGATGCCGCAGACCCGCGAACACATCCTGCTGGCCCGCCAGGTTGGCGTGCCTTACATCATCGTGTTCCTGAACAAGTGCGACATGGTCGACGACGCCGAGCTGCTCGAGCTGGTCGAAATGGAAGTGCGCGAGCTGCTGTCGAAGTACGAATTCCCCGGCGACGACACCCCGATCATCAAGGGTTCGGCCAAGCTGGCACTGGAAGGCGACAAGGGCGAGCTGGGCGAAGTGGCGATCCTAGCCCTGGCCGACGCACTGGACAGCTACATCCCGACGCCGGAACGTGCCATCGACGGTACCTTCCTGATGCCGGTGGAAGACGTGTTCTCGATCTCGGGCCGTGGCACGGTTGTGACCGGTCGTATCGAGCGCGGCATCATCAAGGTCGGTGAAGAAATCGAAATCGTTGGTATCAAGCCGACGGTCAAGACCATCTGCACCGGCGTGGAAATGTTCCGCAAGCTGCTGGACCAAGGTCAGGCTGGCGACAACGTGGGTCTGCTGCTGCGCGGCACGAAGCGCGAAGACGTCGAACGCGGCCAAGTGCTGTGCAAGCCGGGTTCGATCAAGCCGCACACGCACTTCACCGGCGAGGTCTACATCTTGTCGAAGGACGAAGGCGGCCGTCACACCCCGTTCTTCAACAACTACCGTCCGCAGTTCTATTTCCGTACGACCGACGTGACCGGCTCGATCGAGCTGCCGAAGGACAAGGAAATGGTCATGCCCGGCGACAACGTGTCGATCACCGTCAAGCTGATCGCCCCGATCGCCATGGAAGAAGGCCTGCGTTTCGCCATCCGTGAAGGCGGTCGTACCGTCGGCGCCGGCGTCGTGGCAAAGATCCTCGACT
>NZ_JBYOJU010000112.1:0-2579 GCF_057798855.1 Cupriavidus sp. 96C5-1 | reverse complement strand
GAGCATTGCGATGTACGAGGTCTGTGCCGGTCTGCTCCGGGCACCGACGACAGGCATCGAGCAGGAGCGATTCGCTAATCTGCCGGCCGAGGATTTCGCGCCGATCTATTTTGGTTTACCGAAAGACGTGGGACGCGCGGCGCCGCCGATCTGCCCTTTACGACCGGAGCGGCCCTGGCGGGCGCTGGCCGGGCCACTTCCAGGAAGAGCATAATGACCAGCAAGACCGGCGGTGATGCACCGCAACACGCCCCCAACAGTCCTGAAGCGCAATTGCGCCTGGCCGCGCTGGAATACCACCGCAGCCCGACCAAGGGCAAGATCCAGGTAAACGCGACCAAGGCACTGTCCAACCAGCGCGACCTGTCCCTGGCCTACTCCCCGGGCGTGGCCTACGCCTGTGAAGAGATCGCCAAGGACCCGGCCATGGCGGCCGAGTACACCTCGCGCGGCAACCTTGTGGCGGTGATCACCAACGGTACCGCCGTGCTCGGCATGGGCGATATCGGTCCCCTGGCCGGCAAGCCGGTGATGGAAGGCAAGGGCTGCCTGTTCAAGAAATTCGCTGGCATCGACGTGTTCGACATCGAACTCGATGCGCGCGACCCGGACAAGATCGTCGAGATCGTGGCGGCGCTGGAGCCCACCCTGGGCGGCGTCAATCTCGAGGACATCAAAGCGCCCGAGTGCTTCTACATCGAGAAGAAGCTGCGCGAGCGCATGAACATTCCCGTCTTCCACGACGACCAGCACGGTACCGCCATCATCTCGGCGGCGGCGCTGCTCAATGGCCTGAAGGTGGTGGGCAAGGATATCGCCAAGGTCAAGCTGGCGGTATCGGGCGCCGGCGCGGCGGCCATCGCCTGCCTGGACACCATGGTGAGCCTGGGCGTGACCCGCACCAATATCTCGGTGGTGGATTCCAAGGGCGTGATCTATACCGGCCGCGACGCCAATATGGAGCCCAACAAGGCCCGCTACGCGCAGGAAACCTCGGCCCGCACCCTGGCCGACGTGGTCAACGGCGCCGACGTGTTCCTGGGCTGCTCGGCCGCCGGCGTGCTGACCGCCGAGATGGTCAAGACCATGGCCGACAAGCCCATCATCCTGGCGCTGGCCAACCCGGAACCGGAAATCCGCCCGGAAGTGGCCAAGGCCGCGCGTCCCGACTGCATCATCGCCACCGGCCGTTCGGACTACCCGAACCAGGTCAACAACGTGCTGTGCTTCCCATACATCTTCCGCGGCGCGCTCGATTGCGGCGCCACCAAGATTACGGAAGAGATGAAGCTGGCCTGCGTCAAGGCCATCGCCGAACTGGCTGAAGCCGAGCTGAACGACGCCGTTGCCGCTGCCTACGGCGGCCAGGAACTGAAGTTCGGTCCCGACTACATCATCCCGACGCCGTTCGACCAGCGCCTGATCGAGAAGATCGCGCCGGCCGTGGCCAAGGCCGCGGAAGAGTCCGGCGTGGCCACCCGTCCGATCAAGGACCTGGAAGCCTATCGCCAGCAGCTCACGCAATACGTCTATCACACCGGCCTGATCATGAAGCCGGTGTTCACGGCGGCCAAGGCCTCGCCCAAGCGCGTCGCCTACGCCGAGGGCGAGGAAGAACGTGTCCTGCGCGCGGTGCAGACCGTGGTCGACGAAGGCCTGGCGCGCCCGATCCTGATCGGCCGCCCGCACGTGATCCAGATGCGTATCGAGAAGGCTGGCCTGCGCCTGAAGGCGGGCGTGGACTTCGAGCTGATCAACCCGGAAGACGATCCGCGCTACCGCGCCTACCACGAGGCCTACCACGCGCTGCGCGGCCGCGACGGCGTCACGTCCGACATGGCCAAGGTGGCGCTGCGCCGCTCCAATACGCTGATCGGCACCATGCTGATGCATATGGGCGACGCCGACGCGCTGCTGTGCGGCACCGTGGGCCGCTTTGAAGCCCATCTGGAGCATGTGCGGGACGTGATCGGCCTGGCGCCGGGCGCCAAGGTGTTCGCGGCGATGAATGCGCTGATGCTCGAGAAGTACACGCTGTTCATCACCGACACCTTCGTCAACGACGATCCCACCGCCGAGGAACTGGCGGCCATCACGCAACTGGCCGCGGAGGAAATCGCCCGCTTCGGCCAGCACCCGAAGGTGGCGCTGATGTCGCACTCGATGTTCGGTTCGTCGAACCGGCCGTCGGCCAAGAAGATGCGAGCCGCCCAGGAGATCCTGGCGCGGGAGGCGCCGCACCTGGAAGTGGAAGGCGAGATGCAGGGCGACGCTGCCCTGGTCGAGGACGTGCGCCGCCACTTCCTGCCGGGCACCAAGCTGGCCGGCAGCGCCAACCTGCTGGTCATGCCGACCCTGGACGCAGCCAATATCGCCTTCAACCTGCTCAAGATCACGGGCGGGCAGGGCGTTACCATCGGCCCGATCCTGCTGGGCGCGGCCAAGCCGGTGCACATCCTCAACCCGCAGGCCACCACGCGCCGTATCGTCAATATGACGGCGGTAGCGGTGGCGGAGGCCAGCGCGGTGCGTTGATGCCGCCGCCCGGGTGCGCGCAGGCAGGCATGCCCCGTGCACTT
>NZ_JBYOJU010000111.1:241-2703 GCF_057798855.1 Cupriavidus sp. 96C5-1 | reverse complement strand
GCGCACAGGCCGAGGCGTGCGAGGCGTGGCTCGACGACGGCGCGGTAGCGGGTGCGTCGAAAGCCGGAGTCGCGTTGCTCGAAGGTACTGACGAGACCGTGGACACGGCGCACGGGCCGCGAGCCGTGCCAGAGGGTGAGCAGGGCTGGGCGGTCGAGCACCTGGTCGAAGTCGATGTCGGGGGCGTGGCTGGCGAGATCGAGTTCGAGGCGGTCGAGCTGTGAGAGGCCTTCGTCGAGGGTGAACGCGACGACGTCGAGGTCGATCTTGCCGTCGGTGCCGTGGATGGCGAAGGTGAAGCGCAGGTCGGATTGGGTGGGCATAAGCGTTGTCCGGAGAAAGCCTGTTCTGCAGGGCGCTCGCGATGCGGGGCGATAAGAGCGGAGTCAGGTTCACTGGCGATGGGGTGGCCAATCAGGAGGTCAGCCTGCCCCAGTTCTTCAGCGATAGTTAGCCGCCTTGTTGTGAGCGGCCATCGCAATAGAGCCAGCACTGGCCCTCGGCATCGACGATGGGGGTGATCGGGTCGTCGAAGTGCTGGACGACCCAGTAATGCGGGTAGGCGCTGGTTTCGTCTTCGGGGTAGACCCAGAACTCCCGCTCGCCGATCGTGCGCTTGACGGCCTTGGTGCAATTGCCGTTGAGGTAGAGTTCCCCCCCTTCATGCAGAATGCCGTATGCCTCGGCGATCAGTTGCGTGGGGCAGGCGTGCCCGTTGACGAGAACAAGGCCGTCATCGGTGCCAAGTAGGTCATTGCCGTATCCCAATTTTCCGGGGGCTAGCAAGCGGTACACCTGTTGACCGCCTTGCCACAAGGGCCTGCCCTCCTTTCCGCCGAGACGTATTTCAACTGCCCGTAGCGGAAGTCGTGTTCCACCTTGAATCAGATTTCCCTGTCGGTCGAATTCGAAAGCGCCTGCGCGAGAATTGAAGATTGCGCGTACTGGCCAATTGGTCGCAGGAACTTCTTCCTGTTCTCGCTCGTCGCGCAAACGCTCTTCAAGGGTAAGTTGACGAAGAGCATTGTTTGCCGGAGGGGAAAGATCGACCTCCGGCCTGAGTCCGGGACGGGTACGGTGTGCTTCGTTGGAGGATGATGTCCCTGATGGACTGCCTTTCGATGGCGGAAGCGGACGACCCTCACAGTACAGGCGACAGATACCAGCGGCATCGAAAATCGGTTCGATGGGGTCGTCAAATCTCTGAAACGTCCAGCGAACCGGCGTGTCGACAGACATGTTTGCGATTGCGTCGTTCCATTCATCGGGATACACCCAGTAAGAATGCGTGCCGATGCGCTGTTTGACTGCATCTCTGCAAAGGCCATTGAGAAAAATAGTCGATAGATTTCTATAGAGTTTATAGAAATCGCTGATGTACGACGGGGTGCATGCTTGCTGATCGGCAAGCACAATGGCGTTCGTGACATCCTCTGGCCGGAAGTCATCGCGTGTCTGTCCACGACGGACGATGTAATAGATGCGTTGGGAACCGGGCCAAAGCGGAGTTCCACGTTGGTAATACTCGGCCACATAGGCGCCCGCAAAAGGACTTCCATTCTTGCTGACGACGTTGCCTTGACGATCAAATTCATATAGGGCGGAGGATGAACTGTAATACACGCGAACGGGCCAAGATTCCGTTCTAACGGGGAGAACTTCGGCATCCTCGAATACATCGGTCAAGCGCAATGCCGAGCGCGGAGGTGGGGTGACGTCGCGCTCTTGTCCGTCCTCGATGTCACATGCGAATAGTTTGCCGTTCGTGGCGCGTACTTGGTCAGGCGTGCACTCGCTAGCGTTTGAAGTTATGGAGATAGACGCGACAACCCACGCGAACAGCCATCGCCATTGAAGGGATAGGCATCGAGATGCTGTCATGGCTGCTCCGTCCCTACACTGATATGCACGTGGTGTACGTGACTGTCATTGGTTTCTATGAACAGGCCGTTGTCGGTGACGCCCACTTGGGTATAGGTGAGCGCCCACGGGCCGCCCAGCCAGCCAAGCTCTTTGGCCGTGCGCTTTTCCGCCAGGTAGCGATGGAAGGCCAGGGAGAGTGCGCGACTGCGCTTTGCGGCCTCTGCGGTATGGGTACCAAACGGATTGGATTGTGGGCCGCTACCATTCGTTCGATGGAAATGGCAGCGCGCTTCGACAACGGTCTCTTCGTCGATGTTCACATTTCCTCGAATATGAGTCACATCAAGAGCCGACGCATACGGGAGCGCCCTTCGGCGTCGCTGCTGCCGCAATAGCGGGCCGTGCCAGAGGGTGAACAGGGCTGGGCGGTCGAGCACCTGGTCGAAGTCGATGTCGGGGGAGTGGCTGGCGAGATCGAGTTCGAGGCGGTCGAGCTGTGAGAGGCCTTCGTCGAGGGTGAACGCGACGACATCGAGGTCGATCTTGCCGTCCGTGCCGTGGATGGTGAAGGTGAAGCGCAGGTCGGATTGGGTGGGCAT
>NZ_JBYOJU010000111.1:0-231 GCF_057798855.1 Cupriavidus sp. 96C5-1 | reverse complement strand
AGCCGCTTCCTTGAGCAACGCGTGGACGACCGGCAATTCAGCCGGTCGTCCGGGTCAAGCCGATGCGATCATCGAAGGCGGCCGGCCGATGTCCGCGACGCCTTCGGTGCGTTGGGCTTACGCTTCCTGGGGCTTGCGCCAGTCGTCCGATGCCTCGGTGCCGGCGATAGCGTGCGTCCAGGTGATCTTGCGATAGGCCATGGCGACCTTCACCAACTGGGTGTACTCGGC
>NZ_JBYOJU010000110.1:0-2972 GCF_057798855.1 Cupriavidus sp. 96C5-1 | reverse complement strand
GTCACGCCGCGGCCTTGCTCGCCGGGCCGGTAGCCGCCGCCCAGGTCGGAATGCACGCCGGGGTAGACCACCTCCTCCACGTTGGGCCCGGAGGCCACGTCCACCGGAAACGAGCCGCGCACCTCGTGCCCCGACACCAGGTGCAGGCAGCGCGTGACCACGCTGGGGCCGGGAATGCGCAGGTCGCGCGGCTGCGCCCAGCCGCCGTGGCCGTTGGCCAGCTCCGACATCAGCCCTTGCGCGGCGCCCACCGACGCCACGGTGTCGAACAGGCCCAGGAAATCCACGGTGGCCGGCACGCCGCAAATGCGCATCGGTCCGCGGGGCTCATCGCGCAGCTCGCGCATCCAGTTGACGAACACGCGCGCCTCGGCCGCGCCGCGCGAGAAGCCGAACACGGAAATGCGGATGCGCGCCAGCCGGGGCAGCTTGCCTGTCAGCACCGGTTTGAGCTTGTCGAGCAGCTCGGCGCGGCGCTTGGCCAGCACGGTGCGGCGGCCGTCGATCTCGGTGTCGCGCCACTGGGTGCTGGCGATGGCTTGAAGGGCCTGCGCAGGTGACACATCCTTGCGCAACTTCACGTCGTCAGGCGTCTTGGGCGTGGGCGGCCCCTTGCCATCAGGAAAGCGCATGCGCATGCGCTTGAAGTTGATGTCGGCGCTCATTTGTTTGACGAGGGCGAGGTCTTCGGCTTCTACGGTCAGTGGTTGGTCGCCGAAGGCATAGCTATGGAGGTTGTTTTGAAGTTGTAGCAACGCCCAGTTGATGCGGGCCTCGCCGCCCCAGCCGGCGGCGGCGCCAGCGGCAGCGTGCAAGCCCACACCGGCATCGCCAACGCCTTTCCAGAATTCGGTGCCGACGCCGGGGACATAGGTTCGATAGCGGTATTTGCGGTCTTCGCCGGATTTGATTTCGTCGTCGAAGATGTCGTACAGCCGAGCGACATTGCTATGGGACTCGTGCTTCTTGTCGTAATAGAGGTTATTGCGCGTGCCGTCGAAGAAAAAGCCGAGATACAAGGTGCGTTGGCACGACATGGCGTCATCGGGCGACTCGGTGCAAGTAACGCCCCTGCGCTCGTTTGCCGTGAGTGCCCACGGGTTAGCACTCACGTTGTCGGGCAGTCGAGAAATCGTCATGGTGTTTTGTCCTCCGTGTGGGCAGCCTTGCCCTTTCTCATGAGATCCCAGAGCTGAGTGGGACCTTCACAGTACTCACTACCGGGGTGCTCCTTGCGGCATTGCAGTTTTGGCTCGAGCAGTCCCTCCGGAAAATCGGGATGCCCTGGACCAACCAAAGTAGGGAAGAGCTTGACTTCGCCGCCTGGAAAAAAGGTCACCCAGAGATAGGTCATGCGCCCGCGCTGATCCACCTGATAGGGTTGCGTGGCCAGCTCGCGCTCAAAGAACGCGTCAGGGTTCTTGAGGTAGAGCGGCTCGGTGCGCCAGTGGACGGTGAGCTTGTAGTTTGGGTCCCATTGGCGGGGAACTTGCGCAGACCCAGCACCGCCACCGCCCGAGTGCTTGACCATGCCACCGGCCCAGGAGCTGTTGACGTACACCTCGTCGATATAGTCGTCGGTGTAGTTGAGGATTCTGACCCGGAGCGGCACCATGGTGTCGTCGTGCGCAGAAGCAGGCGCATCGGATGGCTTGCAGGCCGTCAGCGCGAGCAGCAGGGTGAGTTGCAGAAAGCGTGTCAGAGCGTTACGCATCGTGTTCCCCCGTCAGTGGATGTGCGGGGCGACGCGCGGCCGATGCGGATCAGCTTCGCGTCGTCGGTCGCGCGGCAGCGCCCAGCCGCCGTGGCTGTTGGCCAGCTCTGACATCAACCCTTGACGCGCTTCGTCGAAGACGTCGTACAGCCGCGCGACATTGCTATGGGACTCGTGCTCCGTGTCGTACTTACGGTTATTGCGCGTACCGTCGAAGAAAAAGCCGAGATACAACGTGCGCTGGCACGACATGGCGTCGTCGGGCGACTCGGTGCAAGTGATGCCCCGGCGCTCGTTCTGCGTGAGGGTCCACGGGTTTTCGCTCACATTGTCAGGCAGTCGGGAAATCGTCATGGTGTTTTGTCCTCCATGTGGGCGGCCTTGCCCTTTCTCATGAGGTCCCAGAGTTGGGGTGGACCTTCACAATGCGCACTACCGGGGTGCTCCTTGCGACATTGCAGTTTTGGAGCAAGCAGTCCCTCCGGGAAATCGGGGTTACCTGGGCCGACAAACGCGGGGTAGAGTTTGACGACGCCTCTGGGGAAGAACGCAATCCAGAGAGTCGCCATGCGGTCTCGTTCGTCCTTCTGGTAAGGCTCTGTGGCTACCTCGCGCTCAAAGAACGCGTCGGGGTTCTTGAGATAGAGCGGCTCGGTGCGCCAGCGGACGGTGAGCTTGTAGTTCGGATCCCATCGGGGGGGCACCTCCGCAGAGCCAGCGACCTTCCCCCCACCAGAGTGCGCGACCACGCCACCGGCCCAGGAGCGGTTGACGTACACCTCGTCGATATAGTCATCGGTGTAGTTGAGGATGCTGACTCGCAGCGGCACCATGGTGTCTTCGTGTGCTGTTGCGGCGGCGGGCGCATCGGACGGCTTGCAAGCCGCCAGCGCGAACAGCAGGGCGATCTGCAGGAAGTGTGTCAGAGCGTTACGCATTGCATCCTCCAGTGAGTGGCTTTGCCGGGCGACAGCTTCGCATCGTCGGTCACGCCGCGGCCTTGCTCGCCGGGCCGGTAGCCGCCGCCCAGGTCGGAATGCACGCCGGGGTAGACCACCTCCTCCACGTTGGGCCCGGAGGCCACGTCCACCGGAAACGAGCCGCGCACCTCGTGCCCCGACACCAGGTGCAGGCAGCGCGTGACCACGCTGGGGCCGGGAATGCGCAGGTCGCGCGGCTGCGCCCAGCCGCCGTGGCCGTTGGCCAGCTCCGACATCAGCCCTTGCGCGGCGCCCACCGACGCCACGGTGTCGAACAG
>NZ_JBYOJU010000109.1:0-3256 GCF_057798855.1 Cupriavidus sp. 96C5-1 | reverse complement strand
TGGCACGCGATACTCAACCAGGAGAAACACACTGGTTATAGGATCAAGCCTTACGGGCAATTAGTACTGGTTAGCTTAACGCATTACTGCGCTTCCACACCCAGCCTATCAACGTCCTGGTCTCGAACGACCCTTCAAGGAGCTCAAGGCTCCAGGGAATCCTCATCTTCAGGCGAGTTTCCCGCTTAGATGCTTTCAGCGGTTATCTCTTCCGTACATAGCTACCCTGCGATGCCTCTGGCGAGACAACAGGTACACCAGCGGTACGTCCACTCCGGTCCTCTCGTACTAGGAGCAGCCCCCGTCAAGATTCCAACGCCCACGGCAGATAGGGACCAAACTGTCTCACGACGTTTTAAACCCAGCTCACGTACCTCTTTAAATGGCGAACAGCCATACCCTTGGGACCGGCTACAGCCCCAGGATGAGATGAGCCGACATCGAGGTGCCAAACACCGCCGTCGATATGAACTCTTGGGCGGTATCAGCCTGTTATCCCCAGAGTACCTTTTATCCGTTGAGCGATGGCCCTTCCATTCAGAACCACCGGATCACTATGTCCTGCTTTCGCACCTGCTCGACTTGTCGGTCTCGCAGTTAAGCACGCTTTTGCCATTGCACTTTAGGTACGATGTCCGACCGTACCAAGCGTACCTTCGAACTCCTCCGTTACACTTTGGGAGGAGACCGCCCCAGTCAAACTGCCTACCATGCACTGTCCCCGACCCGGATTCACGGGCCAAGGTTAGAACCTCAAACAAACCAGGGTGGTATTTCAAGGTCGGCTCCACGCAGACTAGCGTCCACGCTTCAAAGCCTCCCACCTATCCTACACAGATCGGTTCAAAGTCCAATGCAAAGCTACAGTAAAGGTTCATGGGGTCTTTCCGTCTAGCCGCGGGGAGATTGCATCATCACAAACACTTCAACTTCGCTGAGTCTCGGGAGGAGACAGTGTGGCCATCGTTACGCCATTCGTGCAGGTCGGAACTTACCCGACAAGGAATTTCGCTACCTTAGGACCGTTATAGTTACGGCCGCCGTTTACCGGGACTTCAATCAAGAGCTTGCACCCCATCATTTAATCTTCCGGCACCGGGCAGGCGTCACACCCTATACGTCCACTTTCGTGTTTGCAGAGTGCTGTGTTTTTATTAAACAGTCGCAGCCACCATTTTATTGCAACCCCTTCACCCTCCTGGCGCAGGCCAGTCAAGCTACAAGGGCGTACCTTATCCCGAAGTTACGGTACCAATTTGCCGAGTTCCTTCTCCCGAGTTCTCTCAAGCGCCTTAGAATACTCATCTCGCCCACCTGTGTCGGTTTGCGGTACGGTCTCGTATGACTGAAGCTTAGAGGCTTTTCTTGGAACCACTTCCAATTGCTTCGCAGCACTAGGCCGCTCGCCCCGCATCCTTGAATTCCGCGCCCGGATTTGCCTAAGCGCCTTCTCCAATGCAGGGACCGGGACTTCCAACACCCGGACAACCTTCCGCGATCCGTCCCCCCATCGCATCATACGACGGTGCAGGAATATTAACCTGCTTCCCATCAGCTACGCATCTCTGCCTCGCCTTAGGGGCCGACTCACCCTACGCCGATGAACGTTGCGTAGGAAACCTTGGGCTTACGGCGAGGGGGCTTTTCACCCCCTTTATCGCTACTCATGTCAGCATTCGCACTTCTGATACCTCCAGCATCCTTTACAAGACACCTTCACAGGCTTACAGAACGCTCTCCTACCATGCGTGCACTCCTTTAAATCCACTCCACTTGCATCCCAACGACCATTGTTGGGCGCTTTGTCGATGCTGCGCATCGACAAGCAAGGTGCACTTAAAGGAATGCACGCATCCGCAGCTTCGGTGACTGGCTTAGCCCCGTTACATCTTCCGCGCAGGACGACTCGATCAGTGAGCTATTACGCTTTCTTTAAAGGATGGCTGCTTCTAAGCCAACCTCCTGACTGTTTTAGCCTTCCCACTTCGTTTCCCACTTAGCCAATCTTAGGGACCTTAGCTGGCGGTCTGGGTTGTTTCCCTCTTGACACCGGACGTTAGCACCCGATGTCTGTCTCCCGTGATTGCACTCTTCGGTATTCGGAGTTTGCTATGGCGGGGTAATCAGCAATAGACCCCCCAACCATGACAGTGCTCTACCCCCGAAGGTGAGACACGAGGCACTACCTAAATAGTTTTCGGAGAGAACCAGCTATTTCCAGACTTGTTTAGCCTTTCACCCCTATCCACAGCTCATCCCCTAACTTTTCAACGTTAGTGGGTTCGGTCCTCCAGTACGTGTTACCGCACCTTCAACCTGGCCATGGATAGATCGTCTGGTTTCGGGTCTACACCCAGCGACTGAACGCCCTGTTCGGACTCGCTTTCGCTACGCCTTCCCTAATCGGTTAAGCTTGCCACTGAATGTAAGTCGCTGACCCATTATACAAAAGGTACGCCGTCACCCCGCTTTAAGCGCTCTCGCGCTTAAATCCACTTTAAGCGCGCCACGATCTATTTCACCGTGTTGGCTTTTGACGATCATCACTGCGTGATGCTCGCCGAAAGCGCTTAAAGCGGGGCTCCGACTGTTTGTATGCATGCGGTTTCAGGATCTATTTCACTCCCCTCCCGGGGTTCTTTTCGCCTTTCCCTCACGGTACTGGTTCACTATCGGTCGATCACGAGTATTTAGCCTTGGAGGATGGTCCCCCCATCTTCAGACAGGATTTCACGTGTCCCGCCCTACTTGTCGTACACCTAGTTCCACAACGCTGTTTTCGCATACAGGGCTATCACCTGCTATGGCCGGGCTTTCCATCCCGTTCTGCTAACAACACTGCTAAAGAGTACAAGGCTCTTCCCATTTCGTTCGCCACTACTTTGGGAATCTCGGTTGATTTCTATTCCTGCAGCTACTTAGATGTTTCAGTTCGCCGCGTTCGCTTCCCTGACCTATGTATTCAGTCAGGGATGACCCATTCGGGCCGGGTTTCCCCATTCGGACATCTCCGGATCAAAGCTTGTTTGCCAGCTCCCCGAAGCTTTTCGCAGGCTACCGCGTCCTTCATCGCCTGTGATCGCCAAGGCATCCACCACATGCACTTGTTCGCTTGACCCTATAACGAGTGTGTCTCAAACTTCCGTTCAAGCCACGTCGCTACAGGATGAGTTCTCGCATTTGTGCCGTATTCCAAGTCATCTTTCGATCACTTAAATACATTTCGGTTGATACAATCACAACCCGGTATCGTGTT
>NZ_JBYOJU010000108.1:0-3601 GCF_057798855.1 Cupriavidus sp. 96C5-1 | reverse complement strand
CTCAGAACTGCGCTTCGCTCAACGCATTGACCGGCGCCGCCCCCGCCACGATGGCGTCGCGCAAGCCCGATGCCTGCGACAGGATATGCTCCGCGAAGAAATGCGCGGTGGCGATCTTGGCGTCGAGGAACGCCGGATCCTCGCCGCGCTTCGCTTCCGCCGCCAGCATCGCCCGGCCCAGCTGCCAGCCCGAGAACACGATGCCGCACAGCTTCAGGTAAGGCACGCTGCCGGCGAACACGGCGTTGGGGTCCGACTTGGCGTTGGCCACCACGAATGCCACCACCGCCTCCAGCGCCGCGCGCCCCTTGGCCAGTTGCGCCTGCACCGCGGCGAACGCCGCGCCACCGTGCGCGCCCAGCGCCGCCTCGGTTCCCGCGATCTGCGCGCAGATGCCGCGCGCCACCGCGCCGCCGTCGCGCACGGTCTTGCGGCCGACCAGGTCGTTGGCCTGGATCGCCGTCGTGCCTTCGTAGATCGGCAGGATGCGGGCGTCGCGATAATGCTGGGCCGCGCCGGTTTCCTCGATGAAGCCCATGCCGCCGTGCACCTGCACGCCCAGGCTGGTGACATCGATCGACAGCTCGGTGCTCCAGCCCTTGACGATGGGCACCATGAACTCGTAGAAGGCCTGGTTCTGCCCGCGCACCGCTTGGTCCGGGTGCTGGTGCGCCGCATCGCACGCCGCCGCGGCCACGTACGCCACCGCGCGCGCGCCCTCGATCAGCGCACGCATGGTCATCAGCATGCGCTTGACGTCCGGGTGATGGATGATCGTCACCGCCTCGCGCGCGGAGCCGTCGACCGGACGGCTTTGCACGCGCTCGCGGGCAAAGGCCACCGCCTGCTGGTAGGCCCGCTCGGACACGGCGATCCCCTGCATGCCCACCGAGAAGCGCGCCGAGTTCATCATGATGAACATGTATTCCAGACCGCGGTTTTCCTCGCCGACCAGCGTGCCGATGGCGCCGCCATGGTCGCCGAACTGCAGCACGGCGGTGGGGCTGGCCTTGATGCCCAGCTTGTGCTCGATCGATACGCAATGCGCATCGTTGCGCGCCCCCGTCGAGCCGTCTTCGTTCACCAGGAACTTGGGCACGATGAACAGCGAGATGCCCTTGACGCCCTCGGGCGCCGTCGGCGTACGCGCCAGCACGAGATGGACGATGTTCTGCGCCATGTCGTGCTCGCCGTAGGTGATGAAGATCTTGGTGCCGAACAGCTTGTAGGTCCCGTCGCCCTGCGGCTCGGCGCGCGTGCGCACCGCGGCCAGGTCCGAGCCGGCCTGCGGCTCGGTCAGGTTCATGGTGCCGGTCCATTCGCCGGAGATCAGCTTGGGCAGGAACATGGCCTTCTGCGCGTCGCTGCCCGCGGTCAGCAAGGCCTCGATGGCGCCGTCGGTCAGCAACGGGCACAGGGCGAACGACAGGTTGGCCGTGTTGAGCATCTCGTTGCAGGCGGTGGCGATCAGCTTGGGCAGGCCCTGGCCGCCGAACTCCTGCGGATGCAGCACGCCCTGCCAGCCGCCCTCGCCAAACTGGCGGAACGCGTCCTTGAACCCGGGCGTGGTGGTGACCACGCCGTCCTTCCAGCTGCTGGGATCGGTGTCGCCGATGCGGTTGAGCGGCGCCACCACCTGCTCGTTGAACTTGGCGGCCTCGTCGAGCACCGCCTGCGCGGTCTCCGGCGTGGCGTCCTCGAAACCGGGCAGCTTGCTGACGGCGTCCAGGCCGGCCAGTTCGTTCATCACGAACAACATGTCTTTGAGCGGGGCACGGTAGGTCATCGATGTCTCCGGATAGGTATAAAAAAAGCCGTTCTCGGGCAGGCCCGGAACGGCTAGTACTTCCTGATCGGACCCGGCGAGTCGAACGCCGCGCCAGGTCGCGTGGATCAGCCCAGCGCCGCCACCAGCTCTGGCACCACGGTGTTCAGGTCGCCCACCAGGCCATAGTCGGCCACCGAGAAGATCGGCGCTTCGGCGTCCTTGTTGATCGCCACGATCACCTTGGAATCCTTCATGCCGGCCAGATGCTGGATCGCGCCGGAAATGCCGACGGCGATGTACAGCTGCGGCGCAACGATCTTGCCGGTCTGGCCGACCTGGTAATCGTTGGGCACGAAGCCGGCATCGACGGCGGCGCGGGATGCGCCCATCGCGGCGTTCAGCTTGTCGGCCAGCGGCGTCAGCACCTTGGTGTAGTTCTCGCCGGAACCCACGCCACGGCCACCGGACACGATGATCTTGGCGGCGGTCAGCTCGGGGCGGTCGCTCTTGGTCACTTCGCGCGAAACGAATTGCGAGATGCCGGCGTCGGCCACGGCCGGCAGGTTTTCCACGGCGGCCGAGCCACCTTCGGCAGCGGCGGCGTCAAAGCCGGTGGTGCGCACGGTGATGACCTTGACCTTGTCCGACGATTGCACGGTCGAGATCGCGTTGCCGGCGTAGATCGGGCGCTCGAAGGTATCCGGGCCGTCCACCTTGGTGATGTCCGACAGCTGGGCTACGTCCAGCTTGGCGGCCACGCGCGGCAGGATGTTCTTGCCGTAGGGGGTGGCGGGCGCCAGGATGTGGCTGTAGTCGCTGGCGATGGCCAGCGCTTGCTCGGCCACGTTCTCGGCCAGGCCGTCGCCGAAATACGGGGCATCGGCCAGCAGTACCTTGGACACGCCGGCGATCTTGGCGGCAGCGGCGGCTGCAGCAGCGGCGTTGGCGCCGGCCACCAGCACGTGGACGTCGCCGCCGCACTGGAGAGCTGCCGTCACGGTGTTCAGCGTGGCGCCCTTGATGGATTGGTTGTCGTGTTCAGCAATGACGAGTGCAGTCATGTTTTATCTCCTGGCGCGCTCAGATGACCTTGGCTTCGTTCTTCAGCTTTTGCACCAGCGTCGCAACGTCCGGCACCATCACACCCGCGCTGCGCTTGGGCGGCTCGACGACCTTGAGGGTCTTCAGCCGGGGCGCCACGTCCACGCCGAGATCTTCCGGCTTGACGGTGTCGAGCTGCTTCTTCTTGGCCTTCATGATGTTGGGCAGCGTCACATAGCGCGGCTCGTTCAGGCGCAGGTCGGTGGTCACCATCGCCGGCAGCTTGATCGACAGGGTCTCCAGACCGCCGTCCACTTCGCGCGTCACCGACGCCCGGCCATCGGCCACCACCACCTTGGAGGCGAAGGTCGCTTGCGGCAGGCCTGCCAGCGCGGCCAGCATCTGGCCGGTCTGGTTGGAGTCGTCGTCGATGGCCTGCTTGCCCAGGATCACCAGTTGCGGCTGTTCCTTGTCGACCAGCGCCTTGAGCAGCTTGGCCACCGCCAGCGGTTGCAGGTCTTCGTTCGACTCGACCAGGATGCCGCGGTCGGCGCCGATCGCCATCGCGGTCCGCAGGGTTTCCTGGCACTGGGCAACGCCGCACGAGACGGCGATCACCTCGGTGGCCACCCCGGCTTCCTTCAGACGCACCGCTTCTTCCACGGCGATTTCGTCAAACGGGTTCATGCTCATCTTGACGTTGGCCAGATCCACGCCCGTACCGTCCGACTTCACCCGGACCTTGACGTTGTAATCCACCACGCGCTTGACTGCGACGAGTACTTTCATGCG
>NZ_JBYOJU010000107.1:0-3893 GCF_057798855.1 Cupriavidus sp. 96C5-1 | reverse complement strand
CGTGCGGCCGAGATCGACCGCACCGACCAGTTCCCGATGGACGCCTGGAAGAAGATGGGCGATCTCGGCGTGCTCGGCATCACGGTCGCCGAGGAATACGGCGGCGCCAATATGGGCTACCTCGCCCATATGATCGCCATGGAGGAAATCAGCCGCGCCTCCGCCTCGGTCGGCCTGTCCTACGGCGCGCACTCCAACCTGTGCGTCAACCAGATCCACCGCAACGGCACCGCCGCGCAGAAAGCCAGATACCTGCCCAAGCTGGTCTCCGGCGACTGGATCGGCGCACTGGCGATGAGCGAGCCGAATGCCGGCTCCGACGTGGTGAGCATGAAACTGCGCGCCGACTTCAAGGGCGACCGCTACGTGCTCAACGGCACCAAGATGTGGATCACCAACGGCCCGGACTGCGACGTGCTGGTGGTCTACGCCAAGACCGAGCCGGAGCTGGGCGCGCGCGGCATGACGGCCTTTATCGTCGAGAAGGGCATGAAGGGCTTCTCGGTGGCGCAGAAGCTGGACAAGCTCGGCATGCGCGGCTCGCACACCGGCGAGCTGGTGTTCCAGGACGTGGAAGTGCCGGTGGAGAACATCCTCGGCGCCGAGAACAGCGGCGCCAAGGTGCTGATGAGCGGTCTGGACTATGAGCGCGCCGTGCTGTCCGGCGGCCCGGTGGGCATCATGCAGGCGTGCATGGACGTGATCACCCCGTACATCCACGACCGCAAGCAGTTCGGCCAGAGCATCGGCGAATTCCAGCTGATCCAGGGCAAGGTGGCCGATATGTACACCACGCTGCAGGCGGCGCGCAGCTACCTGTACACGGTGGGCAAGAACCTCGATTCGCTGGGCACGGAGCACGTGCGCCAGGTGCGCAAGGACTGCGCCGCGGTGATTCTCTATACCGCCGAGAAAGCGACGTGGATGGCCGGCGAGTCGGTGCAGATCCTGGGCGGCAACGGCTATATCAACGAATACCCGGTGGGCCGCCTGTGGCGCGACGCCAAGCTGTACGAGATCGGCGCCGGCACTTCGGAAATCCGCCGTATGCTGATCGGGCGCGAGCTGTACGCTGAAACCGCATAAACCGCGTACCCCGCCCGGCTTGTCGCCTGAGCCCGCCCCCACCGCACAACGATCACCGCACGAGACTCCATGCCCACGCTCGAAACCAAACTCAATGCGCGTTCGGAATCCTTCCGCGCCAACGCCGACGCCATGCAGGCGCTGGTCGCCGACCTCAAGGCGAAGATCGCCAAGCTGGCCGAAGGCGGCGGCGAGGAAGCGCGCGCCAAGCACCTCGGGCGCGGTAAGCTGCTGCCGCGCGAGCGCGTCCAGCAACTGCTGGACCCGGGCACGCCCTTCCTGGAGCTGTCGCAGCTCGCTGCCTATGACATGTACGACAATGCCGCGCCCGGCGCCGGCATCATCACCGGCATCGGCAGCATTGCCGGGCAGGAATGCGTGATCGTCTGCAACGATGCCACCGTCAAGGGCGGCACCTACTATCCGCTCACCGTGCGCAAGCACCTGCGTGCGCAGGAGATCGCCGAGCAGAACAACCTGCCCTGCATCTACCTGGTGGACTCGGGCGGCGCCAACCTGCCGAACCAGGACGACGTGTTCCCGGATCGCGACCACTTTGGCCGAATCTTCTACAACCAGGCCAACCTGTCCAAGGCGGGCATTCCGCAGATCGCGGTGGTGATGGGTTCCTGCACCGCCGGCGGCGCCTATGTGCCGGCGATGAGCGATGAGTCCATCATCGTCAAGAACCAGGGCACCATCTTCCTGGGTGGCCCGCCGCTGGTGAAGGCCGCGACCGGCGAGGAAGTGAGCGCCGAGGACCTGGGCGGCGCCGACGTGCACACCCGCCTGTCGGGCGTGGCCGATTATTTTGCGCAGAACGACGCGCACGCGCTGTCGCTGGCGCGCAATATCGTGCAGCACCTGAACCGCCGCAAGCCGGACCAGATCCGCCTGCACGAGCCCCTGCCCCCGCGCTATCCGGTGGAAGAGCTGTACGGCGTGATTCCCACCGACACGCGCAAGCCCTACGACGTGCGCGAGGTGATCGCGCGCATCGTGGACGATTCCGATTTCGACGAATTCAAGGCGCGCTACGGCACCACGCTGGTTTGCGGCTTTGCGCGGATCTGGGGTTATCCGGTAGGCATCATCGCCAATAACGGCATCCTGTTCTCGGAGTCGGCGCTGAAGGGCGCGCACTTCATCGAGCTGTGCTGCCAGCGCAAGATCCCGCTGGTGTTCCTGCAGAACATCACCGGCTTCATGGTGGGCCGCAAGTACGAGAACGAAGGCATCGCGCGCAACGGCGCCAAGATGGTGACGGCGGTGGCGACGGCGCAGGTGCCGAAGTTCACCGTGATCATCGGCGGCTCGTTCGGCGCGGGCAACTATGGCATGTGCGGCCGGGCGTATTCGCCGCGCTTCCTGTGGATGTGGCCGAACGCGCGGATCTCGGTGATGGGCGGCGAGCAGGCAGCCAGCGTGCTGGCCACCGTGCGCCGCGACGGCATCGAGGCCAAGGGGGGCAGCTGGAGCGCGGAGGATGAAGACAAGTTCAAGCAGCCGATCCGCGACCAGTACGAGCACCAGGGCCACCCCTACTACGCCAGCGCGCGGCTGTGGGACGACGGCGTGATCGATCCCGCGCAAACCCGCACGGTGCTGGGCCTTGGCCTGTCGGCCAGCCTGAATGCGCCGATCGGCGAGATGAAGTTCGGCGTGTTCCGCATGTAACGCCGCGCCGATCCACTCCCGCACAGCACAGGACCAGAACGCAATATGGAATTCACCACCCTTACCGTCACCGCCGAACAGCATGTGGCCACCGTCACGCTGAACCGGCCGGACGTACGCAATGCCTTCAACGAGACCGTGATCGCGGAGTTGACCGGCGCCTTCCGCGCGCTGGGCAGCGAGTCCACGGTGCGCGCCATCGTGCTGGCCGGCAACGGCCCGGCCTTCTGCGCCGGCGCCGATCTGAACTGGATGAAGAAGATGGCCGGCTACTCGCACGACGAGAACCGGTCCGATGCGCTGACGCTGGCGCAGATGCTGCATACCATCTGGGCCTGTCCCAAGCCGGTGATCGCCCGCATTCACGGCGACACCTACGCCGGCGGCGTGGGCCTGGTCGCGGCCTGCGATATCGCGGTGGCGGCGGAACCGGTCAACTTCTGCCTGTCGGAAGCGCGCCTGGGCCTGCTGCCGGCCACCATCAGCCCCTACGTGATCCGCGCCATGGGCGAGCAGGCGGCACGCCGCTACTTCATCACGGCCGAGCGCTTTGGCGCCGCTGAGGCGCTGCGGCTGGGTTTTGTGCATGAGGTGGTGCCGGCCGATGCGCTGGACGCCAGGGTCAGCGAGATAGCCGCCGCGCTGGTGGCCAACAGCCCCAACGCCGTGCGCGAGAGCAAGCGGCTGGTGCAGGAAGTGGCCGGACGCGCCATCGACGACGCGCTGCTGGCCGATACGGCAGACCGTATCGCAGCCATCCGCGCGTCCGAAGAGGGCCGCGAGGGCGTGCGCTCCTTCCTGGAGAAGCGTTCGCCGTCATGGCGTCCTGTCTGAGCCCGCCACCCAGCCAATCTTGCGTTTGCCCGCTGCCATGCAGCACCGGGCGCTAGCCGCCCCGCAGGCGTGAAGCGCGCCGGGCGGCCCGGGCAGCCTTGCTGCCCGAACCCATAAAATAGGAACAGCCATGTTCAACAAGATCCTGATCGCCAATCGCGGCGAAATCGCCTGCCGCGTGGCGGCCACCTGCCGCCGCCTCGGCATCCGCACGGTGGCTGTCTATTCGGACGCCGACGCCAACGCCCGCCACGTGGCGCTGTGCGACGAAGCGGTGCACATCGGCGGCGCGGCCG
>NZ_JBYOJU010000106.1:0-4401 GCF_057798855.1 Cupriavidus sp. 96C5-1 | reverse complement strand
GCGCATGCGCTTGAAGTTGATGTCGGCGCTCATTTGTTTGACGAGGGCGAGGTCTTCGGCTTCTACGGTCAGTGGTTGGTCGCCGAAGGCATAGCTATGGAGGTTGTTTTGAAGTTGTAGCAACGCCCAGTTGATGCGGGCCTCGCCGCCCCAGCCGGCGGCGGCGCCAGCGGCAGCGTGCAAGCCCACACCGGCATCGCCAACGCCTTTCCAGAATTCGGTGCCGACGCCGGGGACGTAGGTTCGAAAGCGGTACTGGCGGTCTTCGCCGGATTTGATGTCTTCGTCGAAGACGTCGAACAACCGTGCGACATTGCTATGCGACTTGGGCTCTGTGTCGTACTGGCGCTTGTTGCGCGTGCCGTCGAAGAAGAATCCGAGATACAAAGTACGCTGGCACGACATGGCGTCGTTGGGCGACTCGGTGCAAGTAACGCCCCTGCGGTCGTTCGCCGTGAGAGCCCACGGGTTCTCGCTTACATTGTCAGGCAGTTGGGAAATCGTCATGGCGTCTTGTCCTCCGTGTGGGCGGCCTTGCCCTTTCTCATGAGATCCCAGAGTTCGGTAGGGCCTTCACAGTGGGCACTACCGGGGTGCTCCTTGCGGCATTGCAGTGTTGGCTCGAGCAGTCCCCCTGGGAAATCGAGATGACCCGGACCCACCAAAGTGGGGAAGAGCTTGACTTCGCCGCCTGGAAAAAAGGCCACCCAGAGAAAGGTCATGCGCCCGCGCTCATCCATTTGATAGGGTTGGGTGGTCAGCTCGCGCTCAAAGAACGCGTTGGGGTTCTTGAGGTAGAGCGGCTTGGTGCGCCAACGGATGGTGAGTTTGTAGTTCGGGTCCCATTGACGGGGTACTGACGCGTGGCCAGCGAAGCTACCCCCTCCGGCATGCGCGACCATGCCACCGGACCAGGAGCCGTTGACGTACACCTCGTCGATATAGTCGTCGGTGTAGTTGAGGACGCTGACCTGCAACGGCACCATGGTGTCTTGGCGTGTTGTTGCGGCGGCAGGCGCATCGGTCGGTTTGCAGGCCGTCAGCGCGAGCAGCAGAGCGAGCTGCAGAAAGCGTGTCAGAGTGTTACGCATCGCGTTCTCCCATCCGTGTCTTTATCGGGCGTGACGTTCTCTTATTCGGCCCCCGACGCAGGTGCATCGGGTGCGGCGGCGTGTACGTCGTGTGCTGCGGCGCTTGGCGTGGCCGTCACCGATGCCGGCGTGTTGTGCGGTGGTACTGGCGTGGATACCATCGGTGACGATGCGGCGGTGGGCGGCGGGCCGAAGTAGACCCAAGGGCGCGTGCGCGGCAAGAACTCCACCAAGATGGCACGCACGGCGAACATCAGCAAACCGGCGAGCGTGAGCGTTGGCCCGGCGTAGATTCCCCACGAAATGGCAGCCGACCACGAATTGCTACCGAGCCAATGACTCCAGTCGAATCGGAAGAGGGGCCCCGCAACCAACATGAAGCCGAGCAGGACCGCATATAAAACAAGGATCCCAAGGGATGCCGTGCCGGTCACCAGATAGGTCCAAGGCGAAAAAACGAGGCGTGTCAGGCGATACATAGAAGGCGCAATCCGGATGGCACATCGTGCGATGGGGTGAGGTGGCTGGCCGGCACGGTGTCGGAGGTCGGCCGCGATAAGGCGTTCACGGTTGTAGCAACCCCTGATCGGCCAGGCTTTGCACAACGCTTCGAAGGACATGCGCGTCTGTGGCGTCGTTGGGCACGCTGCCTATCGCTGCACACGTGACCGCGTGGTGGCGCGATGCGTTTCCCGTCAGTGCGCCATACAGATGTGGCCGATCGGCGATGTACGCGAGCGACCAGTCAGGCCGCGCGCTTGTGCGCACGGCTTGGATCTGGGTAGCGGTGAGTTGATAGGGAAACGCCGTGTCGTGTCGAGAGGGCGCTGCGGCTGATGGCATCTCGAGGCTGGCGGGTTCGCCATCGCGGCTCATATACCACCAGGCCGAAATGCCGCTGCAAAGGCGGGTGCGTTGTGTCTCATCGAGGATCGCATACATCGAGGGCAGGCAACGGGTGTCGGCCCAGCGCAGGATAAAGGTGTCGCCTGCGTCGTCCTTCGCCTCCAACTGGCCGCGCAGATGCGTCAGTAGGTCGCCATGCGAGGCCGGGGCGACAAGGAAGCTCAGCATCGGTCGGCCCGCGCAGTGTTCGCAGAGCGCGAGGAAGCGGTCGGTGGGTTCCAGGGGTATTTCGATCAGCCAGGGATCGATGTTGTCGAGCCCTTCGCCCGCGTAGAGGTCGCGGTAGAGCGTGCTCGGTTCGGGCGCCAGCTGGGCCAGCGCCTGGCGCCGTGCGTCGTCGGCGAACGAAAGGTCCAGCAAGGCATGCACGCGCGACAGCGAGAGCTTGCTGCATGCCGCGGCGACGTGCGTGTAGAGGCGTTGCCTTGCGGTGTCCGTGGGCAGGTCGATGAGGGTCATGGTCACAGTCCTTTGCGCGCCAGCGGGCTACCCGTTTTCGCCGCGAGGCGTAGGCACTCGACGCAGATGCTTCCGGGCGGCAGGAAGGCTGGCAGCGGATGGTCCATGCTGGCCGGACCGATGAAGTTATGGCTGCCGGCCTTGGCGGTGAACGTGCCCGGCATGCCCAACTCGATATTGCCGCCTTGCAGCTTGATGTAGACGCCGCCGCACAAGAGGGTGATGTGCTCCTTCGCCGCGACGATGACGTGGCTCTCGCTGCTGGTCACGTCGACGCTTTGATCGGCTTCGAGGCGCATGACGTTGTGCTGGGCCAGCAGCAACATCTCGCCCTGATGGGCGATGTGGCGCACGTCGCCGTTCTGCGCGAAGGTGCTGATGCCGTTGAGGGCGTGGATCAGCGCGCGCTCGCCGGCGCTGAGCTGCAGGTTGCCTTGCGCTGCAGCGTCGATGTGTTCGCCTGCGCCGAGCGCGATCGTGCGCGGCGTACCGGCCGCGATGCCGTCAGGAGCGGACAGCGCGAGCAAGGGCTTGGTACCGTTACCGCTGCCGTTGGCCTGGTCGTTGGCGCCATGCCCCATCTCGCGCACGGCGTCGGTCAGACCTTCGCGTGGCTTGGCGTCGTGCGCGAGCCCCTGATGCTGACCTGCGTAATCGCCCAGCGCCTTGGCGAGCTGGAGCGCGGCGTCGAGCGTGGCGACGATGGCCTCGCGGTCGAGCTGGCCGCCGGCCGCATCGCGCTGCGCCTCGGCGGAGAGCAGCAGCCCCTGGGCGGCGCGCAGCGCGCCATGCAGGTCGGTGCGCAGCTCGAAGCCTTCGCCGCGCGGGGCGCCGCCGTCGGGCCGCGGATGGGTGAGGTAGCCGAGATGCAGGGCGCTGGCGCCATGGTCGTTCATCAGCGCGGCGCTGATCTCGTTGGTGGTGTCGTCCAGGCGTAGCTCGCTGGCGCGCTGGCCCTTGTGCTCCTTGCTCTTGATGGTGCTGAGCACTTGATGCTTGGGCAGCGCGTAGGGCGTGGGGTTGGTGACGCGGTAAATGCGCGCGGTGATGATGGGTTGGTCAGGATCGCCGTCGACAAAATCGACAAGAACCTCCTGGCCGATGCGCGGTAGTGCGAGATGGCCCCAGCGGGTGCCGGCCCAGCCGTGGGCGGGGCGTATCCAGCAGGAGTGGCGGCCGAGGCGGTCCCAGGTGAACTGTACGCACACGCGGCCGTGCTCGTCGACGTGGAACTCCTCGCCGTCGGGGCCGACGACGGTGGCGATCTGGGGGCCGGGGACGAGGGGCCGGGGCAGCGGCGCGGGGCGCCACTCGACCTTGTCGGGGACGATCTCGGCGGTGTAGCTGTAGTGGGTGCCTTGCTGGGCGTCGGCGCTCTCTTCGGCCTGGCTGGTGTGCCGGGTGCCGCGGTGGCGGATGCGCACGGGTCGCCAGCCGTGGTTCCAGTCGGCGCGCGGGTGGCCGATGAGGTCGAAGGCGATGCCGGGCACGAGGCGGGGATCGTCGCCCTCGACCACGGCGAGGCGCGCGTCGCGGCGCCGGCCGCGCAGGCGGTTGAGCGTGAAGGGGGCGCCGGCGGCATCCTGCTTGTAGCGCCCGGGGTAGTCGTAGCGCTCGTAGTCGGGCTGGCCTTGGCCGGCGACGCTGGGGGAGTGCTCCTGGCGGTAGCGCGGATGCTTGAAGGTGTAATCGCGCTGGGTCTGCCGGGTGGTGCGCACGTGCTGGGCGTAAGCGAAGCGGCGCAGGGCGGGTTCGGGCTGGTCGGCGCCGGGGGTGGGCTGATAGCGCACGGGTCCGCCGTCGATCGAACCGTGGACGTAGAGGCGATCGCCGAGGACGAGGCGGTGATCGGTGTCGTCGTGGCGGTGGTAGAAGACGAGGCCTTCCTCGGCGGCGAGGCGGCAGACGAAGCCGAGATCGGACTCGCCGGGCTGGACGCAGTACT
>NZ_JBYOJU010000105.1:0-5072 GCF_057798855.1 Cupriavidus sp. 96C5-1 | reverse complement strand
CGCGACGCAACCGGCGGCTCCCTGCCCACAAAGATCCGCGACGGCAGCACAAAGCCGCGCAGCGCCAGCATCTCCAGCGGGCCATGGCCGACCTCGGTGCGCAACTGGTAGCGGATCGGGTAGACCATCCCCGCCGGCGCCGGCAGCCGTGCGTCGCGCTCGGTCAGGCTGTCCGGGTCGGCGGGGTGGGATGGCGCCTGCCCTTCCGGCTGGCGCTCGCCCGTGCCGGGCTTCGGCCCCGTGCCGTCGGGCACGCCCTGCCAGGTCAGCTGGAAGGTGGCGCTGTCGATCGGTACGATGCGCGCCCGCTCCAGCATCCGCACCAGCCCCCAGCGCCCGCCGAACTCGTAGTTCTTGTTGGTGCCGGCCTTCTCCGTCTGCCATTGCAGCCGGGTGCCCGGATCCTGCGGGTGGCTGGCCGGCCAGGCCATGGCCTGCCACGTCTCGCGCTGGTTGTAGTAGTGCAGCTTCTGGCCGTCCAGGGTCAGCACCGTGTCGGTCAGGCCCGGGGTCGGAATCGGCATGATTTCAAAGCGGTACCGCGGCTCGCCTTGCGCCAGCAGGTGGGCGGCAATCCGCTGCAGGGTATTGATGGCCTTGAGGAAGGCCGGGTCGAAGGCCTGCGCCTGCCCGCCGGTGGCGGCGGGCACCCATTGGTCGCCCTGCAGCTCGAGCACGCCGGCCAGCTGGGTGCCGAGGAAGCTGGCGATCAGGCCGCCCTGCGGGCGCAGGAAGCGCGCCAGCTCCGCCAGCGAGGCGTCATTGGCGGTGTCCGCGAACGGGTAGCGGCCGGCGAACGACCGGCCCCACGCCATCGCGATGCCGTGCCGCCAGGCGTCGTTCAGGCTCGCCTGCGCCGGTTGCAGCACGGTCTGGGTGGCCTGCGCGATCGGCCGCACGAACAGCGTCTCGCCCATGCCGGCCCATTGGGTGCCCAGGCTGGCGGCCATCAACTGCGCATAGGCCTGCGTATCGGCCAGCTCCGAGCCCTTGCCCTGGAACAGCGCCTGCGCCATCTGCCGGGCCTGCGCATCGGCATCGGCGCTGTTGCTGATCTGCTGCAGGCGCAGGCGCAAGGCCGTGGCGCGGTCGAGGAACCGTTGCAGGCTCAGGTCGCCGCCGGCGCCCTGCCCGCCCTGGCCACCCTGGCCCTGTCCCACCAGCCGCAGCACCGGACCGAACGCGGCCCCAAGCGGCCCGGCCGGGTCGGCCTTGGGCGCCTCGGGTCCGGGCGCCTGCTTGCCGAGCAGGTCCTGCGCCTTGGCCACCAGCGTGTCGGACAGCGTGTCCTTGCGCGCGCCGGCGCCGCCCTGGTACTCGAGCGACCGCATCAGCGCGATCACCGGCGACTGGCGCGCATCGGCCAGCAGCTTGAGCTGCCCGATCGCCGCCGGCAAGGTGGGGGCGGCTTCCCACTGCAGGCTGTTCATGAAGCGCTGCCAGTGTTCCGCGTAGTCGGCGAAGTACTGCTCAGTCAGCGCGGCCTGCAGGTCCTCGGCGGTGCCGCCGTCAGCCTGTTGCGGCTTGCCCTGCTGCGGCTTGCCCTGCTGCGGCTTGCCCTGTTGTGGCTGCCCATCGGTGAGCACCCAGTCGCTGGCGATCTGCGTGCGCCTGGCCGCCTGCTCGATCGCCGCCGCCACGTGGCCCTCATAGGCCTGGCGGGTGTAGGCGCCCGGCACCGTCATGCCGGTCCGCACCAGCCCGCGCGTGTCGGTTCCAGCGGTCAGCGACACCAGGGTCTGGTCGGGATACTTGCTGCCGACGCCCTCGATCACGCCACGGTAGACCGTATCCTGCGCGTTGCGCTCCCCGATCACCGCCAGCAGGGTCGCGCGCGCGCCGGCCACCAGTTCGGCGCGGGGCTCGATGCGCCACGCCGGGTTGGCCTTGAGGTGCTGCGCATGGAACTGGAACAGCCGCTCCGCCAGATCCTGCTGCTCGCCCGGCGTGATGCGGGCCCCTGTGGACCAGCGCCGGACCAGCTGCGGCGTCAGGAACGCCGCCTCGGCCCGCTCGGGGCTGGCCAGCATCAGGTAGGTCTTCAGTGCCTCGTGACCGCCCAGCGCCCACCGGCTGGTCTGCTCGTCCAGTCCGGTGGCCCGCATTTGCGCGAGATCCGTCAGGGTCGCCTCCAGCTCCTGCTGGACCGGCATGACGAGCCGCTCCCGGCTGGCTTGCACGTAAGGCGTCCACAGCGCCGCCAGCACCGCCGGATCGCGGTTCAGGCCAAAGCGGGTCGCCAGCGGCGCGCGCTGCCTGGTGCGGTATTCGAAGCGCCCGATCTCCTGCTGCAAGGCAAGGAGTGCCCGCAGGCGCGTGGCTTCATTGGGCGCCGACCGGACGTCGTTGACCGCCCGTTGGGCGGCCTGCACGTCCCGCCCGTTCAGCACGGCGGACACCAGCATGCCTACGCTCCACAGACCGATGGCGGCGAGCGCCGACACCGAACCGACCGTTGTCGGGTGCCAGCCGGTCCGCCGGCCCGGCTGGCGGCGGGCCGCCTCCCCCAGGTACTGCCAGAGCGGCAGGCTGGCGCCGCCCTGCACATCCGCATTGCCCCCGGCCGCCAGCGGACAGGGTGCGAAGGCAATGCCGCGGACCGGGACAGGCCGGCGTTGCCTGGGCGCCAGTCCCGCAATCCAGTCGGCGAGCGCCTTGCCGCGCGTATCGAGCCGCTGGGAAAGCTCGCCCTGATAGCGGTCGCGGTGGTCCAGGACCACCTGTTCGATGCTGCGCCACACCAGCCGGTCACGCAAAGCCTGCAGGGTGCGCTCGATCGAACCGGCATCCGCCTGCTTGGGGAATTCGCAGGCGATGACGGGGGTATCGCCGCTGGCCACCGCGTCTGTCCGCGCCACATCGAGCAGCCAGACCGGGGCCGACCAGCGCAGCACCTCGGCGATGCGCGCGAGATGGATGCCCCAGGGTAAAGCGCCGCGGCGCTGGGCAGGCAGATCCGCCTCGCCGTCCGTGACAAGGACAAGCGCGTCCACCGGACGGCGCCGGCGCAGCTTGTAGACCTGTTTGAGCCAGGCGGTATCGAGTTGGCCGTCCTGGGTTGTCTTGCTCCACAGCAGCACCGCGTCGGGGGTGATCAGCCAACCGGACGCCACGATCTCCGGCAGCAGGCGGGTAATGGTGGGATCGTCGCCGGTGAGGAGCAGCCAGGGTTGGCGGTAGCGCCAGCGGAAGCCGTGGCCGACAGATAGCTCTTCGCGGAGCCCCTGCAAACGCGACGCGGGGCTCGCTATCGTCTCTACAACCGGCGATGGCTTAAGGCCTGTACGCTTGCGGAACAGCCAGCCTGCTGCCTGGTAGGCGCCGACGCTAGAGGCCAAGGCGTGAATCCCGATCAATACTCCAACGACCGCTGCAATCCACAAGGCGGCCGTCTTCTTCTGCTCAACCGTAGCCCATCCCAGATGATCTCCCCACAACCAGACTGTGCCCAAGGCGAGAACGACCAGTGCCAGCACAATTAGTGCAAAGCCCCACGATCGCATCGGCTTTTGCGCTACGGCAACGGCCTGCGGAACATCGCTAGCAGGTGACATCTTGATCCCCGTCCTTCCGATATGAGTAAACCACGGTGAGTTGCATCTCATCGCTCTGCGTTACCACGAGTTGGGGTGCGCTTTCGCCAGCCTCCACCGCACCGACAACGCCAAGCCAGCCGGCTACTACCCCGGCATCCCCGACTATTCGGTCGAGGTGGCATTGCTGCCGGCGCTCTGACAGATCGGAGAGATTCGCATCGGCCAAGCCGGATGCAACAGCCGAATCCGCTTCCGGCGCAACACCGGCTAGCCACAGGTGCCTGACGTCCTTCGCGTCCGCCAAACCGGCACGCAGCGCCGCTGCACAGCCGGCACCGAACTGCTCCGGAGTGCACGACATTGGCCGGTGCAATCTGCCAATTGCATGCACACCTGACGGCAATGCCAGGCCGTTAGGCACCATCAGCAAAGCAACCCCTGCTTCCGCACTCCCTTCTGGCGGCGCCTCGTGTAACTGCGTGGCGATCAGAAGTAGAGGCAAGGTTGAATCGCGGTCCAGCCAGTCGTCAGCCAGCATCAATCCCCGCGACGAGTCCGGGCACGCCAGATCACAGTCCAGTCCTGACAGACCGAGTAAATCCAGTCGTTGCCGCAACTGCAACAGGCGGTCCTGCGCACGTGTCGGCGAGCCATCCACCAGCCGGACCGCGGGAGCATGGCGATAACCTCGTTGCTGCAACTCCCTGACTGACTCCACAACTGGCCCGAGCAAGAAATCGACCAACACGTCGAACCGGTCCGACGGCGCTCCTGCCTCGGCGCCATCCTCGCCTCCCTGCACGCTCAATAATTCATCCCAGTCTGGCAGGCGGCTATGGCGGACAAGCCCGGCGCCCACCCGCGGGGGTTGCGTAGCCAGCACCGTTTTGGACGATGCCAGGAGCTGCGAAAGCGACAGGCCGTCGCCTGGAAGGCAATAGGAGGAAGCCACAATCTCCAGCGGCCTCTGTGACCGCGCGACCATTTCGCGCAATTGAGCATCGCGATGCTGGTTGTAGTACAGCGCACGCAGGTGCGCGCTCTCGTAGGCGTGCCTCGCCAAACCGAGCAGCAGTAAAAAAACGATCTGGGGCGCGACGGCAATGAGAAACCAAAACTCCGCCCCTTGCGCAGGCTTCTCGGATGGCCATGCCAGCAACACGGCGCCAGATCCAAGCACCGTGCAACAAAGCCAGAGCACCGCCACTCCCCGCGCGCCCGGCGGTTCCGGCAGCGGCTCGACGGGGCCGGCAAGGGCGTAGTCGATCGGCATCGTCAGCCCTTGCCCGCCGTGACCAACGATGAAATGACGCGGCAGCCACAAGCACACTTATGAAGGTGCAGCGCCACGGGCACACCCTTGTCGGTGAAATCAGGATCGCCTTCCGCAATGTATGTATCGCCGTGCAGCGCGCACTTCGCCGGGTCGCCCTGGCGGGCCGCTGCACGTCCCATAAAGCTCATATCCTTTGAGCCGGCCAGGACTTTGCCGCCCCTTTCAAGCTCGTCTCCCGCTCGGACAATTCCAAACATGGT
>NZ_JBYOJU010000104.1:0-5437 GCF_057798855.1 Cupriavidus sp. 96C5-1 | reverse complement strand
GGTGGTGGCCGCCGCCCCGCTGCCCGGCATCGGCGTGGACCGCGATCTCGTGCCCTACACCGTGCAGACCGTGCGCGGCGACGAACTCAACGGCCCGCGCTCCGGCAACCTCGCCGAATACCTCGCGCGCAACCTCACCGGCGTCAACGTCAACGACATCCAGGGCAGCCCCTTCCAGACCGACCTCACCTACCGCGGCTTTCGCGCCTCCTCCATCCCCGGCGCTTCCCAGGGCCTGTCGGTCTACCTGGACGGCATCCGCGTCAACGAGCCCTTCGGCGACGTGGTGAGCTGGGACATGATTCCCGAAGCCGCCCTGGAAAGCGTCTCGCTGGTCTCCAGCGCCAACCCCGCCTACGGCCTCAACACCCTCGGCGGCGCCCTCGCCATGACCACCCGCTCCGGCCTCACCTCCCCCGGCTTCACCGCCGACCTGTCCTACGGCAGCGGCAACCGCAAGCGCGCCGACCTGTCCGGCGGCGTGCGCAGCGACAGCGGCTGGCACGCCTTCGCCGCCGCCACCCTGTTCCAGGAGCAGGGCTGGCGCGATCACGCCGAAGGCCGGCTCGGCAACCTCTTCCTCAAGGCCGGCCATGCCACCGACACCGACAGCTGGGACCTCTCCCTGCTGCACGGGCGCAGCACCCTGATCGGCAACGGCCTGGTGCCGAGCTACCGCGCCAGCGGCAACGCCCTGCTGCCCGGCCTCTACGAGAGCAACCCCGCCGCCGCGTACACCTACCCCGACAAGACCCGCAACCAGGTCACCCAGGTGGCCCTCAACGGCCGCCACTGGTTCGACGACAAGACCAGCGCCGCGCTGCTCGCCTACGTGCGCACCAGCCGGCGCGATACCACCAACGGCGATATCAACCCCGACTACGATGCCTATTCGGAAGACTGCGAGGATGGCTTCAAGGCCGACGGCAGCCCGCGCAAGGCCCGCTGCGGCTTCACCCGCGCCGAGGGCGCCGCGCTGGACCCGGCGGTGCTCAACACCACCCATATGTGGCAGCAATCCATCGGCATGGCGCTCAGCGCGGCCAAGGAAACCGATCACCACCTGCTCAACGCCGGCCTGACCTTCGACCGCAGCCGCCTGACCTATTCGCAGTACGAGCAGCTCGCCACCTTCACCGGCGACCGCGGCGTCCTCGCCGACCCCAACGCGCCAGTCGAACTGTTCTCCGGCGTCACCGGCACCTCGCGCGCCATCGGCGCCTACCTGTCCGACACCTGGGCCCTCACGCCCTCCACCTTCCTGACCGGTTCGGCCAGATGGAATCACGTCACCGTCAGCAATACGCTGCGCAACAGCGACGGCACCGAGCAGCCGCGGGAGAGCTTCACCTACCGCCGGCTCAATCCCGCGCTGGGCCTCACCCAGAAGCTCGGCGGCGGGGTCTCGGTGTTCGGCGGCTACGCCCAGAACAACCGGGTGCCAACGGTGCTGGAGCTGGGCTGCGCCGATCCGGCCCAGCCCTGCCGCCTGCCCGCCGGCCTGCAGGCCGACCCCTACCTGAAGCAGGTGGTCTCGCACTCCTATGAAGCCGGCGCGCGCTGGCGGCCGTCGAAGGACACCGAGGTCTCCGGCACGCTCTACCGCATCGACAACCACGACGACATCCTGTTCCTGCGCGCGCCCAACACCCAGCAAGGCTACTTCGCCAACTTCGAGCGCACCCGCAACCAGGGCTTCGACCTGTCCGCGCGGCAGCGCCTGGGCGACTTCACGCTGCGGCTGGGCTACAGCTACCTGCAGGCCACCTACCAGGCCAACGGCCAGCTCGCGGTGGGCGAGCGCACCATCGACGTCAAGCCAGGCATGCGCATGGCGGGCGTGCCGCGGCACACCATCAAGCTGGGCGTGGACTGGCGGGCGCTGGCCGGGCTGACGCTGGGGGCCGACCTGGTGGGCGTGTCCAGCAGCGTCACCAGCGGCAACGAAGACGGGCTGCGCGCCGACCCGCAGCCCGGCAAGGCGCCGAAGTACGCGGACTGGAGCACGCCGGGGTATATGACGGTGAACCTGCGGGCGTCCTACCGCGTGAACAAGCACTTCGAGATCTACGCGCGCGTGGCCAATGTGTTCGACCGGCGCTACGAGACCTACGGCCAGATCTCCAACGACCTGTTCCCCAACGGCAACCTGCTGCGCCCGCACGTGACGCCGGAAGACAATGCCAGCGCCCTGTTCGTCGCGCCCGGCGCGCCGCGCAGCGCCTGGGTCGGGGTGGTGTACCGGATGTAGGCAGGCGGGGGCGCCGCGATCGCAAACCGGTATCCCGTGGCGAGCCTGGCCGCGCGCTAGCTGCCGCTGGACACGTAGCGGCTCACGCCGAAGCGCCAGGCGCAGAAACTGAGCGCAAGGAAAACGAAACCAGCGGCGGGTGCGATCGGCAGGAGCCAATCGGGCGCGCCGAGCGGGTCCGGTTTCCCGAGAATCGCCAGCACCGGAAAGTACGCCACGCAACCGATCGGCACCACGAAAATCAGCAGGTTCCGGAACCATTGCGTGTAGAGACTCAACGGGTACTGTGCCGCCTGCACGCCGCCATAAGTCACCACGTTGACGATCTCCAGACTCTCGACGGTCCAGAACGACAACGTGGCTTGCAGCACCATCAATCCGAAGAACAGCGCGACGCCACCGGCGACGGTCCACAACGACAGCCCCGCGGCGTAAGGGGTCCAATGGAAATCGAGCGCGCGCGTGGCGACGGCAAGCACCACCACGCCTTGCAGCAGGCGCCCCAAGACCCGCAATCGAAAGTCATAGCCGATCAACTGCAAGGCTGCTGCGCGCGGCCGCAACAGCAGACGGTCAAAGTCACCGGTCTTGACGAAGGCGGTGCCGAACACATCGAATCCGCGGCTCAGGAAATCGGCAATCGAGAAGCTGATGCTGACCATGCCGAAGAAGAAAGCGATATCGCCGAATTGCCAGCCCTGAACATTCCCGAACCTGTCGAACAGCGCCCATATGGCAGCAAGTTCAATGATCATCGTCAAGAACGATCCGAAACCAAGCAAGAGACTCGACCCCGGATATTCCAGCTGGGTACGGATCGAGGTCACGAAATAGCTGCGTAGCAGCGAGAGTGCGTTCACGGTTTCACCCTCCCTGCATTTCGAGACGCGCCATCACCGAGCGCATCCAGGCCCGGCCGATCGCGATGAATGCCAGCGTCCAGAACGCTTGCACCGCGATCCCCGCCCAGGCTTCGCCGCCGCCGAGCGCACCGATATAGATACGCGCGGGAATATCGAGCATGCCGGCGAACGGCTGCATCACCAGCGCCGGTTGGGCCCAATCGGGAAAGAAGCTGAGCGGAATCAGGTTGCCCGAGAACAGGATCACGAACGCGGTGGCCAGTGTGTTGACGCCCCGATCCGTGAGCGTCTTCGCCACGCAGACGTTGATCAGCACGGTAAACGCCGCACAAAGCAGGATCATCCACAGCAACGAAACCGCGAACAGTACGCCTTGTACCGGCTCCGCCGGCAACTGCCATGACCAGGCCTGCAATCCGACCAACGGCATCAACACGGCAGCCGCGGCGAACATCAGCCCGGCGCGGGGCAAGGCGCGTGCAATCATCCACGCCACCGCCCGGACGAACCACCAGGCGTAGGTATCGACGGGACGCAGCCGGTCGTATCCGATCCCGCCGGTGCGCACGGCGGCGGCGATTTCGGGATCGCCGCTCCACGGTTGCAACACGAACAACGCCTGCGCGAGCCACGTGTACGTAATCGCCTGGCCAAGTCCAATGGGGAGATTCGCCTGCGCGGAGTGCTGATAGAACGCGGCATAGATCATGACCTTGATGCCGCCCCACCAGCATTGCGTGACGAACCCCGCGACGGCGGCTGCGCGGTACTGCATCATGATCCGGAAACGCGCGTTGAACGCCGCCCAATAGGGATGAAAAACATCCATCGTCTCAAGCCTCGTTTGCGCCGTGCAGGTCATAGAAGCGCGCGATGACTTCCTCGATCGCCGGCTGCTCGACGCGAATATCGTCGACGTCATGCCCACCCGCGATTCGGGCAATCAACGCAGGCGCACCGACGACGCGGGGATCAAATGCCAATTCGATCGTCTGTCCCTCATGTCGGCGGACGGTGGTCCCGTCGATCGCGAGCGCCGGTGCATCGCCGGCAAAATCGATGACCAGGCGACGATCCGCGAACACGCTGGCGCGAAGGGCATCGAACGACTGATCCGCAAGTACCCGGCCGTGTCCGATCACAAGCACACGTTGCGCGAGCGCTTCGATGTCGTGCATATCGTGCGTTGTCAGCAACACGGTGACACCGCGCTCCCGATTCAGCGTCTTCACGAACTCGCGCACCGCGAGTTTCGATGGCGCATCGAGTCCGATCGTGGGCTCATCGAGAAAAAGGATGGGCGGCGCATGCAATAGTGCGGCAGCAATTTCCGCGCGCATCCGTTGGCCGAGTGACAACTGACGCACCGGTTGCTCAAGTAATCGCTCCAGCTTGAGCATGCCAACGAGTTCATCACGGTTGCGCCGATACGCCGGCTCGTCGACCCGATAGATATCGCGAAGCAGGTTGAAGCCATCAATTACCGGAAGATCCCACCACAATTGGCTCCGCTGACCAAAGACGGCACCGATGCCGGCCACGTGCCGGATGCGATCATCGAACGGATTCCGCCCATCGATCAAGACCTTGCCGGACGACGGACGCAGGATACCCGAGAGAATTTTGATGGTCGTTGACTTGCCGGCGCCGTTGGGGCCGATGAAACCGAGCAACTCACCTCGTTCGAGGGAAAAACTGACGTCCTTGAGCGCTTCGATTTCGCGCCAGCGGCGATGAAACATGCCGAGCAGGCCCGACTTGCGCTCGCCGACGCGATAAATTTTCGACAATCCCTCCACCACAATCTGCGACATACCCTCTCGCTGGCTGACTGCATACTGCAAAAAAAAGTCCCGCCGGGCTAGCGAGCGGGGGGCGGATTGTAGCAGAGTTGGAGAGCTCCCTTCCCGACCGATGGTTTCGGGAGCGTTGGAAGCGATGCGGAGGAAAAGCGAAACCAAATAGCAAAACCCCCCAGTACTTTCGTACTGAGGGGTTTCAAGGGAGAGCCTGGCGATTACCTACTTTCACACGGGTATCCGCACTATCATCGGCGTGGAGTCGTTTCACGGTCCTGTTCGGGATGGGAAGGGGTGGTTCCAACTCGCTATGGTCACCAGGCATAAACGGTGTGCCGCGTTGACTCGGTCAACGCAGCGAATAGGGATGTAGTAGTTGGTTGTGCGTATCGGCCTGTGGCACGCGATACTCAACCAGGAGAAACACACTGGTTATAGGATCAAGCCTTACGGGCAATTAGTACTGGTTAGCTTAACGCATTACTGCGCTTCCACACCCAGCCTATCAACGTCCTGGTCTCGAA
>NZ_JBYOJU010000103.1:0-5451 GCF_057798855.1 Cupriavidus sp. 96C5-1 | reverse complement strand
TCAGGCGGCCATGTCCAGTTCGGGCAGTGGGATCTCCTGCGCGACGTAGTCGTGGTAGAGGGCGGTGGTGTAGAGCAGGCGCATCTGGGCGCCGATCTCGCAGATCTTCAGGCAGCGCTGCTGCAGCTCGACGGTGTTGGCGTGCTCGAGGACGATCTGGTAGCCGCGTTCGCCGTGGATTTCGTCGGAGACGATATGCAGGTCGAAGAATTCGACCTCCTCGTCGGTGAAGCCGTACTTGTCGCGCAGGGTGGGGGTCTGCTTGCGGTAGATCGAGGGCACCTGGGATTCGAGGCCGACCACCAGGCCGGCCACGGCGACGACGGGGTCTTCGCGCATGGCCACGGCATAGCACCAGCTTTGCAGGCCGCGGGTGGTGGGGGACATATTGTCGGGGTCGAGCACGCGCTCGCGGGTGGTGCCGCAGGCCTCGGCGAAGCGGATCAGCAGGTCGGTGTGGCGATCGCCGCCGATTTCCTCTTCATACATATTGGCCAGCAGGAAGTCCTTGGCTTCGGTGAAGCGGTCGGGGGTGCGGGCGTAGAGGTAGGCGAGGTAGTCGGCGAAGGGGCCGACGTAGTGGTAGTGGTTCTCGGCCCAGCGGGCGAGGTGGTCGCGGGAGAGTTTGCCGCTGGCCCATGCCACGCTGAAGGGGGCCTTGTTGGCGCTCTTGCCCTTGATGGCGTTTTCAAGGGCGGCACGGAAATCATCGCGGTTCATCAGTTCGGCCATTGGGGGCTCCTGTGGCAACGGGTTCAAGGTTGGGGGACTGCGTGGCGTGGTCCGGAAGCATCGATCCGATACCTTGATGCAAATTGTATACTATCTACAGTTTTGCGAAAGAGGGTTTGAGGCGATTTTGTCTGCGCACGGTATTCGTGCCTGATATCTGGCGTTCATGCGGCTTTGGCTTCACCCGCCGCGGCAATCTGCCGGTAGGCGAAGCCCGCCAGCGCCACATCCTCCAGTCCGACGCCCACCGACTTGTAGATCAGGATGTCCGCGTCGCTGCCGCGCGCCTGCACGCTGCCGGTTACCACCTCGGCCAGTTCGACGATCTTGCCGGCCGGCAGCGCGGCGGGGTCGGCCAGCACGATGTCGCCTGCCTCGCGCATCGATTGGGGGCGCCATTCCACCACCAGCTTGCTGGCGCGCGCGAGCGCTACGTCATCCAGTTCGCGGGTGTGCGGCAGGCTCGAGCCGATCGCTGCGACGAAGGCGCCGGGCTTGAGCGCATGGCCGGAGAACAGCGGGGTGGTGGAGCGCGAGGCAGTGACCACGATATCGGCCTGGGCTGCCGCCTGGTCCGGTTCGGCAAAGGCCGCCGGGATGCCGCACCACTGCGCCAGGCGCTCGGGCATGGCGGCATCCGCGTACGGGTCGGACAGCAGGATGCGCTCGAGCGGCAGCGCGGCGGTCAGCTGGCGCGCATGCTGCACGCCTTGCGTGCCGGCACCGAACAGGGCCAGCACTCGCGCGCCGGCGCGGGCGAGATGGCGCGCGGCCAGTACCGAGCAGGCCGCGGTGCGTAGCCGGGTGATGGCGCCGGCATCGAATGACGCCAGCGGGCGGCCATCCTCGGTCGAGAAGATCAGGATGACAAAGGAAAACTGCCCTTTGATGGTGGTGTAGACCTTGGCGCCCGCCACCTGCTGCTCGGGAATCACCGCGCCCAGCGTGGATAGCTTGACGCCGCCGGCCTCGGTGCGGATGCGCTCCTGCATGGCCGCCTTGCCTTCGCCGAAGCTGCGAAAGGCGTCCAGCATTACTTGCTGGACGTCGGCGGGGTTGACGTGGCGGTCGATCATCTCGTCAGTGATATGCAGCATGGTCTGTTTCCTGGGTTCCTGGGTTGGCGCGATGCGCTCTGGGTGAGCGATGAGGGAAAGGATGGGCATGTGGGGAAAAATCAAGCGAAGCCTCAGGCGGGCAGGGCGAGCTTGATCAGCACGCCGAGCGCGCCGGCGCTGCACAGTGCCAGCAGCAACTGGCGCACGGCCTTCGCCGGAAAGCGGTTCTTGAGGCGGTTCGAGACGCCAAAGCCGATCAGCAGCATGGGCGACAGGCTCGCGCTGAGCCAGAGATCGTCCAGGCCGAAGCGGCCGGCGGCGGACAGCATGGCCAGCGAGAAGGCGGCGCCGGCGCACAGGATGCAGCCGATGGTCGCCCGCAACTGCGCAGGCGGCAGGTGCTGCATGACGATGGCGAAGGGCGGTGCGCCGGCCGAGGTGACCGTGCCCATGAAGCCGGATGCGGCGCCCGCGACAGCCATGTTCAGGCTGGATGCCCGCACCCGCCAGCCCAGCAGGCTGAGGCCCACCGCCGCCAGGATCGACAGCGCGAACACCAGCGCCAGCAGGTCGGCCGGCAACTGCGTCATGGCCGCCACCGCCACCAGCGTGCCGGCGGCGCGGCCCGCCAGTGCATTGCCCGCCGCCTGCCAGGCAATGGCGCGGAACTCGCGCAGGGCGCCGAGCAGCGAGACCAGTCCGCCCATGGCAAGCAGGGGGCCAGGGGCCAGTTGCGGGAAAAACAGCACGGCGACCGGGGCCGACACCATGGAGAAGCCGATCCCGCCAACGCCCTGCAGGCAGGCGCCGGCCAGGATCAGGGCCCCCATCATGCCGAATTGCCAGGCCGTGATGCCGGCGGGTAGGAGGGTGGAAAGTGTCATGGTGGCCTTGGGATGGAAGAACTGTGAATTATTGGTATACAGTCTACATAAAAATACAAGAGATAGGCATCGGTGCTTTAGGGCATGGGCTGCGCCAGCCCGCAAAAGGTGCCTGAATGCCCTTTATTGGCGCGGAAAAATAAGGGATTGCACCAGTCTGGGTGGAATCCCTAGCTCAGTCATATTTCCCTTGTTTTGATCTCAATCAAGAATATAGTATACGTTCATGGGGCAGCCATAGCCCCGAGCGTCGACAGACGATGGTCTCTACAGACAAAGATCCAAGGGGAATACATGCAACACGAAGTAGCGATAGGGGCGGCACACTGGATCTACCTGGTGGGCGTGGCGGTGATCGTCATGACCATGATCCTGCGGGCCAATGTGGTCGTACCGTCGATCCTGGGCACGTTCCTGGTGGTGTTCGCGCTCACCGGCAGCCCGGTGTCGGCGCTGGGCGGGATCTTTTCGGCAAGCCTGGTGGCGGCCAAGGAGCTGTTCAACATCTTCCTGGTGATCGCCTTCATGACCGCGCTGCTCAATGCGCTGAAAACGCTGCGCTCGGATATCCGCATGGTCGAGCCGTTCCGCGTGGTGATGAAGAACGGCCATTCGGCGTTCTTCATCCTCGCTGGCATCACCTATGTGATTTCCCTGTTTTTCTGGCCTACGCCGGCGGTGCCGCTGGTGTCGGCCATCCTGTTGCCCGCAGCGATCGCCGCGGGCCTGCCGCCACTGGCTGGCGCCATGGCGATCGCGATTGCCGGCCAGGGCATGGCGCTCTCGTCGGACTATGTGATCGGCGTGGCGCCGGGCATCAGCGCCAAGGCGGCCGGGGCCGCGGTCAGCGCGGCGGTGGTGGCGGACCGCGCGCTGGTGCTGTCGATCATTACCGGCGCCATCGCACTGACCCTGGCTTACCTGTCGATGCGCAAGCACATCGTGCCGGCCAGCGGCACCTTGCTCACCAGCTGGCAGGCCCGCGCCAGCGGCGCCGATCCGCAGGTGGAGCACGCCGGCACCTTCGACAAGGCCGAGATCGCCCGCGGTACCGAGCATGCCGAGCCGCTGGCCACCGATTCCAATATCGAGCGCAGCCTGGCCATGGTGGCGCTGCGCCGCGTGAAGTGGTCGAAGTGCTTTGCGCTCGTTACGCCGCTTGCCTTTTTCGGGGTGGTGGCGGTGATGGTGGTGCCCAAGATGGGCAGCGGACTGCCCGAGCTCAAGGGGGGCGACGCCGCCGCGCTGGTCGGTGGCGTCGCGGCGCTGCTGATGATGCTGGCCACGCTGGCCGCCGAGGGGCCGCGCAAGATGCTCGATGTTTGTCCCGAGCACATCACTGATGGTTTTGTCTTCGCCTTCAAGGCGATGGGTTCGGTGCTGCCGATCGCGGGCTTCTTCTTTGTGGGCGCGGGCGAGACCGCGGCGCAGATCCTCGGCGTCAGCGTGGACAAGGCGCCCAGCCTGCTGTTCGAGCTGATCCAGGCTTACCAGCACCTGATTCCCGACAACCACGTGCTGGTGGCCTTCGGCGTGCTGCTGGTGGGCATGATCACCGGCATCGACGGCTCCGGCTTTGCCGGCCTGCCGCTCACCGGCACGCTGGCCGGCGCGCTGGGCCCGGTGGTGGGATTCGATTCCGCCACGCTGGCGGCCATCGGCCAGATGGGCGCGGTCTGGACCGGCGGAGGCACGCTGATCGCGTGGTCGTCGCTGATCGCGGTGGCGGGCTTTGCGCGCGTGCCGGTGCTCGATGCGGTGCGGGCCTTGCTGGTGCCGGTGCTGATCGGGCTGAGCGTTTCCACGGTATGCGCCATGCTGCTCTGGCGCTAGCGGGCAGGGCGGTGCTTGCCGCCTTGGTCGCGATGGTTGCCTGATATTGGAAGAGCGAGGCCCCTGGCCTCGCTTTTTTTGTATCTCGGCATCTTTCCGCTCTTTTCAAAAACTGTAGATAGTATACAATTTGCATCAAGGTATCCGATCGATGCTTCCGAACCACGCCACGCAGTCCCCCAACCTTGAACCCGTTGCCACAGGAGCCCCCAATGGCCGAACTGATGAACCGCGATGATTTCCGTGCCGCCCTTGAAAACGCCATCAAGGGCAAGAGCGCCAACAAGGCCCCCTTCAGCGTGGCATGGGCCAGCGGCAAACTCTCCCGCGACCACCTCGCCCGCTGGGCCGAGAACCACTACCACTACGTCGGCCCCTTCGCCGACTACCTCGCCTACCTCTACGCCCGCACCCCCGACCGCTTCACCGAAGCCAAGGACTTCCTGCTGGCCAATATGTATGAAGAGGAAATCGGCGGCGATCGCCACACCGACCTGCTGATCCGCTTCGCCGAGGCCTGCGGCACCACCCGCGAGCGCGTGCTCGACCCCGACAATATGTCCCCCACCACCCGCGGCCTGCAAAGCTGGTGCTATGCCGTGGCCATGCGCGAAGACCCCGTCGTCGCCGTGGCCGGCCTGGTGGTCGGCCTCGAATCCCAGGTGCCCTCGATCTACCGCAAGCAGACCCCCACCCTGCGCGACAAGTACGGCTTCACCGACGAGGAGGTCGAATTCTTCGACCTGCATATCGTCTCCGACGAAATCCACGGCGAACGCGGCTACCAGATCGTCCTCGAGCACGCCAACACCGTCGAGCTGCAGCAGCGCTGCCTGAAGATCTGCGAGATCGGCGCCCAGATGCGCCTGCTCTACACCACCGCCCTCTACCACGACTACGTCGCGCAGGAGATCCCACTGCCCGAACTGGACATGGCCGCCTGA
>NZ_JBYOJU010000102.1:0-5622 GCF_057798855.1 Cupriavidus sp. 96C5-1 | reverse complement strand
ATCCAGCCCGAGCGCCTTGGTGACGGCGCAGGCCTGTGCGGCAAAGGCCTCGTTGGCTTCGATCACGTCGAGGTCGGCCACGGTCAGGCCAGCGCGTTCCAGCGCCTTCTTCGTGGCCGGCACCGGGCCGATGCCCATGGTCTTGGGATCGACGCCGGCATGCGCGTAGGAGACCAGGCGGGCCAGCGGCTTGAGGCCGCGTTTCTCGGCCTCGGCACGCTCCATCAGGACCACGGCGGCGGCGGCGTCGTTCAGGCCCGAGGCATTGCCCGCGGTAACCGTGCCATTCTCCTTGACGAAGACCGGCTTGAGCTTGGACATGTCCTCCATGACCGCGTCGTGGCGCACGTGCTCGTCGGTGTCGAAGGTGACGTCGCCCTTGCGGCCCTTCAGCGTGACCGGCAGGATCTGGTCCTTGAAGTGACCGGCGCGGATCGCCGCCGACGCACGGCGATGCGACTCCAGCGCGGCCTCGTCCTGCTGGATGCGGCTGATGTCGTATTCCTTGGCCACGTTCTCGGCGGTGACGCCCATGTGGATGCCATGGAAGGGATCGTGCAGCGCGCCCAGCATCATGTCGAGCATCTTGGCGTCGCCCATGCGCGCCCCCCAGCGTGCCGACTGCGCCAGGTACGGCGCACGGCTCATGCTTTCCGCCCCGCCGCCGATGGCCACGTCGGTATCGCCCAGCAGGATGGACTGCGCCGCGCTCACGATGGCCTGCAGGCCCGAGCCGCACAGGCGGTTGACGGTCAGTGCCGGCGCGTCGATGGTGACGCCGCCCTCCACTGCCGCCACCCGGCCGAGGTACATATCCCGTGGTTCGGTCTGGATCACGTTGCCAAACACCACATGGCCGACATCGTCACCGCTGACCTGGGCGCGGGCCAGTGCTTCACGCACCACCATGGCACCCATCTGGGTCGGGGAAAGATCCTTCAGGCTGCCGCCGAAGGTACCGATCGCGGTCCGCACGCCGCTCACCACCACCACTTCACGTGTCATCTTGTGTCTCCTGGGCTGATGTTGCAGCGCACAGTATAGCGGCGCGCCGGGCAAAACGAACGACCGTACTTTTACCTAAGCGGACCTGCAGCCACGGCCAGCCTCAGACTTCGCCCCACAAATCGTGGCCATCCGCACCGGTAATCTTCACCGAAACGAACTCGCCAACCTTGTAGCGCGGCAAACCCTGGGCCGGCGGATCGATATAGACCAGGCCATCGATCTCAGGCGCATCGGCCGAGGAACGCCCGATGCCGCCGTCCTGGTTGATCTCGTCCACCAGCACGCGCAGGGTCTGGCCCACCTTGCGCTGCAGGCGCCGGGCGGACACTTCCTCGGCGACTTCCATGAAGCGCGCGCGGCGCTCCTCGCGCACCTCGTCGGGCAAGGCGCCCGGCAGGTCGTTGGCGGTGGCACCCTCGACCGGCGAATAGGCGAAGCAGCCCACGCGGTCCAGTTCGGCCTCGGCGATGAAATCCAGCAGCGTCTGGAACTCCGCCTCGGTCTCGCCGGGGAAGCCCGCGATAAACGTGCTGCGGATGGTCAGTTCAGGGCAGATCTCGCGCCAGGCGCGGATGCGGTCCATGGTCTTCTCGGCATTGGCCGGGCGCTTCATGCGCTTGAGCACGTCCGGGTGGGCGTGCTGCAGCGGCACGTCCAGGTAAGGCAGCACGTGGCCCTGCGACATCAGCGGGATGATCTCGTCGACGTGCGGGTACGGGTACACGTAATGCAGGCGGACCCAGGCGCCGTACTTGGCGGCGAGTTCGCCCAGCGCGGCGACCAGCTCGGTCATGCGCGTCTTGAGCGGACGGCCGTCCCAGAAACCGGTGCGGTACTTCACGTCCACGCCATAGGCACTGGTGTCCTGCGAAATCACCAGCAGTTCCTTGACGCCCGACTTGAACAGGTTCTCGGCCTCCAGCATGACTTCCGCCACCGGACGGGAGACCAGGTCGCCGCGCATCGACGGGATGATGCAGAACGAGCAGCGATGGTTGCAGCCCTCGGATATCTTCAGGTAAGCGTAATGCTTGGGCGTGAGCTTGATGCCGGCGGCCGGCACCAGGTCCAGGAACGGGTCGTGAGGCTTGGGCAGGTGGGTGTGCACGGCCTGCATCACCTCGCCCAGCGCATGCGGGCCGGTGACGGCCAGCACCTTCGGGTGAACCGAGGTAATGATGTCCTCGCCTGCGGCGTTCTTCTTCGCGCCCAGGCAGCCGGTGACGATCACCTTGCCGTTCTCGGCCAGCGCCTCGCCGATGGCGTCCAGGCTTTCCTGCACCGCCTCGTCGATAAAGCCGCAGGTGTTGACGACCACGAGATCGGCGCCGTCGTAGGTGCCGCTGATGGCATAGCCTTCGGCGCGCAGCTGGGTAATGATCTGCTCGGAGTCGACCAAAGCCTTCGGGCACCCGAGGCTCACAAATCCCACATTTGGAATATGGTCTTTCTTAGTCGTTGATTCTGCAGGGTTTTTCACGGTTACTTCCAAATGTGGGGCGGGCGAGGCGGGACATGGCCACCTGGCGGTACAAAGCCAATCGCGTATTTTAACCGCTTGCCGGAGTTTGCCGGGGCCTCATGGCCGACATGAACGTGGTTCGGATGGAGCCGCCTGGCCGAAGGGATGGCGCTCAAGGACGTGGTGCGTTCGGGCAACAACGACGCCGTCAGCGCCGTCGAGAAAGCGGAGAAAAGCCGGGGCGATAGCGGCGTCCCCTGGGTCGGGGGCAGCAACGCCGGCTGTGGGTCGCAGCGTTGGGGTGGGCCGGTGTCCGTGCGGGGAATGTGCTACGTGGGCTGAGCGACTCGACGACCGACGCAAAGGCAGCAGGTAAAACAGCCGCGGCCGAGATCACCTGACAATCAGCAGGCCGCAGTCGTTTCAAGGCGCGAATCGTCACGCTTGATCGGCATCGGCCTGGTCGCCCTGCACCAGCGCCTGGAACAGCTTCACCAGCCGCGCCGCATCCCCCATGACCGGCGCGAAGAACGCGGCATCGCAATCTTCCACCACCACGACCGCCTTGCGCGCCAGCTCGCGGCCGGCACGCGTGACCTCGATCGCCTTGGCGCGCGGATCGGTGGGATGGTCGCCACGTGCGATCAGCGCGGCCGCCTCCAGCGCCCGCAGCACCTGGGAGGTGGTCATCGGGTCGATCCCGGTGAGCTGCGCGATCCGCGCCTGGGTCAGCGGTTCGGCCGCGCCGAACCAGGTGGCGGTCGCAAGCACCACGAACTGCGAGTGGGTGAGGCCATAGGGCTGTAGCGCTTGCCGCTGCCGGCGCTGCCAGGCATTGGAGATTTTCCACAAGAGGAAGCCCGGGCTTTCCGCCGGCCCGGACACCTTGCTCGGCAGCGGCAGCACGGCCTTACGCGTCATGCCGCCCCCCGCGACCCACTGACCGACCCCAAGTCGGCCTCCAGGTCAGCCCCCATGGCGGCGGCAATGACCGCGAAATCGCCGGGCGCGAGCGGCAGGTGGCCGCGGCGCAGCGCCATACCCCAGTTCGGTGCGGCACAGAGCGCAAGCTCGTTCTTGATCATGTCCATCGGCACATCCATGGCGTCAACATAGCCAACCCTGCGGCGGAACGGAACGAAGCCGCCGCCCATGTCGAAGGCAAACACCTCGTCGTCCACGATACGGCCGATCGCGGTGAAGGCGCGCAGCGGCGCGCCGCCCATCTCCTCGGACGGTGAGTAGTAGACCAGCCAGTCGCCGGGGCGCATCCGCCGCAGCGGCTGCGCCTTGCCATGGCATAGCTGCGCGAAGCCGCCGGCAACGCCGCGCCGCACATGCGCGCGGCTGACCACGCCCAGCCACGCGCTCATGCCGCGCGTCCCTCGGCAAGCCGCGCAAGGCTGGCAAGCACATCGGGAAAGTCCGAGGCAATCGCGGCGCCAATCTCAGCGGCATCGGGACCGCGGGCCTCCAGCGCATAGGTGACGCGGGCGCCCCCGCCATGCGGCGCGATGCGGTGCGCGACCACGACGACGAGATCGCCGACGCAGGTCTCGTCGGCGAAACTCTCAGCCTCGCGCACCTCGACCAGGCGGCAGCGCAGCGGCTCCTGGCCTGGCGGCGTCATGGTGAACCAGGTGCCTTCTGCGAACGGCCCGTCGATCGCGATCTCCGCGATGCCGGCATTCCAGCGCACCCAGCCCGACACATCGCTGAACAGCCGCCAGATAGCGTCAGGCGACGCAGTGGTCTCGATGCTGTGCTCGATACGCCAGACATTTGGATTGCTCATGACCAACCTCCATATTCTATGTGCGCTTATAATAAGTGCACATAGAATAAGAATCAAGCGACAAGATGCACGACCGTGATGCCACGCGGCCTTGCTATGGAAGCCACCTCGGCCCGCATGCCGATCTCGCACGCCGCGCCGACCAGCCGTTCGACCGGCATGGCGATCGCCAGCCCCGCATTGTCGAACTGGTGGCGGCCGAACAGCGTGGCACCGACAGGTCTATCAGGCCTCGCTCGTCCTGATAGACCAGCCGTCCGTGTTCGACGCCGACATGACATGCCAGTGCCGACCGGCGGCATACAGCGGCGCGCGAGCCCGCGCCGCCGCGGCTTCGATCACCGTCGCCAACCCAGGGGCCGCCTACTCGTCGTCCTCATCAAAAAGGCGTCCATGATCGGTGCGAATGTCTTTTTCGTAGTAACCGCAGCCTGCATGGCCGGCATGCGCCAGCATGGCCTGCGCGAGGTCCTCTGGCAGTGCCTGGAGGTGGCGCCCCGCGCAGATGTCGGCTTCCAGCAGGCGCAGGAACGCCCCGATCGCCGGATCGAAACGATGGCAACGCTATCCGTGCGTGTCGCGGGGCTGACGGGTTCCATCGCAAACACGCGGGCCTTGTGCATCTTACGTGCGCCCCACCGACTGCGATATAGAACGCATCTGAATCTGAGCTGCTGCCCTCGCCGACGATGGGGAAGATGCCCTTGCACTTGGGGCAGCTCACCAAGTGTCCAAGGCTAACGATTCTCCCACCGCTGAGGTCGGTGTTGGAAAGTACTTTCCCAGGAACTCCCAACGTTATCTGTTGCCATCTACACCTTCAGGATAGCGAAGCGTGCGCAGCGCCTATCGCCTGCCACAACGGACGTCTATACGGCCAAAGCCTCCCCATTGCACCGCCGGGATCGAACCGCCACGCAAATCAAGCGGGCCAAAAATGGCCCGACGAGCCATTTTTGGCCCGCCTATATCCATCTATTAATCAATACCTTAGCGATTCACCGGGCCATTAATGGCCCGATTTCCGCAGAAAAGCCGCATTTCCACGGCGCAAACATCCATGGCGTCGCGGCCCGTATGCTCATCACGCTCATCAAACCATTGATTTATATAGGATAAAGACGACGATCACCGCCATTGGCACGGTGTTTGCCTTATGGGGTACTGCCATTCATTGGCAAGACGGCCTCCCGGCCCCCCCTCATCACTAACACGCAAAAGGAAGTCACCATGCCGACACCCGCTTACATCAGCATCCAGGGCAAGACCCAGGGCAACATCACGCAGGGCGCCTTCACCGCCGACTCGGTGGGCAACGTCTATCAGGAAGGTCACGAAGATCAGATCCTGGTCCAGG
>NZ_JBYOJU010000101.1:0-6396 GCF_057798855.1 Cupriavidus sp. 96C5-1 | reverse complement strand
ATCGTCAATATGACGGCGGTAGCGGTGGCGGAGGCCAGCGCGGTGCGTTGATGCCGCCGCCCGGGTGCGCGCAGGCAGGCATGCCCCGTGCACTTGAGGGGGCAAGTCCCCGACACCCTTGACAAGGGGAAATGTTAGCCAGAGTCAAGGGTCTCCCAGGCGACTGGGAGTATGAAGGAGGTCTGGGGCAAAGCCCTGGACTGACGAGCAGGAAGCGGATGAGGCGTCGTATCGGGGTGAGGTAGCCAGAATTGCCAAAGCCCAGTACTTGCACGGAACGGTGCGGCATATATCCGACCGGTATGAGCGTGAGGGGGGCGTCATAACCGGGGAGTTCTGCACCGCTGCCATGGAGCTACCGACATCGAGAGGCGTCGGAATGGCGGGCAGAAGTCAGCAGAGGCACATATCGTGCGCTGAGCAGTGCGTTGTTCGGGAGGATTCAAGTCTCTCTGACGCTCGGACGAGGGGCGTTATATCCAAAAGCGGGGGCAACGCCTTCCGGCGATCGATGCGCTGGGACGGTACCTTGCGGCGTGGGGCTTTGCCGCTTACCCGGCTGCGAACTGGACCGCGGGCGGCGAGGCAAGGCGTTGCTGGGGCACGCCGCCGACCAGGCCGAGCGGGTGCCGTGGGCCAAGACCGACCGTGCAGGCCGCGCTGGCCGCAACCACGCTGAACCGGCAGATCAAGCGCTTCTTCCAGGCCTGCGCGAGCGAGCTGGACCTGGTGGATACGCGCGGCGCGCCTGCGGTCCGCCAGCGCCCACTGGATGCGGCACACCCATATTTCTCCCGCGCCAGTGGCCGGGGCGCCGCTGGAGGTGGTGCAGCAGAACGCGGGCCACGCTTCGCTTGATACCACCACCTGCTACGTGACCACTGAGGATGCACGACGCATGGCAACGATGAAGCGGTTCTTCCGTGAAGAGAAGGCGCAATGACGACGAGCCAGTACGTCTCGGAGCCACCATGCTTCGGATACCTGGGGAGAGCGGATCTGATCCGAACAAAAGAGGCCGGCATCAACTCGCTGACGGAGCGCATCGTCGCCGACGTTTGGGCGGCGACCGACATGAGAAGGTCCGAGCAGCGGTTACGCGCGATAGGGCGGATATCGATCTGATCCGCACCGGCAGAAGGTAGCGCCGGACGGCGGGTGCGCGTGCCAAACGTATGCCCGCCGCCCGCCGCCCGCCGCCCGCCGCCAGCACGTACTGGTCACCCTGGTGCACAATGCAGCGAGGGCGGCCTTCAGGCTGGCGTTCCAGAACCTAGCCGATCGGCTCTAAGGAGGAAAATCACGTGGTAAGAAAGGCAATGCCCGAGCCATTGGCTGCCGGCGAGTATTTGGCCAAATGCCGGGAGACCAGCCACATGCAGGCCATGTTGAATGGCCATGAGGAAGTCTTTCCTCGGGCACGTTGCGTCAGCGACGGCCGCTGGTGCACTTTCTTCCGCGACGGCACCGCCGTGTGGGAGTGCAACGCCAGCTATGCCGCGGCGCATTTCATCATCGAACCCCTGACCAGTGAGGCGACATATTGAGCATCCCACCCCGACCGAAGACGCAGCCGATTACCCATCAGGTGCCCGGGCAGCTGGTCGAGGCCTTTCTTGAAGACGGCGGACGAGTTCTTTGCCCAGGCGCGCGGCGCTAGACGTCCAGGCAGTGCGCGGCCAAGATCCGTGCCCAGGATCGCGAAGCCGGGCTCGATGCGCTGGTCAGGCTCGCCGAGGTGGCGGAGGGCGACCGTTCTAGCCGGCATCCACGTGCCGCGCGAGGCCCAGTCGGCACTGGATTTGGGGTCCACAGCCTGACCCAGGCCAATTGGCGTTCGTGCTGGCCCAACTCGACGCGCTGCCGCCCACCTGGAGTGGGTCAGCCTGCCACGGCCAGGTACCCGGGCACGAATCGAAGGCTGGTGGCTGGAATTACTAGGTAAGGGCAACAAGCTGCGCCGGTTGCCGGTGCCGCCGGCGGTGATCGCGCGGCCATCCGGCCGACCCGGGCGCCAACCGGGTCCCGGGCGGGGGCGCCTTGCAAGGGCGACTGATTGCCCGCCCTCAAATCCCACTACCTTTCCGTTTTTCAAAATCTGATACCTATCGTCGCAATGTCTCTTGCGATCATTTGGTTGTATCTCTGTGCCGATGACCAGCGACGGCTCGTGTTGACCAAGCCTTCAGCCTACAACCCCATCCAACAACCGTCATGATTCGGATCGGCGCCGCCTTCCAGTCCTTCTGACGTGACGCGGATGCCATGGATCGATGCGAAGCCATATGTGCGCGCATCACGCAATACCTCGTAACCCATGGCCCCGAGTGCCTGTGAAACCCGATGGGGAATGCGGTTGGCGATGTCGATGACATCACTGGTAGACGAAAATCGGGGCGCGCTTACGGCCTCGGTCATGTTCATACCGAACTCCAGCACATTCAGGATGGCCTGGAGCACGCCCATGACGATCTGCGTCGCGCCTGGTGCGCCGATGACCATGACCGGCTTGCCTTCTTGGAACAGAATACTCGGACACATGGATGAAAACCGTGCCTTGCCCGGCGCAATCGACGCCGCACTACCAGGTCTTGGGTCAAACTGCGCCATGCAGCCGTTGTACATGAAGCCAAGGTGGTCTGTAATGGCGCCTGAAGGCAAACCTAATGAATGGGTCATGGATACACAATTGCCGGACCTGTCGACGACACTCACTTGGGTGGTATCCTTGGTCGGCGTGCCGGCATTGACGCGCGGCACATGTGCGACCTCACCACGCTTGATGGCATCGGCATAACGGGCGGCCTGCGCTTTATCGACCAACCGTTCGTACGGGACGTTGAAGAATGCCGGGTCGCCCAGGTATCGGTCTTTATCTGCCGATGAACGCTTCATCGTCTCGGACATCACCCGTAAGTACTCCGCCGTATTGTGGCCAATCGCCCGAAGATCGAAATTCTCGAGGACATTAAGCATCTGCAACAACATCACGCCGCCGCCCGGTGGATGATTGGTGGTCACTTCATAATCCCGATACGTGCCGCGCAATGGCTTGTGGCGCAGGACCCGGTAGTTAGCCAGGTCCGTGAGACTGATACGACCACCATGCCTGCGGATATCCTCCACCATGCGCTGCGCCAGTTCGCCAATGTAGAACACATCGGCACCTTCGCGTGCTATCAATTCGAGCGTGTCGGCATAGTCGGGGTTGACAACACGCTCATTGACTTCTTTGGGCGTGCCATCGTCGCGGCAATAGAGGGCTCTACCGCTCTTGGACCAAACGAGACGTTCTGAGTGAGGTGCGTGACCCATCTCGCCCCCCATGCTCCAGAAGTCGCGCACGTGTGGCCGCACCGTCCAGCCCCGGCGTGCCCAATCTATAGCTGGCTGTACCACTGCGGCCCAAGGCAATACGCCATACTCGCGCTGTGCTTCATGAAACGCCTTGAGCGTGCCGGGCACCGCGATGGACTCGTAGCCTAGTTCGTTCACATAGTCCTTGAGGATGAAGCCGAAGCCATCGCGCGCCTCTCCGCGCAGGTGGGATACCCACATGTCGGCCCGGGCGCTATTTGGTGCGCGCGCGTGGAAGTCCAAGTAGAGGTGAGTCTGGCGTTCCGGCAGGTAGACTGCCATGGAGCCAAAGCCCGCGATGCCGCACATGAGTGGATCGACCACGCTTTGGACCAGCCCCGTCGCCACGGCCGCGTCCACGGCGTTGCCGCCCGCCATCAAGATGTCAAGGCCTGCTTCGGCGGCTTCAGGCTGTGGCGCGCAAACCATGGCACGATACGTTTTTCTCATCATTTTTTCCCCGTGAATCGTGGTATCACCGGAGCGCTTCCCCAGTGATGGCCCTGCAACCGTTTGCTCAATCGTTGGCCAGGCCCAGATCCTTGGCCACGCGTCCCCAGCGCTGGGTGTCCTTAGCGATATAGGTATGCAGGGCTCCGGCAGGGCCGGGCATCAGATCCACCTGCAACTTGCTCAGTTGATCCACGACAACAGGATCGGCCAGAAACTGCTGTGTGATCTGGTGCAGACGCGCCACTACGGGCTCTGGCGTGCCTGTGCGCACCGCGAGGCCCAGCCAGCCGATGTCCTCGAACCCAGCAAGGCCAACCTCCTTGGCCGTGGGCACGTTAGGCAACTGCGGCACTCGGTGGGAGCCCAATATCAACAGTGGCACCACACGCCCTGCGACGGCGTTGGGCATGCCGGTACCCAGCACAGGAGCCATTATGTCAATCTGGCCGCTCATGACACCCATCAACCCTGGGGCTTCACCCTGATAGGGCACGTGGGTCAGCTTGATGCCGAGTTGCTGCGCGAGCATCTCTATGACCAAATGGGTTGAATTGCCTTTGCCAGCCGATGCGAAGTTCAGCTTGGCCGGCTGTGCCTTCGCCAAGCGGGTCAAATCCCCCCAGTTCTTGATACCTGACTGCGGGGATGCCACCAGAAGAAAGGAGTTGGTGGTGAGCATGGCCACCCCCCGGAAATCCTGGTCGGGGTTGTAAGGCAAAGTCTTATAGGTGAACTTGTTGAGTACCATTTGAGCCACGCTGGCCGCATACAACGTATAGCCGTCGGCGGGTTGGCGCGCCACATACTGCACGGCAATGGCGCCACCGGCGCCGGGCCTGTTGTCCACCACCACGGGCTGGCCGAGTTGCTTGGTGGCGAATTCAGCCCAGAGGCGGGATACCGTATCCACCCCACCGCCCGCCGCTTGAGGCAGTACCAAGGTCAGCCCTCGCGTGGGCCACGCGCCAGTCCCGTGTGCCGTAGCGGGCGCCATCAGAGCAATGGCCGAGCCAGCCAATAGAGCCGCTAGCGCCCGGATCGTATGTAACCGGAATGAGAGAATCTTCATAGTGCATCCTGTCAAAAAAGTGGTTGGGAGCGCATGGAACAACCTATACGGCTAGAAAAGTATGGTCTGTTGGTGACAGATACGCGAATGAAATATCCCGAGGAATCCATTAGTATTTACTCATGCAAACACCTAGCCACGACATCGCCTGGGCTCGACGCCTCAAGTTTCGGCATCTGGAGACTTTCCTGGTGCTCACGGAATCCGGTTCGCTAACGCAGGCGGCAGTCAGCATGCACATGACCCAGTCTGCGGTTTCGCACTGGCTGTCGGACCTGGAAGAGGCCATAGGCGTGACCCTGCTGACGCGCGGGCGCAAGCTGCAACTCACTCCTGCTGGAGAAATCCTGAAGGATCACGCGCTGCGGATCCTCGGAGATCTTCGCCGCACACAGGCCGATCTGCAGTCCGCCGCCATCGGCGCTGCCAGGCAACTGCGTGTGGGCAGCATCCACTCTGGCCTGATGACCTTGTTACCCGATGCCATACACCAATTCCGTGGCATGGCGCCCAATGTCTCAATCCGGGTCACCGACGCTCCATTCATGCAACTGCTCGATGCCCTCCAACGGCGCGATATCGACCTGGCGATCTTGCCCTTAGAACTCATTTCAAAATGAACTCTCTTCACGCTGAAGGGTGCGCCAGCAAATAAGGCAACAGGCCAGCTTGAGAAGAGCTTCGTGAATGTCTGCGCGACGCTCGAAGCGGGTGCGCAGACGACGGAATGCGTGCAACCAGGCATGAGTACGCTCGACGACCCAGCGGATCTTGCCGAGTCCACTACCGTGGGGCTGACCACGCCGGGCGATCGAAGTCGGGATGCCGGCAGCATGAAGCGGTCGACGATACTTGTCGTGGTCGTATGCGCGGTCTGCGTAGATCCGACCTGGCTTGCGCAAGGGACGGCCTCGACATCCCCGGATCGCAGGAATCGCTTCGATCAGAGGCAAAAGCTGGGTGATATCGTTACGGTTCGCGCCGGTCAGGATGACCGCAATCGGCGTGCCGTTGGCGTCGGTAGCGACGTGGTGCTTGGAACCGGGTCGCGCGCGGTCGGTGGGGTTCGGTCCTGTTTTTGGCCCGCCCCAACCGCCCGAACTGAAGAGGAGTCGATGATGACGCGCGAGAAATCGATGCGGTCCGCTGCACGCAACTTTGCCAGCAAGATCTCGTGCAGGCGATCCCATACCCCCGCGCTTTGCCAGTCGCGCAGCCGCCGCCAGCAACTGACCCCGGAGCCGCAGCCCATTTCGATGGGTAGTTCGTTCCAGCGAATGCCGCTTCTCAGCACAAACAGGATGCCGGTCAATGCGGCCCGGTCCGACACCGGCATACGACCCGGATACCGGAATCGCCGCGGCTTGGCTGGCGGCAGAAGCGGTTCGATCAATGCCCACAATTCGTCGTCGATGATCGGCTTGCCCATCCTCTCTATCCTGTTGTCACAACGGACGAGGTTAACAGCTTCGCCTTGCGGTTAACAGTACCCAGCTGGTCTTTTTGAAACAGGTTCT
>NZ_JBYOJU010000100.1:0-6407 GCF_057798855.1 Cupriavidus sp. 96C5-1 | reverse complement strand
TCGGCCGCCACTCCTGCTGGATACGCCCCGCCCACGGCTGGGCCGGCACCCGCTGGGGCCATCTCGCACTGCCGCGCATCGGCCAGGAGGTTCTTGTCGATTTTGTCGACGGCGATCCTGACCAACCCATCATCACCGCGCGCATTTACCGCGTCACCAACCCCACGCCCTACGCGCTGCCCAAGCATCAAGTGCTCAGCACCATCAAGAGCAAGGAGCACAAGGGCCAGCGCGCCAGCGAGCTACGCCTGGACGACACCACCAACGAGATCAGCGCCGCGCTGATGAACGACCATGGCGCCAGCGCCCTGCATCTCGGCTACCTCACCCATCCGCGACCCGACGGCGGCGGCCCGCGCGGCGAAGGCTTCGAGCTGCGCACCGATCTGCACGGCGCGCTGCGCGCCGCCCAGGGCCTGCTGCTCTCCGCCGAGGCGCAGCGCGATGCGGCCGGCGGCCAGCTCGACCGCGAGGCCATCGTCGCCACGCTCGACGCCGCGCTCCAGCTCGCCAAGGCGCTGGGCGATTACGCCGGCCAGCATCAGGGGCTACCTCACGACGCCAAGCCGCGCGAAGGCCTGACCGACGCCGTGCGCGATATGGGCCATGGCGCCAACGACCAGGCCAACGGCAGTGGTGACGGCACCAAGCCGTTGCTCGCGCTGTCCGCGCCCGGCGGCATCGCCGCCGGTACCCCGCGCACCCTCGCACTGGGCGCAGGCGAACACATCGATGCTGCCGCGCAAGGCAACCTGCAGCTCAGCGCCGGCGAGCGCGCGCTGATCCACGCCCGCAACGGCATCAGCACCTTTGCGCAGAACGGTGACGTGTGCCACATCGCCCATCAAGGCCAGATGCTGTTGCAGGCCCAGCACAACGTCATGCGCCTCGAAGCCGATCAAAGCGTCGACGTGACCAGCAGCGAGAGCCACGTCATCGTCGCGGCGAAGGAGCACATCACCCTCTTGTGCGGCGGCGTCTACATCAAGCTGCAAGGCGGCAATATCGAGTTGGGCATGCCGGGCGCCTTCACCACCAAGGCCGGCAGCTATGACTTTATCGGCCCCAGCAGCACGTCGGCGGCATTCAACGCGTGGGATACGTCTCCGTTCGACGAGCGGTTTCAGGCCTTGCTTCCGAACGGGTCGCCGGCCAAGAACCGTCGGTATGTCATGATTCGCGCCGATGGCACCCGCATCGAGGGACGAACCGATGGCGAGGGCTATGTCAGCCTGCAGCGCGGCATGACAACCGAGCGCATCGCCTTGGAATGGCCGTCCTCACAAGAGCAGCCCAATCCCGCGGCGAATGAGCTATCTGACAGCGATCTCGCGTACTTCTATCACGCCGAACATGATGACGGCAGCCCAGCTGCCCTGGCTTATCGGGTCGACTCTGAACAGACCAAGCTGTTCGACAACGAGTTGGACGCGCAGGGCCGCACCGTGGCGCTGCCGATGTCCGTGCGCAGTAAAGTGATTTTCTGGATCCCGCAATCATGACGCAAATCGACAAGCAAACGCGCAAGCTTGCAGCCATTGCCTACGGCGAAGCATCCGTTGCCGACGACCCGAACGAGATCGGTGGCATTGCTTACGCCGTGGCGAATCGCGCCCGGGCCTGGGGCGGAAAAACCGTGGACCAATTGCTCGCGGCCGACCCGAACTACACCTACGCCGTCAGCGACGGCAATGTGAGGTATCAAAAACTGATGGACGCCAGCGATGCCCAGATTGCCAAGAATAAAGGCATGACAGCAGCGTTGCAGCATGCCATCAGTGCCTTGGCCAACACTGGAACGGACCCATCCAATGGCGCGTTTTGGTGGGACGGTCTGGACTTCCGCACCAAGGCTAAGCACCCCAAGCGCAAAGACGGCTTTTACTACGGCGATGAAGCCCACAACATCTTCAACGTGGATCCCGTAAGCAAGCCCGTCACGATCTACTGGAAGGTGGCGAACAAGAAGACCGGCAAGGAAGTCAATTCCAAAGTGCGTGGCAAGTACGAGTACGTTTGGGTGTCTACCGCGGCGCACGGCCAAACCATTTTCTGGACTCATGACAGTGACTACCTAGAAGCCACTGGCGGGAAGGCTTACCGATGAAATACAGATACGCATGGTGCGCGTTGACGCTGATGGCCCCGATAGCCAGCGCATCCCCCATCTTCGACGGCTACGAAAGCTACTATGCGTCGCAGTCCGGAGCATTGTTCAACGCGCGCGACAGCAAAACGCTCCAATCCTACAGTCTCTATCCCGACAACACCGTGCAACAGGGATGGGAGGGCATCGCAAACGGCCATCGGCAGTCGGTCAAGGTAGCCGACGGCAATATCCAACTGAATGGCCGCAAGCTCCGCTTGACCCGCGCGCGGCTCTTTCCTGGCGAGTCCACGACGCCTGACGACCTGGGCCGCGGCACGGAGGTCTATTTTGCCAACGGCTATGTCTGCTTGGAAAACACACCGTCTTCCGCCAGCGGTACCGCGGCGCGTCATATGGCCGTCTACCTGATCCGGACAGGGAGCACGCCGCAACTCTTCAAGCTACCCAGCCTGTTCGCCTCGTGTCTTGGCATCCGCCGCATCGGGGGCGACATCGCCTTCCCGCGTGTCACCTACGACTACGCCTTGCAGCGTGACGTGCCAGATGGTGTGGTCTTCACCGAGTACCGACTCCGCGGGCAGGGATTCGTCGCCACCTCCAGGCAAGTCGCCGCACGCTTCGTCGAAGCCGGCAACGTCTACCGCTTCACTATCACCTCACCCCAGTCCACGGGAGAAGCACCGTGACCCCGCCGAGCGCGCGTGACCACGGCGTACGACAGCGCATCGCAAAGACGGCCTCGATTGCAGCCTGCGATAAGCGATTGGCGTCCATGCTGCGGCATGCCGCGACGCCATCCGCCTTCCATGTTCCGACACAAGGATGATCTCATGACCGAAGCCAAGACGGACACACGCACGGCCCCTGGCAGCTACAACGCCAAGGGCGAGCCTCAGCATGCATGGAACCTGTCGCCCAGCGACCGTACCGATGCCGTGCAGTGCCATCTCCCTCCGGAGGCTGTGCTGCCGGTGATCTTTGTGCCGGGCATTATGGGAACGAATCTTATGACGGTGCCTGACGCAGAGAACGGTGATGGCCTTCCCGTCTGGCGACTTGATGCCGGATCGTTCAACAAGAATTTTTGGCTGTTTCGTAGATGGAACGGCGTAGCAGCAGGCGAGAGGCAGCAGATACTGCATCCTGATCGAGTGACGATCGATGACGGTGGGGCAGTTCCCAAGCGTCAGGCGGGATCCGTGCGCCCAACGTCCGGAAGCGATGAACAAGGACAACAGGCGCAATTGGCTGAGCTCTACCGTGCGCGCGGCTGGGGCGAAGTGAGCGAAACCAGCTACCACGATTTCTTGCTGCACCTGGAAGCGACCCTGAACAATGACTTCCTGCCGCATCGATGGCCACAGTTCCACGTCGAGCCAGATCAACTCGAGACGCTCGACGCGAGCTCCCCCCCTCGGCTGAAACCTGGCGCTCCGATCCGGATGCCGGCCTTGCAAGACCTGGTAGAAAGCGAAGGACTACCGACCATGCTTTCCGACGACCTCCTGGCGCGCTCACTCTACCGCATGCCCATACACGCCTGCGGCTATAACTGGCTCGCCTCCAACAAAGATGCCGCCGAGCGTCTGGCTGAACGTATCGCGCAAGTCATCCAACAATATGGCGACGCCTGCAAGCAGGTCATCCTGGTCACACACTCGATGGGCGGCCTGGTCGCCCGGCAATGCGCCCGGCTGCCGGGCATGAGCGAGTGCATCGCGGGCATCGTGCACGGCGTCATGCCGGCAAACGGCGCACCCGTCGCCTATCGCCGCTGCAAGCTCGGGATGCGCGAGGAAAGCTTCATGGCCAGCAAGGTCATCGGCCCCACCGGCCGCGAAATCAGTGCCGTCTTCGCCCAGGCCCCCGGCGCCTTGCAACTGCTTCCCACCACGCAATACCGCCCGGGTTGGCTGCGGCTCTTTGACGAGCAAGGCAAGCCAATCATGCCCACCTGGCCGGCCATGGACCCCTATGAAGAAATCTATCTTCGTCGCGACCGTTGGTGGGGATTGATGCGGGAGGAGTGGTTGTCGCCAGAGAACGGCGCACCGATTACATGGCAGACGTTCGCCGACAACATCACGGCTGCCAAGGACTTCCACCGCGACCTTGGCTTGTTCTATCACACATCCACCTACGCATACTATGGAGCAGACGCCCGCCAGCCGAGCTTTGATTCCATCACCTGGGACATGAAGCGGCCTCGCTATCCCCAAGAGAGTCAAGGCTCCCTGACGGGTAGCGATTTCTCCGACATGGAGACGGACGCGGTCATCGGCGGCGGCAGCAACCCGGTACTCCTCAACCTGCCGGAGCGTGCGGGCACTCAACATCCCGGTGACCGGAGACCGACGGCGGCAGCGCACTGGAAGCTGCGCTGCCGCATGCAGGACGGCATCGGTGACGGCACCGTGCCGGAAGCCTCGGGGCGTGCGCCTCAGCAGCAAGCCCAGAGCAGCCAGGTCCGTTACCAGTTCCGCCTGACCGGCTTCGACCATGAAAAGTCTTATCTGAATGCGCGGGCCCAGGCCGTCACGCTGTACAGCGTGATCAAGATCGCGGCGCAAGCCACCAAGCCAGCATGCATCCAATAATCATCCTCTTGGTGCTGCTCTGTTCCTGGCTCGTGGCCGGTTGCACAGAGCCGACTCGCGAGAAGGGGAAACAAACCGTGACCGCACAGACCACCGATATGCGTACCTGGGCCATGGGCCGGGAATTGATCGATCTGCCCAAGAGCTGGAACTACAGCACCGGCAGCGACGTGACGTTCTACTACGGGCTCGGCGCCGACCATAAGGCCGTCTCCGTCAGGATTCTGGCCGAGCGCATCACGCCGCAGTTGTTCGCGTCCGAGGTAGCCCGCCGAGCAAATCTGATCCGAGCCGTGGGCAATACGCGTACCGGCGGCTCCATGCTTCTGGAATCCACCACGCTTGATCCGCAACAGATCCTGCTCCGCTATCAGCGCCGCACCGATGGCAATTCCGCTGAAATCCAGGAGCTTCATCGATGGCTCGAGGGTGTCTATGTGATGATCAAGGCCGAAGCCTACGATGGCGTCATCGCCCCCGTGGCGGAACGCATCAAGACCCTTGCTTCATCCATCGAGAAAATCGCCGATCCGGAGCGAGCGGGCCCGGGCTTCGCGCTCGGACCAATCATCATCCGCGGGAATCACGACCACGAGTCGGCTTCCATCACGTATTACCTGCCTGCATCCAACGTCAGCCTGAAGATCTACCTCAGTGCCATCACCCCGAATACCAAGCAACGACTGATCCCCCGCTTCAAGCAGGACGCCGATGATATCGGCTATCCCTACAAGCTGTTGAAGCAAGGTCCGCTGACGATCGCGACCATGGCCTCCGAACAGGTCCTGGTCGCCTTTCGAGGCGAGGACCATCGGCTATTCAAGTTCATGGCGGAAACGTATCGCGCGACACCATCGCTGGCTCAACCGACACTGTCCGTGACGATGTCCGGCGGCGGCCCCAAACGCCGCACCCTCGACCCCGATGCGCCCGTTGACCTAGTCCGCTGGAGCCTGCCCTCCTTTGTCCCTCGTTATTGGGAACGGCCACTCTGGCAACGTCCCCCGCCCCCTCCCGCCGTTGATGCCGAATACACCGACCACGAAGCCATCGGCGTCTGGGACGCCATCATCGGCTCGATTCGCCCGCGCGGCGGTGCCGTTGCACCACCGGTGCCACCCGCGCCGCCCAAGCCCACCGCTTATCGCAGCCCCACCCGGGAACAGGCGGAAGCCGAGCGCCGAGGGCTGGACGCCTTCCTGGCCAGCCCGCCCCGTAGCAAGCCGAAGACCTGAGCCGATGCGCCACGTGATCTGTCTCCTCGTACCACTGGCCGGTTGCACAAAGCCGCCTAGCAAGAAAGAGAAACAGACCGTGGCCACGCGTCGTGCCGCAATGAAGTACACCGCGCGCCGTACCTTTCCTTGGAGCATCGTTATGCCCACCCAATCCGACCTGCGCTTCACCTTCGCCATCCACGGCACGGACGGCAAGATCGACCTCGACGTCGTCGCGTTCACCCTCGACGAAGGCCTCTCACAGCTCGACCGCCTCGAACTCGATCTCGCCAGCCACGCCCCCGACATCGACTTCGACCAGGTGCTCGACCGCCCAGCCCTGCTCACCCTCTGGCACGGCTCGCGGCCCGTGCGCCGTGTCCACGGTCTCGTCAGTACCTTCGAGCAACGCGACTCCGGCTTTCGACGCACCCGCTACCGCGCCGTCGTCGAGCCACGCCTCGCACGCCTCGGCCTGTGCGC
>NZ_JBYOJU010000099.1:0-6508 GCF_057798855.1 Cupriavidus sp. 96C5-1 | reverse complement strand
GTTCGCGGGCTGCATTACGTGCTTCAGCAAGACCCGGCAGACGCAGGACTTCTCCGCCTACCAGATCGTGATCGAGCCGCTGGTCGCGCGCCTCAGGCTCACGCACGCCAGCCGCATCTACCAGCACAAGACCGCCCCGCAGATCATCGAGGCCATCCTGCGCCGGCACGGCCTGGCGGGCCATCAGTTCCGCTTCAAGACCCGCCGGAAATACCCGGAGCATCGTTTCCATTTCCAATACCAGATGTCCGACTGGGACTACATCCGGCTGCTGATGGAGCAGGAAGGCCTCTACAGCTACTTCGAGCCCGGCAAGTTCGGCGAGATGGTGGTGTTCGGCGACGACATCGACCACTATCTCTACCTGCCCGAACTGCGCGTGCCCTACCGGGAAACCGCCGGCCTCGAATCCGGCACCGAAACCGTCTTCGCGATCCAGACCCACGCGCGCACGGTGCCGGCCTCCTATCTCGTCGCCGACTACAACCCGGACCAGTCCTGGGAGCGCTTCAAGGCCGAGGCCAACGTCGCCCGCAAGGACAAGACGACCTACGGCCAGCCCTATGTCTACGGCACTCACCACCTGGACCAGGAGAGCGCCAAATGGGAAGCGCAACTGCGCCACGAGGCGGCGATCGCCTGGCAGGTCATCTACGAGGGCGAGAGCAACGTGCTGGAGCTGCGGCTCGCGCGCATCCTGCGCATGGACCGGACGCTGCCCGATGCGCCCAACGGTCAGGTGATCATCGAAGTCACCCACAGCGGCGGGCGCGATGCGGCCTATCGCAATACCTACAAAGCCATTCCGTCGGACCGGCGCTTCCGCCTGCGGCTGAATGAAGCCAGCTGGCCCAGGATCAACGGCACGCTCAGCGCCCGGATCACCTCGCCGGGCAAGTACAAATATGCCTATCTGACCCAGCACGGCCACTACGTGGTGCGTTTCGACGTGGACTTCGACGAGTGGAGCGCAGGCGGCGAGAGCGTGCCGCTGCGCCTGGCCAAGCCGTTCGCGGGCGCGCTGCAGACGGGCTTCCATTTCCCCCTGATCGATGGCACGGAAGTGGCAATCGCATTCCGCGACGGCAATCCGAACAAGCCATACATCGCCCATGTGCACCACCACAGCCATCACGCCGACCTGATCACCAACCAGGACCGCTGGCTGTCGCGCAATGCCATCGTCACGCAGAGCAACAACATGGTGATGATGGAGGACTGGGAGGGGCAGGAATTCATCCATATCTCCACCGAGTACGGGGGCAAGACGCAGCTGAACATGGGCTACCTCGTCGATGGCAAGCGGCAGAAGCGGGGTGAGGGGTTTGAGTTGCGAACGTCTGGCTGGGGGGCGATTCGCGGCGGCAAGGGGCTACACGTTACTGCCTATGACCGAGCCAATGCAAGCGGGCAGCAGTTGGATATGGAGGAAACAATTGCCCAATTGCAGAAGGCCCTCGAGATTGCTCGGGCACTGGCAAACTCCTCTCAACAGGCCAAGGCGATCCCTTCTGACACAGATGTGCAGCAGCAAGGAAACAGCGATCTGACCAAGCTCGCCTCGTCGTCGTTGCTGATGAGTGCACCGGCGTCGGTCGGCGTCGTATCAGAGCGAGGCGTTCAGCTAGCGGCGGGAGGAAATATTTCGGCCGTGGCTGGCAAGAGTGTTGACATAAGCGCGGTCAAACGTATCACAGTGGCTGCAGGTGATCTCATTTCGATGTGTGCGCATAAGCTGGGCCTCAAGCTATTCGCCGCAAAGGGAAAGGTCGAAATTCAGGCGCAGAACGATGGGCTGGACCTGTTTGCCGAAAAGCAGCTGCGAGTGGCAAGCGCTAGCGAGGACGTGTCGGTGGTAGGCCGGAAGAGAGTGGTACTAGCTAGCGGAGGTGCTTGCGTGAAGATCGAGAACGGCGGCATCGAGATCATCTGTCCCGGCGACTTTAAGATTAAAGCGGCGTCGTTCACGTTCGAGGGGCCTGCAAGTGTGAATCCGGCAATGCCGGCACTGCCAAAAAGCGACCTGAAAATCTCCAACCAATACCCTTCGTCTCGCTAAGATCATGATTATCAGTCCCCCGTTTCTCCCAGCTGACGGCTCCAGTTCGACCGACTCCACTAAGACGGATCCGATGATGGATATGGTCGATCAATACGAACTGGCTCATCACGGGACGTATCCGATAGCGATGGATCGTCGCTGGCATTGCGGTATGCACTTGGCACCAGCCGAGCAAACGGAACCGGTGCGTGCGATTGCCGACGGGGAGGTGATAGCGTATAGGGTGAGCCAGAAAGCTATCACGGATGGAGAAACAAAGAGCGATGGCAGTCCGGACCTGAATTCCAATACCGGTTTCGTGCTGCTCAAGCATACAACCGATACCGGCGAAAGTAGAACACTCACGTTCTACTCTCTGTACATGCATCTATTGGACATCAACAACCAGCAGAGCATTGCCGCACAACCGACCAACCCGCCCGCAAACAGCTCTCCAAGCAGCTTGCCCGCCTGGCTGCTGCATCCAAGCAATGGTGTACAACCCGGGAATGGCAGGAGGGTCTATCGCAAGGACATATTGGGGTACTGGGGGCGCTGCCATGGTCTTCCGCACCTGCATTTCGAAATCTTCATGACGGAAGAGGATTTCAACGCATGGTTTGCCCAGACTGGGCATCAGGTACAGCTTGATGAGAAGAATCCGACTACGCCAGCGTCGAAGGACTACTGGGGCCACAGCTACTTTCTCATTCCGGGTGAACAGGCATTCTTCAGTGTGCCGCCTGACCAGCCTGCCACGGCTTCAGAATTCTTCCCGATACTAAAAGATGGCACGATTGATGCAAATAGCAAGTTGTATGTCGAGGCGTACTTCTACAGGGGCGAGCGATACACGCGATCGTGGATCGAGAAGGATGGAAAGCTCACGTCCTTGACGCCCGCACCGGTGAGAGACCGATACACCGGGTACGAGTACAAGCTGTATCAGCGCGCAATGGCTCTTTACCCGCAGTGCCCGAGCGACGGATACGAACTGCTGCGCTTTGGCCGAATCTTGGGTACGGACCAGCCGACCTTGCCAACTGCAGCCCGCAAGACTTGGGTGGCGGCGACCTATGACGCAAGTGGTGCTCAGGGCTATATTGATATCAATCAGGATGCCATTCGGAAGCTCTCCGACGCGGATTTCCCGTTCTTTATGGGCTGGCAGAAGATCCAGGAAGCCAACGGACCATTCAATCAGGATGGCCTTTGCGACTACGACGAGCTTCGCAAGATCGTGGAGGTAGTGGAGGCGGGGGAGACGCCCGAGCAGAGGAAGTTGTCTGGGCATATGCAAGAGGACCTGCTTGCCGCCTATGTGCAGGGCAATGATGCGGTGAGAAAGAAGCTGAAGGGATTTGTTTGCCACGCGCCCAGCGAATGGGACGCGGACGGGAACGATGAGCGCTACAAGGGGTTGAATGAGCCGGATGGATTCTTTGGAAAACGAAAGGAAATCGATCCAGATGGATACGAAAAATTCATCAATTTCCAGAAGCAGCTTCAATTTCTGGAAAATACCCCGCTCAGCGGTGGAAAGAAATTTTGGTTTTTCCATCCGCTTGCGTTTATTCGGCATTTTAGGAAATGTGGTTGGCTATCCCGTGATGAGATTTTGCAATTGCTCCCAGTAAATACATTTGATAAGAATGGTTCGAATTGGATATGGTCGGCAGTTTCTTTAAATGGGGCTGGTTCGCTATTATCGAAGACCAATAGCGATGCAATTGCGCGTAGACGCGAACTCAACATGGCATTGCGAAAATACGGCATGGAAAATCCAGTGCGCATGGCCTGTTTCTTTGGAAATGCAACGCAGGAAACTCAATGGTTTCAAAAATATCATGAGGGATCACCTTTCTGGTACAGGCCGTGGGATGGAAGGGGATTCCTTCAGCTTACTCACGCTGAGAACTATATTAAATACTGGGTATTTCGAGGGCTGGTCACGGATGCACAGACGAAATCTAGTCTGCAGCAGCATACCATTCAAGCTAATAATAACAGGCCTTTGGTTAATAATGTTAAAACGATGTATGATCCTACGAATTCTCTGAGTGATACGTCAACGCATGTTTCAGCAGAGATTGTTGCCAGAAGGGATAGCACGAAAAGCGCGTTTGAAGCTGCTGACAGTGCAGGCGTCTATTGGGCGTGGTCTGGTGCCTCTTCTGGAGCGGATGAGTATTATTCGTCGCCTATTGGAGTGCTGAAGGTACTTAATACAAATAGTGGTCAAAGGCGCTACTCGGAAAATAGAGCATTTGGAAAGGTTGCCGGCACAGTTAACACGGGATCGCCTTCTAGTAGTTTTTCCTCCATTTGGGGGATTCAGGCACGTTTTTTGGCATTTGAAAACGCGCAAGTTGTTTTGCTGGATGTTCCGGTTTTCAATAAGGTGGATGGAACAACAAGTTTAATGCCTGTAGATTATGTGCGTCGGGAGATATATTGAAAAATTTTTATTTGGTTATAGCTTTTGTCTTTGCGCTCGTCATAATTTCAGGCGGTGCATATGCCGACGAAAAGGTGCCGACGCTGATTGGCAATGAAATTGGAAGCTCTCCTTTCGCGGACGGGCCTCGCCGGATTTCTGTTGGCTTGGGGCGGTGCAGGTTCTCTATGAACCTTGCTCGTGGTGAGCATGTCAGATTTAACGATCCGGATGTAATTTTTTACCGTTCTACTCAACGCCTCTCTGGAAATAGATTGGCTTATCTTTTTCAATCAGAAATGTCGGCTGGCTATGATTGGTCGTTCAGAAAAATGGGGCAGCTAGATGATAAATGGTTCGGAATTATGTGTGAAAGTGCGGGGAATTTTTCATGGTTTTATTCGAGCGGAAGAGGTTATGATATGTCGCCTGAATTGAGGCAAATTATCGAATCTAATTCATATAAATGCCCTGCGAAATTCGATGGAGAAAAATGGATAAATGTTGACGGGGTAGGCAATAAGATGTTTCGTGCGTTAAGTGGTGATAATTGGGCTGGATTTTTGGTCGGATATCTGGATATAAGAAACAATGCTGTGCTCGATTCAATAAGATTTTGTATTGTTAGTAATGGTAATGTTGTTATTGGTGCGGCCGAGAATGGGTCGGTTGGATTGAAAATTTCTGTTTCATTTTTTGACCAGGTGGCAAAGTCGATATCGTCTATGGTTTTCGAGGATGGTGAAAAATAGGTTGGGAGAGCTCGCTCGTAGACGGGGCGCGTCGTGATGGTAATTCCAGTGCCATGTATTGTTAATATGAAAAAAGATCGGTATTGATGTAATTTATAAGAGCGCATATTAATGGTATTGATTTGTTCTTATTTTTTAATCTAAGGCGAACACCATGTTTGGAATTGTCCGAGCGGGAGACGAGCTTGAAAGGGGCGGCAAAGTCCTGGCCGGCTCAAAGGATATGAGCTTTATGGGACGTGCAGCGGCCCGCCAGGGCGACCCGGCGAAGTGCGCGCTGCACGGCGATACATACATTGCGGAAGGCGATCCTGATTTCACCGACAAGGGTGTGCCCGTGGCGCTGCACCTTCATAAGTGTGCTTGTGGCTGCCGCGTCATTTCATCGTTGGTCACGGCGGGCAAGGGCTGACGATGCCGATCGACTACGCCCTTGCTGGCCCCGTCGAGCCGCTGCCGGAACCGCCGGGCGCGCGGGGAGTGGCGGTGCTCTGGCTTTGTTGCACGGTGCTTGGATCTGGCGCCGTGTTGCTGGCATGGCCATCCGAGAAGCCTGCGCAAGGGGCGGAGTTTTGGTTTCTCATTGCCGTCGCGCCCCAGATCGTTTTTTTACTGCTGCTCGGTTTGGCGAGGCACGCCTACGAGAGCGCGCACCTGCGTGCGCTGTACTACAACCAGCATCGCGATGCTCAATTGCGCGAAATGGTCGCGCGGTCACAGAGGCCGCTGGAGATTGTGGCTTCCTCCTATTGCCTTCCAGGCGACGGCCTGTCGCTTTCGCAGCTCCTGGCATCGTCCAAAACGGTGCTGGCTACGCAACCCCCGCGGGTGGGCGCCGGGCTTGTCCGCCATAGCCGCCTGCCAGACTGGGATGAATTATTGAGCGTGCAGGGAGGCGAGGATGGCGCCGAGGCAGGAGCGCCGTCGGACCGGTTCGACGTGTTGGTCGATTTCTTGCTCGGGCCAGTTGTGGAGTCAGTCAGGGAGTTGCAGCAACGAGGTTATCGCCATGCTCCCGCGGTCCGGCTGGTGGATGGCTCGCCGACACGTGCGCAGGACCGCCTGTTGCAGTTGCGGCAACGACTGGATTTACTCGGTCTGTCAGGACTGGACTGTGATCTGGCGTGCCCGGACTCGTCGCGGGGATTGATGCTGGCTGACGACTGGCTGGACCGCGATTCAACCTTGCCTCTACTTCTGATCGCCACGCAGTTACACGAGGCGCCGCCAGAAGGGAGTGCGGAAGCAGGGGTTGCTTTGCTGATGGTGCCTAACGGC
>NZ_JBYOJU010000098.1:0-6541 GCF_057798855.1 Cupriavidus sp. 96C5-1 | reverse complement strand
GCGTTGTTGCCGTTCATGTTGACCACGTTCTGGGTCTGGCCGATCAGTTGCGAGGCGTTGAAGGTGGAGTCGATCTTGACGGCGCTGAAGACCGGCAGGAAGGGCACGTAGCCGCCGCGCACGGCGCGCATGGCGCGGCTGTCGAGTTCTTCGGTGACCGGCAGGTCCTGGATGGTGAGGGTAGTCATGGCAGTTCTCCTGGGAGCGATTGGGACTTGGGCTGGGTTGAGCATCGGTGCTGCGCTCGGGAGGTACAAACGCATGGAGTGTGCCAGGGCGGGCCAGGCCGGCGCCGATCGCCCGCAAACGCAGGCGGGGACTGCAAACTGCCGTTCCGCAGCGGGATCGCGCGGGCCAGGGTACGGCCGGCGGCGATGCTGAATGGATGGGGCTCGGCCAACACAACGACACCATGTGTTCGCTCCCGTACGACAGGCAGCGGCCATCACCCTTGCATCCCGCGCCCGGTACCGCCTGCCTGCGTGGATGCGCTGCACGAGGGGTTTGCGATTGGCATGGGTGCGCACTAGTATCCATCGTGGGCAGGTACTCGCCGGTGATCGGCGAGTGGGCGCTCATGGCGCAACTACGCGCACCACGTCGCGGCTGCAACGATGGCTAGCATTCCAGACCTGATACGTACCTTCCAAAGCGGTGGTCTGTCGCACGACGAGTTTTTTGCCCGCATTGACAGTACCTTGGCCGTGGACCAGGCCAGTGCCACGCAGCTGGTGGAAATGCTCAGCGAGGAGAACACGCGCTTCCCGTTGCCGCCTGCCGTCTACGAGGAGGTGCTGCGGCGCATCGAGCGCCGCGGAGCCACGCAGTTCGACAATGGCGGCGAGGAGACCCGCGTTCGGACCGGCCCCGCAGGCGCAGTGCCCGCGGCATCGGCGCCATCTGCAGCCGATCAGCCCGTCCCGGGCGAGGAGCCTGTTGCCACCAAGGGCGTGGGCGATACCCTGAACGGCCGTTTTGTGCTTGAGGAGTGCCTTGGCGTGGGCGGTATGGGGACGGTCTACAAGGCGCTGGACCTGCGCAAGCTGGAGGCCTCGGACCGCAAGCCCTATATCGCCATCAAAGTGCTCAATGTGCAGTTCCGTGGTCATCCGAAATCGCTGATCGCGCTGCAACGGGAGGCGCGCAAGGCGCAAACGCTGGCGCACCGGAATATCGTGACCGTCTACGACTTCGACCGCGATGGCTCGGTGGTCTACCTGACCATGGAGTATCTGTCGGGCAAGTCGCTCAATCGCATCTTGCGAGCCCCGGATTTTGCCGGCATGCCCTATGGCAAGGCATTGCCCATCATTACCGGCATGGCCAGGGCACTGTCCTATGCGCACGAGCGCGGCTTCGTTCACTGCGACTTCAAGCCCGCCAACGTGTTCCTCACGGATAGCGGCGAGGTCAAGGTGATCGACTTCGGCATTGCGCGCGTCTTCCAGCAACCGGCGGAGGACGCGGACCCGACCGTGTTCGACCCTGGCACGCTTGGCGGCATGACTCCCGCCTATGCCAGCCCCGAGATGTTCGATCATCGCGAACCGGATCCGCGCGACGATATCTATGCGCTGGCCTGCGTGACCTACGAACTGCTGACCGGCCGTCACCCTTACGAACGTTTGTCGGCCAACCAGGCGCGCAGTGCGGGCGTCAAGCCCTTGCGGCCGAAGGTGCTGACCCGCGGGCAATGGCGCGCGCTGCGTGCCGCGCTATCTTTCGACCGCGCCACGCGCACACCCACCGTGGCACGCTTCCTGGCGGAGCTCGGAGCCGAGCCGCGTAGTGGCATGCCGCTCGCCAGGCTGGGCGCGGCGTCCCTGGCCGGCGTGCTGGTCGCGGGCGGGGTGAGCTATTTCGTGTGGCGCGCGCGGACGGCGCCGGAAAGCCAGCCGCAGCCTGCTGCGGAGGCCGCCGCTACCGGTAACGCCGCGCCGCAAGCCGCTTCGCCTCCCGCGCCGGCGCTGCAGCAATCCGTGCCGGAACGCGCGCTCAGCCTGCAGGCTGTCGCCCCCGTGCTGGCGCGCACGCCGTGCTCACTGCTGTCGGCTTCGGTGCACCAGAGTACGCTGCAGGTGCGGGGCTATGTGGCGGAGCGTTTCGGCATCGCGCGGCTAAAGGACGAACTTGCCGCCGTGCCTGGCGTGAAGGCGCTGAAGCTTGACGCGCAGCCGCTGGGCGATGACAAGTGCGACGTGATCAAACTGATCGCGCCGTATTGGTCGGGAAGCCGCACGGGCAGTGCGCTGGCCTCCATCCATACCAGGGCGCCCGGCGCGCAATTCACCGAGGGTACACCGCTGATCGTGGACATCACCACGCCAGCGTACGACACCTACGTCTACGTCGACTACTACATGGCCGACGGCAAGGTCGTGCATATGGTACCCAGCCGGCGGGCCAAGGCCAACCAGGCGCCGGCAAGCTATAGCGCCACCATAGGCAGTCTCGGCGACTGGGTGATCTCGAAGCCTTTCGGCACGGAGCTGATCGTGCTGCTCACCACACCGGCGCCGCTGTTCGATGGTCTTCGTCCCGAACTGGAATCGCGGCAGGCCTATCTGCACGCTCTCGAACGGCAACTGGCACCGATGGCCGCCAGGCAGGGCGCCGACCATATCGGTGCCGACGTCGTGCAGATATCTACCAAACCGCGCTAGCGTCGGCGCGGACGCCCGCTGCTACATGTCTCTCGCGACGCGAAATCCATTCTGCGACTGGCGCACGCTGGCGCTGTACTTGAAGCGGGTGGAGGAGAGCATATAGCTCGCGCCTTCGAGCCAGGAGCCGCCACGGATCACGCGCACGCTGCAGCCGGGCTCGTCCCAGGCGCGCCCGTCCACCGGGGCGTTCTTGTAGGAGCTGTGCCAGCAGTCGGCGACCCATTCCCACACGCTGCCGTTCATATCGTGCAGTCCGTATGCGTTGGCAGCAAAGGAGCCCACGTTGGCGGGCATGTCCGCGTTCCACGGGTCCCCGCAGTCCTTGCAGTTCGCTGTTCCCTTGCGCATCTGGTCGCCCCACCAGTAGAGCGTCGCGGTGCCGCCCCTGGCGGCATATTCCCACTCGGCTTCGGTGGGAAGTCGATAATGCTTGCCAGTCAGCTTGCCGAGCCACGCCAGGTACTGCTGGGCGTCGTCCCAACTGACGTCGCGCACGGGTGCGTTCTTCGCGGCGCCGGCGACGGTGGCGATACGCTGGCAGCCGCCGGCGTCGGCGCAGGCATTCCACTGCTCGACCGTCACTTCGTATTTGCCGATGGCGAACGGCTGCGCGATGGTGACGTGGTGAGGGGGTTTTTCGGTGGCATCGCCGCCATTGCTGCCCATGGTGAAGGCGCCCGGCGCCAGGCCATGCAGCACCGGACAAGCCGGGCAGTCCTTGAACGCGCCCGGTTTGACTTCGACCGTCACCGTGCCTGTGCTCGCGGCGCGCTGCGAGCCGGCCGCGCCAGCCGTGGCGGCAGCTCCCGCGGGCGCACCGGACGACGAGGCAGGGGGCGCCTGCACCTTGCCTGCCTGCACTCGCGCCGGCGGCGGCGCGACAGTGCCCTGCGCGGCCGGCTGGCCTGACGAGGCGGGCGCAGGGCGCGTCGCGGCGGCAGGTGTCCCGGCCTGTTGCGCCGCGGCGCGCAGCCGTTCGATCCGCGCCTTGGCCAGCGGGGCGAAGCGGCCGTTCGGATATGCCTTCAGGTAGGCTTCGTAGTCGCCCGGGAAATTGCTGTTCTTGACCGAGTCCCAGAAGGATAGCTCGTACTGCTCGTCGCTATCCTTGGGGAGGATGCCGCGATGCTGGGCCAGCAACAATGGAGCGCTGCGCCGTTCATCGGCACTCGCGGTGCCGCCGCCGCCGGATGCCGCGCGCGCCATGAGCCGTAGCGGCGCCGGCAGGGATGACGAAACCCAGGGCTGCTGCCGCAGCCCGGTTTGCCTTCCCACCATTGCGCCGGCCCGCCGCAACGCGGCTTCCGTGTCCAGGCCCGGTTCGCGCATGGCGCGCAGCAGCGCGGCGGTGAAGGTGCCATGCCGGGCGCCGTCGGCCGCTGTCGCGCCAGGGGCCGTGGCATAGGCAATCAAGGTGTTGGCGGGCGCGGCGGACGGCCTGCCGATGGTGCCGTGGTAGGGGTTGTCCAGGCAGGTGTCGAGAATCACTACATTGCGCATGTCGGGCCGTGGCACCGACATGCTCGCCAGGACGGCGGCGAGGTCGGTACCCGCCGTGAGCAGGCTGGCTGGCGAGCCGCCGGCGTCCACTGGGATCAGCACGGTGCTGTCCGCCACCTCGATACCATGTCCGGCAAAGTAGAACAGGCCGGTTCCGCCCGCGCGCAGCCGGTCCCGGAATTCGGCAAGCGCCTGCGCCATGCCGCGGCTGTTCACGTTCTCGCGCAGCATGACGTCGAAGCCCAGCGTGCTCAGCATCCGGCCGATCGCGCGTGCGTCATTGGCGGCGTTAGGGAGCGGGGCGCCGGCATAGGCGGCATTGCCGACGACGAGGGCGACGCGTCCCGTGCGGGCGCGCCCGATGGAAACCGGCTGCCGCTGCATGGCGCTTAAGCTGGCAGGCGTGCCGGTTCCGGCTTCGGCGGGAAGCGCCGATGGCATCCCAAACAGGCTCACCAGGCATACGACAAGGTATTTTCGCCACATATCCGGGCCCCTGTTCGAACCGCGCCGAAGTTCGTTGGCGGTCTGCGTGCCAGCGGCGTCACACGGTGCGCGCTGCAATCGCTGCGCTACGATGCTGCGCGTGCGGCACCGGGCAGGCCTAATCAACGATAGCACAGCGATTGTGAATCCGGAGGTGCTTCGCAACGCCTGGTGGCGACGTGCGAATACCGTCGTGGCGCAGCGCCGGCCGCCGCCCGCTGGGCACTGTGCCGCGGGCGGCGCCAAGTATCTTTTTGCGCTTTTCCGTTCTAAGCTGAATGACGAAATGCGCAGGCGCCGACCAAGAGCAAGAATGCTCCGTGCCATTGACTCATAGCCAAACAGGCTATGGGAGACGATGCGCCCGCCGCGTCCGTTTCCATGCAACGGCGCGCCAGGCGGCATTGCAGCGCAGACCGTTGTTCGGGAGGGCATATCGTATGCGCAGGCGCACCGTGCTCGGCACACTGGCGGCATCGCTGCTGGCTCCGTTACCCTCGGTCTCCCTCTCCACGCCGGCCCCGCCCAATGCGGAGGTCTACATCATCTGGCCTCCCGACGGCGCGGTGATCAATGGCGGCAAGTTCTGGGTGCGCATGGGCCTGCGCAATATGGGGATCGCTCCCAAGGGCGTGGACATGGCCAACGTCGGCCACCATCACCTGCTGATCGATACGGACCTGCCGCCGATGGACAAGGAGATTCCGAACGACCGGAATCACCTGCACTTCGGCGCCGGCGAAACGGAGGCGCGTATCGAACTCCCACCAGGCAAGCACACGTTGCAGCTGTTGCTGGGAGACCATAGCCACAAGCCGCACGATCCACCCGTTTATTCCAAAAAGATCACCATCACCGTTCGTTAGGGCCCGCGCCGCCGGGCCGGCGGCACGGCACGGGAGAGAGTCCATGCGATCCATGCGTAAGCTCATGTCGGCTGCGGCGTTCACCGCCAGCCTGCTTCTGACCGGTGGCATGCAGCCCGGTGCCATCGCGGGCACCACGCCTGCGCCTGCCAATGCCTACCTGTATATCGGTTTCCCCAACAACAACCAGGTCTTGCCGGCGGGCAAGCCGATTCACGTCTGGTTCGGGCTGCGCGGCATGGGCGTGGCGCCGAGGGGGGTGAAGTTTCCCAACAGCGGCCATCATCATTTGCTGATCGATACCGACTTGCCGCCGATGGACAAGGAAATTCCCAACGACCGCAACCATCTGCATTTTGGCGCGGGCGAGACCGAAACCACGATCGAGCTGCCGCCCGGCAAGCATACCCTGCAGTTGCTGATGGCCGACGACAAGCACATTCCGCACAATCCACCGGTCTATTCCAAGAAGATCACGATCTACGTCAAGTGATCTTGCCGGCTGCGGCATGAGCGCGCCGCCCCCTATGCAGCCGCTGTCGCTCCCTCTGTCGCGACTTCGATTCGTTTCGATACCTGTGCCGCTGCCTGTCGTACGGGAGCGAACACATGGTGTCGTTGTGTTGGCCGAGCCCCATCCATTCAGCATCGCCGCCGGCCGTACCCTGGCCCGCGCGATCCCGCTGCGGAACGGCAGTTTGCAGTCCCCGCCTGCGTTTGCGGGCGATCGGCGCCGGCCTGGCCCGCCCTGGCACACTCCATGCGTTTGTACCTCCCGAGCGCAGCACCGATGCTCAACCCAGCCCAAGTCCCAATCGCTCCCAGGAGAACTGCCATGACTACCCTCACCATCCAGGACCTGCCGGTCACCGAAGAACTCGACAGCCGCGCCATGCGCGCCGTGCGCGGCGGCTACGTGCCCTTCCTGCCGGTCTTCAGCGCCGTCAAGATCGACTCCACCTTCAACGCCTCGCAACTGATCGGCCAGACCCAGAACGTGGTCAACATGAACGGCAACAACGC
>NZ_JBYOJU010000097.1:0-7347 GCF_057798855.1 Cupriavidus sp. 96C5-1 | reverse complement strand
TCGCCGCCGATATGAAGCTCGCCCGCCACGCCCGGCGGCACGAGCTTCAGCTCCGCGTCGAGCAGGTAGCAGCGCCGGTCGCCAACCGGGCGGCCAATCGGGGCGTAGGTGCCCGCGAAATCCGCTTCCGGCGCATCGCCGCGCACCTTCCAGACCATCGGCGTGACCACGGTTTCGGTCGGGCCATAGCCATTGATATAGGTCCGCGCACCCAGCGCGCGCCGTGCCTGGGCAAAGGCGCCACGCGGCATCGCTTCGCCACCGAAGGAATAGAGCGAGACGTCCGGACGCTCGCCGCTCTGTTCGACGTATTCGGCCAGTTGCCGCAGATACGCCGGCGGGAAGCCCGCGTTGGTCACGCCGTGCCGGATCATCGCCTGCGCCGTCTGCTCGGGCGTCCAGAGCGCGTCGTCGCGCAGCACCAGCGAGCCGCCGCAGGCCAAGGCGCAAAGCCAGCGTTCGTGGGCGCCATCGAACGCGAACGACAGGAAATGCAGTTCGCGCGAGTGGCTGCCCATCTCGTAGGCGTCGATGGTCGCCGCCACGTGCATGGCCAGCGGGCCGTGGGACACGCACACGCCCTTGGGGCGTCCGGTCGAACCGGAGGTGTAGATCACGTAGGCGAGTTGAGACGGATGGACCGGCACCTCGGCGGCTAGCGTCGGGCCGTTGCCCACCATATCCAGCGTCAGCACCGGCAGAGAAGCCGGCGCCGGCAGCGTATCGAGCAAGGCCGGCTCGGTGACGAGCAGCCGGATCGCGCTGTCCTCGAACAGATAGGCCAGCCGGTCCTTGGGATAGGCCGGGTCGAACGGCACATAGGCCGCGCCAGCCCGCATCACGGCCAGCAGCGCGACGATGATGTCGGGCGAGCGGGACAGGGCGATGCCCACACGATCCTCGGCGCCGATGCCGCGTGCATGAAGCACGGCGGCCAGCCGGTCCGCACGCGCCAGCAGTTCGCCATAACGCAGCGTCTGCTCGCCACAGGTCACTGCAACGGCCTTCGGCTGCGCCAGCGCGTGGCGGGCGATCTGCGCGTGGACGGGCATGCAGGCATCGGCCGGCACCTCACCCTGGCCCAGCGCAAGCAGCGCCGCCTGTTCATCCGGCCCCAGCAGGCTCAGCGACCCCACGGTCTGCGCGGGCGACGTCCCCATCGCGCCGAGCAGCGCCATCATCTGCGCGCAGATGGCGGCCACCTGTTCGGCGTCGAACGCGCGCCGCATATAGGTGAAGCTCAGCCGCAGCGTCTGGCGCAGGCTGACTTCGACGTCCATCTCGTACTCGGTCAGGCCGGTACTGCCCTGGGTCTCGAAGCCCAGGCCGCAGCGCCCGGCCGACGCCAGCGCGTCTTCCAGCGGGAAGTTCTCGAACACGAGGATGCTGTCGAACAGGCGCTGGCCGGCCTGACCGCCCCAGCGCTGAATGTCCGACAGCGGCGTGTGCGCGTGTTCCCGCGCCGACAGGTTGAACGCCTGCAATTCCCGCAGCCAGTCGCCCAGATCCTGCGCGGCACGCGGCTCGGCCAGCACGGGCAGCGTGTTGATGAACAGTCCCAGCATCTGCTGGGCGCCGGGCACCTCGGCAGGGCGGCCGGCCACGGTGGCGCCAAACGCCACGCGCCGCTGGCCCGTGCAGCGCTGCAACAGCAGCAGCCACGCCGCCTGCACCACGGTATTCATCGTGACCTTCTGCGCGCGGGCGTATGCCGCCAGCCGCTCGGTCTGCGCGGCGCTGCAGGCGTGCTGCAGCAGGCCATATCCGCTGCCGGAGGCCGGTGCGGCCAGTGTCTCCGCCAGCCGCGTCGGCGTGTCGAATCCCGCCAGCGATCCGCTCCAGAACGCCTGTGCCGCCTGCGCGTCGCGCGCCTGCAGCCAGTCGATGTAGTCCGCAAAACGGCCTTCCGGTGCCGCTACCGCTTCGCCGGCATAGCGCTGGAGCACCTCGCCCAGCAATTGCGACGTGCTCCAGCCGTCGACCAGCAGATGGTGGACGGTCCACACCAGGTGATGGCGTGCCGCCGCCGTGCGTACCAGCGTCAGGCGCATCAGCGGCGGACGTTCCAGATCGAAGCCGCGTGCCAGATCGGCGGCCGCCAGTTCGTCGAGCGCGGCGCCCAGCGATGCCGGCGCACGCAGCGACCAGTCCTCCTCGGCGTACGGCAGCACCACGTCGCGCGCCACCCACTGCAAAGGCTGCTCGCCGCGCTGGAGGAAGCCGGTCCGCAGCGTGTCGTGGCTGCGCAGCGCGTCCCGCCAGGCCGCTGCAAAGCGCCCGGCGTCCAACCCGTCGATGTCGACGCGCAACTGGTTGATATAGGCGCCGCCGCCGGCATCCGAGCGGGCGACGCTGTGATACAGCATGCCTGCCTGCATCGGCGACAGCGGATAGACGTCCTGCACCGCGTCGACGTCCAGCCCCAGCGCGTCGAGTTGCGCCGGCGACAGCCGTGCCGGCGCGAGATCCCCAGCACGCGACGGCTCGCGCACCGGCGCCGACGGTGCGGACGCGGCATCGAGCGCCGTCACCACGGCCGCCACCTCCGCCAGCGTCTGCCGCTCGAACAACTGCTTGGGCGTCAGCTGCCAGCCCTGCGTGCGCAGACGCGCGACGATCTGCAGGCTCAGGATCGAATCGCCACCGAGTTCGAAGAAGTTATCGGCGCGGCCCACGCGTGCCACCTTCAGCACGGCGGCCCAGATCTTGGCCAGCGTCGTTTCGATGCCCGGCTGCGGCGCCTCGTATTCGGCGGTACCCGCGAAGTCGGGCGAGGGCAGTGCGCGGCGATCGAGCTTGCCATTCGGCGTGACCGGCATCCGCTCCAGCACCACGAAGGCGCTCGGCACCATGTAGTCGGGCAATGCCTGCGCAAGCCACTGGCGCAGGCCGTCGATATCGCAGCCCGCCTCGTCGGCCGGCACCACATACGCCACCAGCCGGGCCGGGCCGTCCTGGGTCAGCGCGATGACGACGGCGTCCAGCACGGCGTCGTGCGCCAGCAGCCGCGCCTCGATCTCGCCCAGTTCGATCCGCAGGCCGCGAATCTTGACCTGATGGTCCAGGCGGCCGAGATATTCGATATGCCCATCGGCATGGCGCCGTGCGAGGTCGCCGGTGCGATAGAGGCGCTCGCCGTGTGTGCCATGCGGGTCGGCGACGAAGCGCTCGGCCGTCAGCGCCGCGCGTCCCAGATAGCCGCGCGCCAGGCCGGCACCGCCGAGATAGAGCTCGCCAGCCACGCCGGCGGGTACCGGCTGCAGCGCGGCGTCCAGCACATGGGCGCCGACGTTGGCGATGGGATGCCCGATCGGCACCGAATGCCCGCCGTCGTCGCGGCAGGTCCAGTGCGTGACATCGATGGCTGCCTCGGTCGGCCCGTACAGGTTGTGCACGGCCGCCCACGGCAGCAGGTGCATCGTGCGTCGCGCCAGATCGGCAGGCAGGGCCTCGCCGCTGCACACCACATGACGCACGCTCTTGCACGATGCCGCCAGCGCGCCATCGGTCCCGTCGCCGACAAACGCCTGCAGCATCGCGGGCACGAAGTGCAGCGTGGTGACGCGGTGGCGGGCAATCAACGCCGCGATGCGCTGCGGATCGCGATGATCGCCCGGCGCGGCCAGCGCCAGCCGCGCGCCCGTCATCAGGGGCCAGAAGAACTCCCAGACGGACACGTCGAAGCTGAACGGCGTCTTCTGCAGCACGGTATCGCTGGCGTCCAGCCGGTACTGCGCCTGCATCCACCACAGCCGGTTATGCAGCGCGCCATGCCGGTTGCCGGCGCCCTTGGGCCGTCCGGTCGAGCCGGACGTGTAGATCACGTAGGCGAGATGCTCGGCCGACAGCAACGGCGCGGGGTTGCCCGAATCGTCGCCGGCGTACAGCGCCGGATCGGTCAGATCGATGGAGGCGACCACGCCGCTCGACGCCGGCATGGCCTCTGGCCGTTGCGCCAGGATCACCGCTACCGCGCTGTCGTCGATCATGTAGGCCAGCCGGTCCGCCGGGTAGTCCGGATCGAATGGCACGTAGGCGCCGCCGGCCTTCAGGATCGCCAGCAGCGCCACCACCATTTCCACCGAGCGCTCGGCCAGCACGCCCACGGGCACGTCCGGCCCCACGCCACGCGCGATCAGGCGATGGGCCAGCGCGTTGGCGCGCCGGTTCAGTTCGGCATAGGTCAGCGTGGCGTCGCCAAAGACGAGGGCCACCGCATCGGGCCGCGCGGCCGCCCGGGCCTCGAACAGCCTGTGAACGGGCTCGGCCGCCGGGTATGGCACGGGTGCGGTGCCGGCGGCCAGCGCCGCTGTGCGCTCTGCGGGTGCCAGCAGCCCGATGGTTGCCAGCGGTGCCGCGCCGTCGGCGGCCATCTGCCGCAATACGGCGAACAGCGTGTCCACCAATTGCCGCGCCTGCGCGTCGGCCAGCAGCGTGCGGTCGAAGCGGCAGGTCAGGTGCAGCGTATCGGTCTGGGCAATGAGCAGCGTCAGCGGGTAGTTCGTCTCGGCCAGATTGCGGACGTTGGCAAACGACAGCCCGCCCGGCGTGCGGCGCAGCGCGGCGTCGACCGGGTAGTTCTCGAACACGACGAGGGAATCGAACAGGGCCTGCCCACCACGGCCCGCCCAGCGCTGCACGTCGTAGAGCGGCGTGTGCTCGTGTTCGCGCAACGCCAGGTTCAGCGTCTGCACCGTGCGCAGCCAGTCGCCGACGGCCTGTTCCGGCTGCGGCGTGGCAATCACGGGCAGCGTATTGATGAACAACCCAAGCATCTGCTGCGCGGCCGGCAGATCGGCGGGGCGGCCGGACACCGTCGCGCCGAACGCCACGGCGGGCTGGCGCGTGCAGCGTTGCAGCACCAGCAGCCACGCGGCCTGCACCAGCGTATTGAGCGTGACCTTCTGCGCGCGGGCAAAGCTGGCCAGCGCCGCCGTTTCGCCCGCATCGAGCGCATGGAGTTGCTCGCCTTGCCCATGGCGGCCCGCTTCGGCCGCGTCCGGGGCGCGCAGCGCCGCCAGCAGGCGCGTCGGCTCGTCGAGCGCCTTCAGCTGATCGCGCCAGAACGATTCGCTGGCGTCGGCATCGCGCGATTGCAGCCAGCCGATGTAGTCGGCAAAACGGCCCGCCACGCCGGGCAATGCTTCACCGGCGTAGTGGCGCAGCACCTCGCCCAGCAACTGCGCGGTGCTCCAGCCGTCCAGCAGCAGATGGTGGACGGTCCAGACCAGATGATGGCGATCGGGCCCCGTGCGCAGCAGCGCCACACGCATCAGCGGCGGCTGCCTGAGATCGAATCCCTGGGCACGCTGGCTGGCCGCGAAAGCGTCGATATCGCTTGCGTCCCTGCCAGCCCAGTCTTCCACGATCATCGGCAGGGCCACGTCCCGGGCCACCCACTGGAGTGGCGACGCCTCCCGATGGAGGAAGCCGCAGTGCAGGCTGTCGTGGCGCGCCAGCACCGCTTGCCACGCCGCGACGAAGCGACTGGGGTCGATGCCGTCGACGTCGACGCGCAACTGGTTCGTATACGCGCTGCCTTCCGGGGCAAAGACGCTGTGGAACAGCATGCCCGTCTGCATCGGGGACAACGGGTAGAGGTCCTGCACACGGGCAGGATCGAGAAGCAGGCTGTCGAGTTCGGGCTGCGACAGCCGCACCAGCGGGAAATCCGACGGCGTGAGCCCGGTGGCGCCCAACGTGCAATGCGCGACCACCGCCTCCAGCTCCCCGCGGAAGGCCGCCGCCAGCGCTTCGATCGTTGCCGCGCGGTAGCGCGTGCCGGCATAGGCCAACGACAGCTTCAGCCGCCCGTCGAAAACCTGCCCGCTGATCGACAAGGGATGGGAAAGCAGCGTCGCGGCGTCCTGGTTAGCGCCCGTGCCTTCGGCCGCGGGCCGCCACGCGGCACCTTCGGCAAAGCTTGCATCGAACTGGCCCAGGTAGTTGAACACCACCTCGGGCTTGGGCACCGCTGCCAGCGCCGACTGCTGGGCCGGCGTGCCCCAGCGGCGCAGCAGGCCGAAGCCGATACCTTCGCCCGGGACCGCGCGCAGTTGCTCCTTGACCGTGCGGATGGCCGTGCCGATCTCGCCGCTGCCGTCGAGCGCCACCGGGAACATCGTCGTGAACCAGCCGACCGTGCGGCTGAGATCAAGCGAATCATCCACGCCCGCCACACGGCCGTGGCTTTCGAGGTCCACCAGTACGTCTTTTCGGCCGGTCCACGCGGACAGTGCGCGGGCGAGCGCTGTCAGCAGCAGGTCGTTGACCCGCGTGCGATAGGCGGCGGGCGCCCGCTGGAGCAGCGATTGCGTGAGATCGGCTGGCAGCGTCAGCGTCACGCTGGCGCGGTTGGCGATGGTGAGGGAGCCGGCGGCTTCGTCTGCCGGCAGGGAGGCGTCAACGGTGGCCAGCGCCTGCCAGCGCGGGATTTCCTCGCCACGGCGGGCGGCGCTGTCGCGCAGGGCTTCGGCCCAGCGCTGGTACGACGCCGTGCGCGCCGGCAGTTCGATCTGCTTGCCTTGCAGCCGTGCCCGATAGGCCGTATGCAGATCCTCGATCAGCACCCGCCACGAGACGCCATCGACCACCAGATGGTGGATCGCCAGCAGCAGTTGCCAGTGGTCTCCGGTCCGCAGCGCGACAGCGCGCAGCAGCGGCCCACGTGCCAGATCGAGGCTGCGTTGGGCGGCCTCGCAGTGCGCCAGCCGTTCGGCTTCCGTTGCGGTTTCTCGCACCCACAGCAGGTCAGCGCAGGTCTCTTCATCGGCGTACGTCTGCTGCCAGACGCCCGACGCTTCGACGAACCGCAGCCGCAGCGTATCGTGATGGGCGACCAGATCGCCCAGCGCTGCTGCCAGTGCCCCGGAATCGATCCCGTCCCGGCAATCGAGCAGTACAGACTGGTTCCAGTGGTGACGCCGGGCCATCGGCATGGTGAAGAAATCGGCCTGGATCGGCAGCAGCGGCACGATGCCGGAGGGCACCGCGTTGCCAGCATCGGCCCCTAGCGTCACAGGCGTGGCGACCGCCGCCAGTTCGGCCAGTGTCTGACGCTCGAAAAGCTGGCGCGGCGTCAGCAGCCAGCCGGCCGCGCGGGCGCGCGCCACGATCTGCAGGCTCAGGATCGAGTCGCCGCCGAGTTCGAAGAAGTTGTCCGAGCGGCCCACACGCGGCAGGCCCAGTACTTCGGCCCAGATGCCGGCCAGTGCGGTTTCCACCTCGCCCTCGGGGGCGACGAAGGTCTGGGCGCTCTCGAAGGCCGGCGCCGGCAGCGCACGGCGGTCCAGCTTGCCGTTCGGGGTCAGGGGCAGGGCGTCGATCACGACGAACGCCGCCGGCACC
>NZ_JBYOJU010000096.1:0-8109 GCF_057798855.1 Cupriavidus sp. 96C5-1 | reverse complement strand
AGCGTGGTGCGCTGGGACAGCGGCAGGTTGAGGCGCGCGCCGGCGTTGACGTCGGTGTAGCGGAAACCCAGCGGCGTGCTGCCGATATCGGCGTTGAAGCGCTCGGACTCGTAAGCCACGCTGACCGCTGCCCCGAAGGCATTCTGCGACCCTGCCGACGTGGATCGCAATGGCGCACCGGACAGGTTGACCGGCTGGCCGCCAACCGGGAACGCCAGTGGCCCGCCGCCGAAACGGGAGGCGCTGTTGTAGTCGCCGCCCAACGAGCCGCTGTCGAGCGTCACCGGCGTCACGCGTGCCACCAGCTTGCCGTTGCCTGCGGCCATCTTGCCCTCGGCGATGACCTGCATCTCGGTCAGTTGGCTCATGCCGGAATCGCCGCTGCGCGCGCGCAGCGTGGGGCCGCCGGCGAGCGTGCTGGTACGCTGCGATTCGATGTCGCGCAGGTCGTCCAGCGCGGTCTTGGGGCCGGTCGGGTTTGCCTGCGAATCGGCATCGGCCAGCCAGGGTGCGCGAGACTGCGCGCCAAACGGCTGGCGCGCCGGCGCGGCGGGCGTAGGCGCCGCCGCGTAGGCCTGGGCGGCGGCCGCGGCAGCGTTCTGCGCTACCGGATACGGGGCTGCGGCGGCCGGCTGGGCGGGGTGCTGCGTAGCTGAATGCTGGGCTTGGACTTGTGCCGGATACTGCGCAGGCTGCTGACTGGGCTGATAGGCTGGATGGGGCGTGCTGATAGTCTTGGTGCCGCGCGCGCTCCTGGTTGGTGTAGTGGCGGCGGCACTGGTTTGTTGTGGATAGTAGGTAGCTGGCGCTTGTACCGGCACCTGCGCCCGCTGCGGATCATATACTGCGGGCTGCTGCACTGGCGCCATCCCTGATCCGCCCGCCGCCACCGGTGCCGGGACATAGGGCTGCCCGCCCGTGTTCATTGCCACCGGCAGCGCCGCCGTCCCAGCCGCGGCGCGGCTCGGGCCCGGCATGATCGGGTATGGCGCCTGTGAGCCCGGCGGCGGCAGTTGCGAGCTGGGCCGCTGCTCCGGCAAGCCGGCAAAGGGATTGGAAGGCACGCGGTCGAAACCGGCACCGTCCGGACGCGAGAACGGCGTCGATGCGCCAGCCGAGTTCTCGGCCGCCACCGCCTCCCGAAAGTAGTCCGCCGCGCGCGAGGGATTGCCCTCGGCGCGGTAGAGCCGGCCTGCCGCGGTCAGCACCTTGGGCGACTTGGGCGCCTGCGCCAGCGCCATCTGCAACGTGCCTTCCGCCCAGGTGAATTCCTTGGCGGCGGTAGCAGTGCCGATGGCCGCCAGCATCAGGTCGAGATTGCGCGGATCCTTCTCCAGCACGCTCTCGTACAGCGACAATGCCTTCTTGTTCTCGCCCGCCTGCGCGTACATGCGCGCCAGGCTGGAACGCACTGCGCTGCTGCCGCCGCGCTCGGAGAGCGCTGGCGCCAGCATGTCATAGGCAGCCGCCAGGTCGCCACTCTCGGTCAGTGCGTCGGCCTGGCGCACGATATAGACGGCCCGCAGATCATCGTAGTCGCGGCGCTGCGCCTGGCTCAGGTTGGCGTTGGCGAGCTGGCGCAGCACCCCGGCCAGCTCCACGTCCTGCCTGGTCTTGAGCAGGATGGCGGCGTATTGCAGCTGCATGCCGGTATCCGGGCGCACGGTACGGCCCATCACGGTACGCATCAGCGACAGCGCGCGCGCCTCGTCGCCGGCATCGGCATAGGCCAGCGCCAGCGCACCGAGCTGGTCGGCGTCCTGCTGGGCGTAGCGTTCGGCCTGTTGCAGCACGCCCTGCGCGGCAGCCTGCTGGCCGGCCGCGGCGAGCCCGCTGGCGCGCGCCGCCTCGGCGTGCACCCATAGGCGGCGCTGCAGGGTGCTCATGTCGCGCGTGCGGTTCTGCGGGGGAACGCGCTCCAGCACATCGAGGCCGCCCTGCCAGTCGCCGGTCTCGGCGGCCAACAGCGCGCTGGCGTAGAGCGTGTCCGGCATATTGGGGTTGGACCGCTGCAGGCCATCCATGATGCTGCGCGCCTGCTCCTTCAGACCCATCGAGGCATAGGCGCGCGCCACATCGAGCCGCACCCAGGGGTTGGACGGATCGGCCGCCATGGCGTCTTCCAGCGCGCGGCGCACGCTGGCGGTGTCGCCGCGTTGCAGCGCGGCGCGGGCCTGGCCGCGGGCTTCCTCGGCGCGCAGCTTGCCAAGCGAGCCGACCTTGTCCTGTTGCGCGGGCGTCAGGTTCTGCACGATCGCCAGCGCTTCCGCATTCTTGCTCTGCGCCGCAAGGACGCCCACCAGGCCGCGCGTGGCGTCGGGATTGTCGGCCTGCTGCTTGAGTACGCGGCGGTACGCGGCCTCGGCCGGGACGTATTGCCCTTCCTCTGCCATCACGTCGGCCAGCGCCACCTGGGCGGCAGGTTCGTGCGGATCCAGCTTGATCGCGCGCTCCAGCAGGCTTCGCGCCTCGGCGCGGTTGCCCGCACCGCGCGCGGCATTGGCCTGCTCGGACAGCAGCCAGTAGGTGGCGCTGTTCTGCGCGCTGCGGTAGCGTCCGCCCGCGCCACGCTTGGCGGCCTGATCGAGAAAATCCAGCGCCTCGGCAAACTTTTCCTGCTTGAGGCGCAGCACGCCCATGCCGCCAAGCGCGTCGGCGTCCTCGGGCCGCTGGACCAGTACGGTCTGGAAAATCTCACTTGCGCGCCCGAGGTCACCAATGTCGAGCGCGCCGAAGCCCTGTTGCACAAGCTGGTGCACCGGGTTGCTGGTGACACTAGCAACCCGCGTGCTTTGTTGTTGCCGTTGTTGCCGTTGTTGCCGTTGTTGCCGTTGTTGCCGTTGTTGCTGTTGTTGCTGTTGTTGCGGAGCCTTGATCGCATCCAGTTTGGCGCGGATGGCCTCATCGTCGGGATGGCTGGCCAGCCATGCCTGGTACATCGGCGCATCGGCTGGGCGGCCGCCCAGCCAGGTCAGCGCGCGCCGCCAGCTCTCGCCGGCGGAGCCCGCCACGTCGCTGCTTTTGGAAAGCGCATCGAGCCGGCGAATGCCCTCGTTCCGGGTCGATTCGCGATAGGTCAGATGCTGCGCCAGCGCAAGCTGGGCACGGTTGTCGGACGGATTGGCGCGCGCCAGTTGCTCCAGCCCCTTGCGCGCCTCGTCCCAACCCTGAGCGGTGCCGCCCAGGGTCTGGTAATACTCGAGCGCAAGCTTCCCCTCAGGCACTGCACCGCCGGCGGCTTGCTGGTAGCGCTTGACCGCTTCCTCGCCCTGGCCGCTGCGAGCCATCTGGCGCGCCTGCTCCAGCTGCCGGGTAACGCCGCCACCGCTGATGATTTGCGTGAGACGCCCCACCAGCGTCGATCCAGGCTGGGCCTTCTTCAGGCGCTCCAGGTAGGTGCGCGCGCTATCCGCGCGGCCGGATTCGGCCTCGGCCACGCCCATGCCATACAGGGCGTCTGTCTGGGCAGGATTCAGCCGCAGGATCTTTTGCCAGGCTTCGGTCGCACGATCGCTGCGTCCGCGTTCCTGCCAGTATTTGGCTTGATCCACCAGTAATTTGACTGGGTCTTCCTGCGCCAGGGATGACGTAGACAATGCCGTCAGCAGGCCGAACATCAAGGTCTTGACGTGCGAACGCTTGCCGCCAGAGTTTGTCGGTTGGATTGCATTCGCGCGTCTGTTCACGGCCGGGCGCTTGTGGTTCGACATGTTTTTTCCTGCATCAAGACTAGCTCGGTCAAAGATGCGAGCCTGCACCGGTCCGCAATCTGGTCGAGAGAAATTCCTATTGGTGTGTGAAACACATAGCTGCGGTGCCGATCGGATATCCTTTCGGACGATGGAGTGCGCCTATGTAGGGCAGTACCGCTTGTGATCCGCCTCGTTCATGTTCCCGCGCTCCTTTGCTGATTTCGGTGGCTCGCACGTTTGCGCAGTGATAGGTAGAGCAAGGCGGCCAGCAGGACTACCGCGCCGCCGATCATCAGCACCATGGACAGGGGCCGCTGCGAGAGCCACCACTGCGCATAGGTCCAGGGCGACAGCTTGCCCACGTAGTAGTTCTGCTCGGCTTCCAGGCTGTCAATCTCCTTACCGCGCACCAGCACCAGGCTGCCCTGCACGCGCGCGAGCTGGTCCGGATCGAGCAAGGTCTCGGCTACCGCAAGCAAGCCATGCTGTGTGTTGCTGGCGACCACCACCACACTGCGCCCGGACGCTAACGGCGATTCGAAGGCGCTGAGCGCAACATTGGTTCCAGCGCTGTTGATCGAAAGACGCGTGTTCACCGGGCGATTGCGCGTGCCATCCGCGCCATTCCACCAACTCGTCACCGTCGAGACGGAATCCGTCAGCGAGAAACGCTTCTCGCTTCCCACCAGCGACACCGGCATGCGCTCGGCCCACTGTGCGAAGAGCGATTGGTTCTGCGTGGTACCGATCACCAGGAGATCGCGCTGGGCCTGCTTGTCGATCTGCGCTGCGCCGCTGACCGCCACACCGGTAGCTGGGTAGCCGGTGGATTCGCCCATGCGCCCCATCAGCGTGAGATAGGTCGAATAATCCTCGGCGCCAGGCTTGTCCGGCAGGATTACGGCAGTTTCGGAAAGGTCCGCCAGCCGCGTGAACGGGAAGCCGCTGTTGCCGAACACCGCCAGATCGGGCAACGCGATAAAGTGTGGCAGGCCGGTCACGTCGATAGTTGAATCGGGATCGATGGCCCCCTTCACGTTGTCGAGCAGCACGTCCTTGCACGCGCCCTGCTTGAGGTAGTCGTAGTAGAAATGGAACTGCAGCTGCGACTGCGCGGGCAGCATGAACAGCGGCAGGTCGATGCGCTCCTTGGCCGGCACCGAGCCGTCCGGCAGCATCTTGTCCAGCAACTGGCTAGCGCGGCCGTCCTGGTTCTTGACCGCCCGCAGCGCATAGGCGTGCAGGAAGCGCCGGTTAACGTTGATATTCAGCGTGGACTTATCCAATACCGGACGCGGCGTATAGCGGTACTTCAGATCGATGGGAATGCCCTTGCTGCGCCAGCCGAACAGGTCGGGCGGCAGCCGGAAGTTCACGCGCACCAGGTCGGGGCTGTAGCCCGAGACGTTGAGATCGCGCACTTCGGCGAGTTCGCCGAAGTGCACCGGGCGGTCGCTGCGGATCCAGTTCGGCGCGTCGTAGGGTACGCGCGGCACCACGTCGTCGAGCCTGGTGATGGTGGCGCTCTGCCCGGACAACGCACGCGCGCCCAGCGTGAGCGCGCGCGCGGCGGTCTTGAGCTCGGCACTGTCGCGCCCCATCACCAGCAGCAGCTTGCCATTGGTGTCGGCGGGGTTGGGCGCCACCGCGATGGTAGGACCGTTGATAGCCGGCAACTCCACCCCGGCGGGTTTTTCCTCGTTGGTGACGAAGACCACCGCATTGCCCGACGCCGGCACCTGGTTGAGCGTGGCGGAGAAGGACGCGCCGCGATAACCGGCCAGCGCGCCGAACCACGACGACACCGCGCCGGCCGCTTCCAGCGTGGCGGGCGACGGCGCGCCGGCGAACACGAAGGGCAGCCTGAGGCGCCCCGTGTCGCGGCGGTCGAAGAACGGCAGCGGCAGCAGCGATAGCTCGTTGGCCAGCGCCACCGGGGTCAGCGTGAGTTCGAGCACGCTGCTGTTGCCGATGGTGGCCCACAGGCTGGAGTGGAAGGGGTCCTCGCAATCCGTCGTGTAGTGGCCGATCAGTTGGATGTTCAGCCGGTTGAACTCGCTAATCAGTCGCGGCTCGATGGTAAGTTCGCGCTCCAGGCTGGTGCCCGCCGTTTCTTTGGGCACCAGCACGGTGGCAGCAACCTCGCCGTTGAGCATCACGTTGATATGCGACAGCGCCGGGATCAACGCCGGCGAATAGGTGTAGCGCAACTTGAGGCGCGCCGCGGTCACGACCTCACCGGCCCGAATCGAGAACGGCACGCCATTGATGCCATCGACGCCCCGCAATTGGAGTGGAGCATCCGCCCCCAGTTGTTTGAGGGTGATCTGTATCGTGCGCGCGCCGCTGCGGGGTGCACCGGTGGCAGCCTGCGCGGCACCGCCTGCGCTCGCCTGCGCCGTTGCCGCGTTGCGCGTGGCGTCCGGCATGGCGGCGCGCTGGGCGCCGGCCGGCGCCATGGTCAGCGTCGAAAGCGCCAGCACGGCACCCAGGCGGGTCAGCACGGGCAGAGGGGCAGGAAGCCGAACCGGAGGGCGTGGTGTTTTGGTCAAGCGCATTCTCCGTTAGTTGGGGCGATTGCAGCCGCGTACGCCCAAAGGTGGGCACATGGCGACACCGCTTGTTAGCGGGTAGAGGCACCAGCAGTGGGCCGCCGCAGCAACCCCCGTATCTCGCGGCCCAGGTGGAACATCATGTTGTGGAAGCCGAGCAGGCTGATGCGCAGGATCTGGCTCGCGGCCAGGCCAGGGGCATCCGGACGCTTGCTACCCCAGGAATCGATCCAGGCGTCGGCACGCGCGAAGGTGCATTGCACGAAAGCCACTTCCTCGCGCGGGCTCATCTCCATCAGCTCAAGGCCAGTGTGCGACTCGCCCTGGAATACCACCTTGGCGGGGAACATGTGTTCGTCGTTCTGCAGGTAGAGCGAAATCTGCACTGCGTCGCCTACGGTCGCCTTCATGCCCGGCGGCAGCCGCATGCCGATGCCGCCCTCGGCGAAGTCGATGGTCTCGCACACCACGGCACGGCCATCGGCGAAATGCAACGTGGCAGGCAGCTTCATCGCCACCCGGTGCGCCACGCGGATCTGCCGCGTCTCGCTGGCCACAGCAATGGAAGCGCCGAGAATGATCAGGTTGTAGAAGGTCCAGATCAGGTTCAGCACCACCGTGGTGGCCTCGAACTGGTTCCACAGGAACAGCCGCAGGAAGCCCACCACCACGCCCAGCAGGTTGAACAGCAGCAGCACCAGGTAGGGCCGCGAGATCACCCAGTCGAAGTAGGCTTCCTCGATCACCCCGCCCTTGGGCGTCACGTTGAACTTGCCGGCCGCGGGGTTGACGAAGGCCACCAGCACCGGCCGCATGATGTACCACGCCAGCACCGATTCGTAGACCTCGTTCCAGAACGAATGCCGGAACTTGCCCTGGATGCGCGAGTTGCTCATGTTCGCGTGCAGCAGGTGGGGCAGCGCGAAGATGGCAATGGTCAACGCGGAGGCCTGGATCACGTGGGCGCCGAACAGCAGGTAGGCCAGCGGCGCGGTCAGGAACACCAGCCGCGGCAGGCCATAGAAGAAATGCAGCATGGCATTGAGGTAGCACAGCCGCTGCGGGAGCGACAGGCCCGGCCCGAGTAGCGGATTGTCCACCCGGCAGATCTGCGCCATGCCGCGCGCCCAGCGGATACGCTGGCCCACGTGGCCCGAAAGGCTTTCCGTGGCCAGCCCCGCCGCCTGCGGAATCGCCAGGTAGGCGGTGCCGTAGCCCTTGCGGTGCAGCTTGAGCGCGGTGTGCGCGTCCTCGGTCACGGTTTCCACCGCGATGCCGCCGACCTCCAGCAACGGGGCGCGGCGGATGATGGCGCACGAGCCGCAGAAGAACGTTGCGTCCCACAGATCGTTGCCGTCTTGCACCAGGCCGTAGAACAGTTCGCCCTCGTTGGGCACTTCCTGGAAGGTGCGCAGGTTTTTCTCGAACGGATCCGGCGAGAAGAAATAGTGCGGCGTCTGCAGCATGGCCAGCTTGCCGTCCTTGAGGAACCAGCCCATGCAGATCTGCAGGAAGGAGCGGGTGGGAATGTGGTCGCAGTCGAAGATCGCCACGTACTCGCCATACGTGTTCTTGAGCGCCTCGTTGATATTGCCGGCCTTGGCGTGGCGATTGTGGTTGCGCGTGACGTGGGTGACGCCGACCCGCTCGCAGAACTCGCGGAATTCCTCCCGCCGGCCGTCGTCGAGCACATAGACATTGATCTTGTCGCGCGGCCAGTCCAGCGACATGGCGGCGAACACCGTCGGCTTCACCACCGAGAGCGGCTCGTTGTAGGTCGGGATGAAGATGTCGACCGTGGGCCAGTTCGCGCTGTCCGGCGGCATCGGCACCGGGCGGCGCTGGAGCGGCCACGCGGTCTGGAA
>NZ_JBYOJU010000095.1:0-8168 GCF_057798855.1 Cupriavidus sp. 96C5-1 | reverse complement strand
CTGGCGCGCTGGCTGCCTGACGGGCAACTGGAGTACCTGGGCCGGATCGACCAGCAACTGAAGATTCGCGGCTTCCGCATCGAACCGGGTGAGATCGAGGCGCGGATTCTCGCGCAGGAAGGTGTGGGCAACGCGGCCGTGCTGGCTATCGAGGGCCCTTCCGGCGCAAGGCTGGTGGCTTATGTCGTGCCGGCTGGTGGCGCGCAGGTGGATATCGCCGCCGTCCGCACCGCATTGGCAGCCGACTTGCCCGACTACATGGTGCCGGCGGCGTTCGTCGTGATCGACGCCCTGCCCCTGACCCCGAACGGCAAGCTGGACCGCCGTGCGCTGCCGGCGCCGGCCTTCGAGAGCGCCCAGACCTTCGTCGCCCCCGAGGGCGAGGTGGAAACCGCACTGGCCGGCATCTGGGCCGAAGTACTGGGCCTGCCGCGTGTGGGCCGCTCGGACAACTTCTTCGAACTCGGCGGCGACTCGATCCTGAGCCTGCAGATCGTGGCGCGCGCCCGCGCGGCCGGCTGGCTGCTGACGCCGCGCCAGCTTTTCGAGCGTCAGACACTGGCCGAACTGGCGGCGGTCGCCACGCCTGTGACGCTAGGGGCCGATGCTGGCAACGCGGTGCCCTCCGGCATCGTGCCGCTGCTGCCGATCCAGGCCGATTTCTTCACCATGCCGATGGCCCGGCGTCACCACTGGAACCAGTCTGTACTGCTCGATTGCCGGGACGGGATCGATTCCGGGGCACTGGCAGCAGCGCTGGGCGATCTGGTCGCCCATCACGATACGCTGCGGCTGCGGTTCGTCGAAGCGTCGGGCGTCTGGCAGCAGACGTACGCCGATGAAGAGACCTGCGCTGACCTGCTGTGGGTGCGAGAAACCGCAACGGAAGCCGAACGGCTGGCGCACTGCGAGGCCGCCCAACGCAGCCTCGATCTGGCACGTGGGCCGCTGCTGCGCGCTGTCGCGCTGCGGACCGGAGACCACTGGCAACTGCTGCTGGCGATCCACCATCTGGTGGTCGATGGCGTCTCGTGGCGGGTGCTGATCGAGGATCTGCATACGGCCTATCGGGCACGGCTGCAAGGCAAGCAGATCGAACTGCCGGCGCGCACGGCGTCGTACCAGCGCTGGGCCGAAGCCCTGCGCGACAGCGCCGCCCGCCGTGGCGAGGAAATCCCGCGCTGGCAGGCGCTGGCCACCGTTGACGCCTCCCTGCCGGCAGACGAAGCCGCCGGCTCCCTCACCATCGCCAACCGCGCCAGCGTGACGCTGACGCTGCCAGCCGATCTCACGCAATCGCTGCTCCAGCGGGCGCCCGCCGCCTATCGCACGCGGGTCAACGACCTGCTGCTGACAGCGCTCGCCCGCGCACTGTCCGCGTGGACCGGCCGAAAAGACGTACTGGTGGACCTCGAAAGCCACGGCCGTGTGGCGGGCGTGGATGATTCGCTTGATCTCAGCCGCACGGTCGGCTGGTTCACGACGATGTTCCCGGTGGCGCTCGACGGCAGCGGCGAGATCGGCACGGCCATCCGCACGGTCAAGGAGCAACTGCGCGCGGTCCCGGGCGAAGGTATCGGCTTCGGCCTGCTGCGCCGCTGGGGCACGCCGGCCCAGCAGTCGGCGCTGGCGGCGGTCCCGAAGCCCGAGGTGGTGTTCAACTACCTGGGCCAGTTCGATGCAAGCTTTGCCGAAGGCGCCGCATGGCGGCCGGCCGCAGAGGGGGCGCAGGCGGCGGGAGGCACCCAGGACCCCGCCGCTCCGCTGTCGCATCCGCTGTCGGTCAGCGGGCAAGTGCTTGGCGGCGAACTGCAATTGACGCTGGCGTTCAGCCAGAACCGGCATCGCACGGCCACCATCGAGCGCCTGGCCGGAGCGCTGCGGGCCGAACTGGAAGCCGTCGTACGCCACTGCACCTCCGGCGCCGTCGGCCTCACGCCTTCCGATTTTCCGCTGGCTGGCCTGACGCAGGCCCGGCTCGACGCACTATGCCTTGATGCCGCGCGCGTGCAGGACCTGTATCCGTTGTCCCCGATGCAGTCGGGCATGCTGTTCCATAGCGTCTTCGCCCCCGCAGGCAGCGCGTATACGAACCAGTTGCGTGTCGATATCGACGGTCTCGATCCGGCCCGCTTTGTCGCGGCATGGCAGGCCGTGCTGGCGCGCCACGACAGCCTGCGCTGCGGTTTCCTGCATCGCGGCGACCAGCCGCTGCAATGGGTGGCGAAGGACGTCGCCTTGCCCGTGATCGAGGCGGACTTCACGGGGCGCGCCGCCGAGGACGTGGATCGGCTGGCGGCCGAGCAGCTTGCACAGCGCTTCGACCTGCAACAGCCGCCGCTGATGCGCGTCGCGCTGCTGCGCACGGGGCCGGATCGCCGTCATCTGGTCTGGACCGTCCATCATCTGCTGCTCGACGGCTGGAGCACCGCGCATTTGCTGGGCCAGGTGCTGCGCCACTACGCGGGCGAAGCGCTGCCGGCTGTCGGACATCGCTTTGCCGACTACATCGGCTGGCTGCAGTCGCGTGACCGGGATGCCAGCGAGACGTTCTGGAAGGCGCAAATGCAGTCGCTGGAAACGCCAACGCGCCTGCTGGATGCACTGCCAGCGGTCACGTCCGGGGATGGCCATACCGAGCAGCATCATCACCTCGACGCCGACGCAACGGCCGCGCTGGCCGCGTTTACCCGCGCGCAGAAGGTAACGTTCAACACGCTGGTGCAGGCGGCATGGCTGCTGGTACTGCAACGCTGCACCGCGCAGCCCAGCGTGGCGTTTGGCGCCACCGTGTCCGGCCGCCCCGCCGATCTGCCGGCCGCCCAGCAGATGCTGGGGCTGTTCATCAATACGCTGCCGGTGGTGGCCACGCCCTCGCCGCGCCAGAGCGTGGGCGACTGGCTGCGTGAGGTCCAGGCGCTGAACCTTGCCACGCGCGAGCACGAACACGCGCCGCTCTATGACATCCAGCGCTGGGCCGGCCACGGCGGGCAGGCGCTGTTCGATTCGATCGTGGTCTTCGAGAACTACCCGGTCGATGCCGCGCTGCGCCGCGCGCCGGGCGGGCTGGCGTTCGCGAACATCACCAACCGCGCGGAAACCAATTACGCGCTGACGCTGGTGCTGGCCCAGACCGATACGCTGCGCCTGACCTGCCGCTTTGACCGCGCCTGTCTGGCGGAAGCCCAGGCCGAAACGCTGGCGCAGGCGCTGCTGGCCACGATGCGCGCCATGGCGGCCGATGCGGCGCAGCCACTGGGGCAGATCAGCCTGATCGACGCAACGCGTCTGCGGACGTCGCCTTCCTCGGCGTTCGTCGGCAGCTATCAGCCCGTCCATCGGCGCTTCGAGGCCCATGCCCTCGATACGCCCGATGCCACGGCGCTCGTCGCCGACGGCCAGGCGCTGAGTTATGGCGAACTCAACCGGCGCGCCAACGCGCTGGCGCGGCAGTTGATCGCGCGCGGCGTGGGGCCGGATGTGCCCGTGGGCGTGCTGGCCGAGCGGTCCGTGGAAATGGTCGTCGCGCTGCTGGCGATCCTGAAGGCTGGCGGCGCCTATGTGCCATTCGATCCCGAGTATCCGACCGACCGCCTGGCCTACATGGTCGAGGACAGCCGCGTGGCGCTGTTGCTGACGCAGCGCCCCGAGGCCCTGCCGGCCGCACCGGCCTCGGTGTCCATGCTGGACCTGACGCAGCCCGCGTTCTACATCGGCGACGCCGCAGGCACGACGCCGAACCCGGAGCGGACGCCACATCCGGCGCATCTGGCCTATGTGATCTACACCTCCGGCTCGACCGGGCGGCCCAAGGGCGTGGGGATTTCCCACGGCGCGCTGGCCCACTATCTCGATGGCGTGCTGGCGCAACTGGCATTGCCGCACGGGCTGCGCATGGCGATGGTATCGACACCGGCGGCGGACCTCGGGCATACGGTGCTGTTTGGCGCGCTGGCCAGCGGCGCTGCGCTGCATCTGCCCAAACGCCGTTGCGTGTTCGATGCGGCTGCTTTCGCGCGCTATATGGCCGAGCACCGCATTGACGTGCTCAAGATCGTCCCGAGCCATCTGCGCGCGCTGCTGGACGGCGCGGCGGCGGCCGGCACGGCGCCGGCAGACGTGCTGCCGGCCCACACGCTCGTGCTCGGCGGCGAAGCCACCGACTCCGCGCTGCGCGCCCGCATTCATGAAGCGCGTCCCGCCTGCCGGCTGGTCAACCACTACGGGCCCACGGAAACCACGGTCGGCGTCCTCGTGCACGTGGCCGGCACGGCGCCGCAGCCCGGAACCGGCCTGCCGCTGGGGCAGCCGCTGGCCGGCACCGTGGCCCATGTGCTGGACGGCGCGCTGGCGCCATTGCCCGACGGCGTGGCCGGCGAGCTGTATCTGGGCGGACCGGCGCTGGCACGCGGCTACCTTGGCCGCGCCGCGCTGACGGCCGACCGCTTCGTTCCGGACCCGTTCTCGGCGCATGGTGGCCGTCTCTACCGCACAGGGGATCGTGTGCGGCGCCAGGCGGACGGCGTTTTCGAATACCTCGGCCGGATCGACGATCAGGTCAAGATCCGTGGCTTCCGCGTGGAACCCGGCGAAGTGGCGGCGCAACTGGCCGCGCTGCCGGGCGTCCGGCAAGCCGCCGTGGTGGCCGACGCGACGCCAACGGGCATGCAACTGGCCGGCTATGCCGTGCCGGAGGACGGCCGGCGAACCGATCCCGCCGAACTGCGGCGCGCGCTGGCCGCCGTGCTGCCCGGCAATATGGTGCCGGCCACGATCGTTTGGCTCGACGCGCTGCCACTGACCGCCAACGGCAAGCTGGATCGCCGCGCGCTGCCAAAGGCCGACGCCCCCGTTGCCGTTGCCGCGGAACCGCCGCAGGGCGATCTCGAAACGCGGCTGGCCGCGATCTGGCAGGACCTGCTCGGCGTGCCCACGGTGGGCCGCCACGGCAACTTCTTCGCCCTGGGCGGCCATTCGTTGCTGGCCGTCCAGCTTCTGTCCCGCATTCAAGGCGAACTCGGCATCGATGCGCCGCTTGCGCTGCTGTTTGGCGCCGGCACGCTGGCCGAACTGGCTGCCGCGCTGCCCGCGCAGCATCGCCATGCCGACGAAGCCGCCCTGCTGGAGCTGGAGGCGTTTGCCAATACCCTGGAGTCAGTCTGAATGATCGAAGCCAATACCGCGGCCCGGCTGGCCGCGCGCTTTGCCACGCTGGCGCCGGCCCAGCGCCGTGCGTTCCTCGACAAGATGGCCGAGCAAGGCATGGCCTTCTCGCAATTGCCGATCCCCGCGCTGCCGCGCCCGGACGCGTCGGCGGACCACGGCGCGCCGTTGTCCTACGCGCAACAGCGCCAATGGTTCCTGCATCGTTTCGAGCCCGATAGCGCCGCGTACCACATCAGCAGCAGCGTGGAACTGCGCGGGGCGCTGGATGTGGACGCACTGGCGGCGGCCTTCGCAACGCTCGCACGCCGCCACGAAGCGCTGCGGACGAGCTTTGTCGCCAACGCGGCCGGCCATGCGCGGCAGCTTGTGCGCCCGGAAGTGGTGATCGCGTTGCCGGTGACGGAGCTGTCGGCGAACCCGGACGCCGCCGACGTGCACGCGGCCGCCATCGCCGAAGCGCCGTTCGATCTGGGCGTTGCGCCGCTGCTGCGCGTGCATCTGCTGAAACTTGGGCACCAATCGCATCGGCTGGTACTGGTGATGCACCATATCGTCTCCGACGGCTGGTCGATGCAATTGCTGATCGACGAACTGGGGGCGGCCTACCGCGCGCGCGTTGCCGATCAGCCGCTGGCGCTGCCGGCGCCCCAGATCGGCTACACCGACTATGCGGCGTGGCAGCGCAACTGGCTGGAAGCTGGCGAGCGGGAACGGCAACTGAACTGGTGGCGCGATGCGCTGGCCGGCGCGCCCACGGTACTCGCGCTGCCGACCGACCGCCCCCGCCCCGCCACGGCGGCCTATCTGGTGCAGCGCTGCGAGATCGACATCCCCGATGCGCTGGCGCAAGCCCTGCGCGAGCGCGCGCAGGCGCAAGGCGGCACGCTGTTCATGGCGCTGCTGGCCGGCTTTCACGCGCTGCTCTACCGCTACACCGGCAGCCGCGACATCTGCGTGGGCGTGCCTGTGGCGGGCCGCAACCGAATCGAGACCGAGCGGGTGGTGGGGCTCTTCGTCAACACGCAGATCGTGCGCGGCCAGATCGATGGCCGCCGGCCGCTTTCCGCGCTGCTTGGCGATATCCGCGAAGCGGTGCTGGGCGCGCAGGCGCATCAGGACCTGCCGTTCGAGCAGCTGGTGGATGCGTTGCAGCCCGAGCGCAGCATGAGCTATCACCCGCTGTTTCAGGTGGTGCACAACCATCGGCGCGGTGACCGCGCGGGCCGGCTCTCGCTGCCCGGTCTGGAACTCGAAAGCGCGCCCGTGGGCGAGCGCGCGACAGCGCTGGAATTGACGCTCGATACGCGCGAGGACTCCGCGGGCCAGATTCACGCGTGCTTCCACTACGCTGCCGAACTGTTCGACGTGGCGACCGCGCAGCGGCTGGCGCGCCACTATCTGCGACTGCTGCAGCAGCTTGCCGACGCGCCGGACTGCGCGCTGGATGCGGTCGAATTGCTCGACGCCGCCGAGCGGGACAGCCTGCTTGCGCTGGGCCAGGGCGAAGTGCCGGCCGATGCCTGCATGCCCGTCCACGCGCAGATCGCCCGCCACGCGCTGGCGCAGCCGGAGGCCGTTGCAGTGACCTGTGGCGAGCAGACGCTGCGTTATGGCGAACTGCTGGCGCGTGCGGACCGGCTGGCCGCCGTGCTTCATGCACGCGGCATCGGCGCCGAGGATCGTGTGGGCATCGCCCTGTCCCGCTCGCCCGACATCATCGTCGCGCTGCTGGCCGTGATGCGGGCTGGCGCGGCCTATGTGCCGTTCGACCCGGCCTATCCCAAGGACCGGCTGGCCTATCTGTTCGAGGACAGCGCGATCCGGCTGCTCGTCACCGAGCCGGCCTTGCTCGATACGCTGCCGGCGCCGGCTTCTCTGCCGGTGCTGACGCTGGATATGGTGGGCAACGGCCCGACGCTAGCCGCCGAGGTGCCGGTCCATCCGTCTCAACTCGCCTACGTGATCTACACCTCCGGTTCGACCGGACGCCCCAAGGGCGTGTGCGTGTCCCACGGCCCGCTGGCCATGCACGTGGCGGCGACCATCGACGCCTACGAGATGGGCAGCCACTCGCGCGAACTGCATTTCCTGTCGTTCGCGTTCGATGGCGCCCACGAACGCTGGCTTTGCGCCTTGGCCTGCGGCGGCTCGCTGGTGCTGCGCGACGACGCGCTCTGGACGCCCGAGCAGACGGCGCAGGCGATGATCCGGCACGGCGTGACCAACGCGGGCTTCCCGCCGGCGTATCTGCGGCAACTGGCCGAATACGTCGAACAGAGCGGCGAGCGTCCGGACGTCTCGCTCTATTCCTTCGGTGGCGAAGCGATGCCGCGTGGCGCCTTTGCCCAGGCACGGCGCGCGCTGGGTGCGCGGACCTATATCAATGGCTATGGCCCGACCGAAACCGTGGTCACGCCGATGGTCTGGAAGGTGCGCGGCGATGCGCCGGAAGCGGATTTCGCGGGCACCTACGCCCCGATTGGCCGCCCGGTTGGCGACCGGCGCTGCTACCTGCTCGACGCGGAGCTGAAGCTCGTGCCGCCGGGCGTGGCGGGCGAGCTTCATATCGGCGGCGAAGGGTTGGCGCGTGGGTATCTGAACCGTCCCGGCATGTCGGCGGAGCGCTTCATTCCCGATCCGTTTGCCGATGACGGTGCGCGGCTCTACCGCACGGGTGATCTGGCGCGCTGGCTGCCTGACGGGCAACTGGAGTACCTGGGCCGGATCGACCAGCAACTGAAGATTCGCGGCTTCCGCATCGAACCGGGTGAGATCGAGGCGCGGATTCTCGCGCAGGAAGGTGTGGGCAACGCGGCCGTGCTGGCTATCGAGGGCCCTTCCGGCGCAAGGCTGGTGGCTTATGTCGTGCCGGCTGGTGGCGCGCAGGTGGATATCGCCGCCGTCCGCACCGCATTGGCAGCCGACTTGCCCGACTACATGGTGCCGGCGGCGTTCGTCGTGATCGACGCCCTGCCCCTGACCCCGAACGGCAAGCTGGACCG
>NZ_JBYOJU010000094.1:0-9165 GCF_057798855.1 Cupriavidus sp. 96C5-1 | reverse complement strand
GTTCGCGGGCTGCATTACGTGCTTCAGCAAGACCCGGCAGACGCAGGACTTCTCCGCCTACCAGATCGTGATCGAGCCGCTGGTCGCGCGCCTCAGGCTCACGCACGCCAGCCGCATCTACCAGCACAAGACCGCCCCGCAGATCATCGAGGCCATCCTGCGCCGGCACGGCCTGGCGGGCCATCAGTTCCGCTTCAAGACCCGCCGGAAATACCCGGAGCATCGTTTCCATTTCCAATACCAGATGTCCGACTGGGACTACATCCGGCTGCTGATGGAGCAGGAAGGCCTCTACAGCTACTTCGAGCCCGGCAAGTTCGGCGAGATGGTGGTGTTCGGCGACGACATCGACCACTATCTCTACCTGCCCGAACTGCGCGTGCCCTACCGGGAAACCGCCGGCCTCGAATCCGGCACCGAAACCGTCTTCGCGATCCAGACCCACGCGCGCACGGTGCCGGCCTCCTATCTCGTCGCCGACTACAACCCGGACCAGTCCTGGGAGCGCTTCAAGGCCGAGGCCAACGTCGCCCGCAAGGACAAGACGACCTACGGCCAGCCCTATGTCTACGGCACTCACCACCTGGACCAGGAGAGCGCCAAATGGGAAGCGCAACTGCGCCACGAGGCGGCGATCGCCTGGCAGGTCATCTACGAGGGCGAGAGCAACGTGCTGGAGCTGCGGCTCGCGCGCATCCTGCGCATGGACCGGACGCTGCCCGATGCGCCCAACGGTCAGGTGATCATCGAAGTCACCCACAGCGGCGGGCGCGATGCGGCCTATCGCAATACCTACAAAGCCATTCCGTCGGACCGGCGCTTCCGCCTGCGGCTGAATGAAGCCAGCTGGCCCAGGATCAACGGCACGCTCAGCGCCCGGATCACCTCGCCGGGCAAGTACAAATATGCCTATCTGACCCAGCACGGCCACTACGTGGTGCGTTTCGACGTGGACTTCGACGAGTGGAGCGCAGGCGGCGAGAGCGTGCCGCTGCGCCTGGCCAAGCCGTTCGCGGGCGCGCTGCAGACGGGCTTCCATTTCCCCCTGATCGATGGCACGGAAGTGGCAATCGCATTCCGCGACGGCAATCCGAACAAGCCATACATCGCCCATGTGCACCACCACAGCCATCACGCCGACCTGATCACCAACCAGGACCGCTGGCTGTCGCGCAATGCCATCGTCACGCAGAGCAACAACATGGTGATGATGGAGGACTGGGAGGGGCAGGAATTCATCCATATCTCCACCGAGTACGGGGGCAAGACGCAGCTGAACATGGGCTACCTCGTCGATGGCAAGCGGCAGAAGCGGGGTGAGGGGTTTGAGTTGCGCAGTGATGCGCAGGGCAGTATTCGTGGCAATGGCTTGCTGCTCAGTGCGGACGTTCGCAAGGGGGCTAGCGGTCAACAGCTTGACATGCAGGAAGCCTTGTCAGAACTGCGCTTGGCATTGGACCGGGTGACAGCACTCGCGCAGGCCACGGCCCAAGCGAACGCAACGCCTGCCGATAGCGCAACGCAGTCGGCCTTGAAGTCCGCACTGGATCAACTGAAGACAGCGGGCATAGTCGCGACCGCCCCTGGGGGAGTCGCCTTTGTAACCCCGAAGTCGATCCAGCATAGCGCAAGCGAAAACATCATTGTCACCTCAGGCCGGCACGTCGATATCAGTGCCGTGAAGCGGATTGTCGTTGCGGCTGGCGATCTGATCTCGCTGTGCGCGCACAAGCTTGGCTTGAAGCTCTTTGCGGCCAAGGGGAAAGTCGAAATTCAGGCGCAGACGGATGCACTCGACCTGTTCGCCGCAAAGCAACTGCACATTGCCAGCGCCAATGAGGACGTATTGGTGACCGCCAAGGGTAAGTTGACCCTCCTCTGCGGTGGTGCCTACATCAAGCTGGAGGGAGGCAGCGTTGAGATCGGGTGCCCTGGCGATTTCAAGATCAAGAGCAATTCGTTTAGCTACGCTGGCCCGGTCGATATGAGCGTGACTCTTCCCATTCTTCCAAACAGCGAATTCAAGACTGGCGGCAACTACGGCTTGTCGCACTAGATACGACCATGATCATCAGCCCCCCTTACCTCCCTCGCCAGAATGATCCCGCTGCCGACGTGATGGATACGATTATGGATCGCGAACTGCTTCACGGTATCTACCCCATCTGTGCGGACAGGCGCTGGCACGGCGGTAGCCATATTGCGCCGCCGAATGCCAATGAGCCGGTGCGGGCGATCGCGGACGGCGAGGTGATTGCGTATCGCGTCTGTCAGGGTCTCGTCGGTCCAGACGGTGGGCCCAATGACAGCGATGCCGGCTTTGTGCTGCTCAGACACGAAACTGAAACGGGAGAGGGCCGCAAGCTCCGTTTCTATTCCCTCTACATGCACCTGCGTCACCTTGGAGCCTACGCGGGGACAGGCTGCAACGCGAACTTGCTGCCGCAGTGGCTACGTACACCGGCGGATGCGATGTCGGGTGGTGGAAAAAAGGTGCACCGCAAGGACATTTTGGGGTGGACGGGAGAGTGCCAAGGCCAGCAGTTCCTGCACTTCGAGATATTCATGGAGCCGAAGGATTTTGACGATTACTTCAAGACCACGCAGCTCGGCAACGATAACCCGACCACCCCGGCATCGACGGACTACTGGGGAAATGGCTATTTTGTGATTCCCGCTGGCTTGCCAATACTGGCCTTGCCGCCTGGAACGAATGCGCAGAATAAGTTGAACGGTATCACGTTTCTACCATTGCAGAGTGGGGAGACGTCCAAGAAGCTCTATGTGGAGACCCGTTTCCATCGGGGCCACAAGCTCACCCGAGTGTGGAGCGATGAAGGGGACGGTCAGCAAACACTGCTGACGGCGGGGCCGCCGATCACGGAAAACAACTACGAGTACGACATGTACAAGCGGGCGACAGCGCTGTACCCGAGTTGCCCCAGCGATGGCTACGAGATGCTGCGCTTCGGGCGCATCCTGAGCACGCAAGCGACACTCCCTGAGACGGCGCGCACGACGTGGTTCCGGGTGAAGTTCGACACCGACAAGGAAGGGTATATCGACATCAGCCACCCCAGCATTCACAGGCTGTCGGACGCGGATTTCCCGCGTTTTCGGGGCTGGCAGAAGCTGAGTGAGGGCAACGGCCCCTTTCAAGGCGACGGGTTGTGCGACATCGAGTCGCTTAAGAAGATCCTGAAGGACAACAACACGATCCACAATCCGCATGAGAATGTCAGTGCCAATCAGGAACTCCAATACTACATGCAGATGGCGCCGGGTGTGCGGGAAAAGCTGCGCGGCTTTGTTTGTGAGATGGTTTCTGAGTGGGACCAGACCAACAACGAGGCACGCTACAGGAAGCTAAAGGATCCTGGAGAGTTCTATGCAGGCGATGAAGCAGGTTATACAAAATTCGTGCAGCTACTGGAGAAATTCCAGTTCTGGGATAAGACAGATTTTCCCATTTCGACCAATTTTTTGTTCTTCCATCCACTTGAATTTATTAGGAATTTCCGGAGATGCGAGTGGTTGAGTTTGAGTGAACTTGTTTCCACATTTCCGCGGCATATGTTCTATACGGGAGGCGGAAACCAACGAATCGCTATTACCACGGCCGGGCCGACTTATACTCTCGAGAAGAGTGAGGCGCGAAATCGAATTGTTGCTCACGTTCCAGCGCTTAATAGATGCATCAGGAAATATATAGGTGCTGATAAGCAACGTACAGCTATATTCTTGGCTCAGGTAATCCTAGAGACCGCTCAATGGAGAGATCTCGGGGGGGTGAGGCGACTCATGCATGAATGGGGGTTTGGAAAATATTCTCCGTCTAATCCTGCAACGCAATACTACGGCCCGTTCTATGGACGCGGAATTATGCAGCTAACATGGGCAGGGAACTATAAGGACTATGGTGAGTTCAGGAGGCTTCCAGTTCATTCCGGTGCATATGTCGAACGGCTACCCTCCTCTGCGCAGAGGATAACAAATACATCTACTCACTACACGACGAATCCAAATGACGGTGGGCAGTTGATGGTGTGGTCCCCACGTTTCGACCCGGATTGCATTGGAGAGGACATTGAGATGGCGTGTGACTCTGGTGGGTTTTATTGGGTTTCCAAGGAATTTTCCGGAGGGGTTAACATAAATCGAGTAGCTGATCGAGCGTACTCAGCGTCAAATATAGGGTTTATCAATATATTGGTGAATGGCGGCGGTAATGGGTACTATGAAAGGCAGGCGTATTCCATCTATATGCTCCGCGTCTTAGCGGATGACGTCGATCGGGGCGCGATGGTAGCTGTTCAACCGCCTGCGCCGAAAAGCAGCGTACAAGTAAATATGGCTGCGCCGGAGTGAACGTCATGTCATTGAAATGGATGGTTTTTTGTATCTTATCAATGGTGTTGTTGGTTGAATTGACAACGGCATCGGAGATCATTTGTTTTTCGCCAAATAATTCAACAGAGGTTTGCATTCGAGTTAAAGGTGAGGATGTTTCGTACGAGATATTTGGAGCGAACGGAAAATTTGCAAGTAAAAAAATAGTATTTCAGAGTGAAAAAAAATTGCATATTGAGGTTTCTGATTACAATTTTGACGGACAACGTGATTTTTCAGTGTGGCATGTGGATGAGGGGATGGGTGTCTATAAAATATATAGGATTTTTTTGTATTCCCCGAAAATAATGGATTTTGTTGAGGCGTTTCCGGCTTGCGGGGATGAGTTTATAAATGTGGAAATCGATAAAAAGCGCAAGGCTATTGTGGGGACGTATTTTCGTGAAAATATTCCGGTTTCGTGTATTACTCAGTTGAGGAAATTTGTGCCATGAGTATTTGTTTGTCGCGGGCATATGTAAATGCGCTATTTGTTCTGTGCGATAAAAACAGGTTTATTGGTGTGGATGGTGTAGAGTGCGAAATGCCAGATAGCTTCTCAAAGAGGAGCATCCTGATGTCACGCATAAGACGGTTTTTTGTTATTTTTTTGATTGGAATTATTGGTATCGGAAGTTCGAGGGCGAAATCCGATTCAAATGTTGCGGAAAATTTGTTAAAAATAAAAGAATACTGTGGGTATGCACTGGGGGGTAGGCTTGTATCTGCAGTAAAAGGTGCAAAAAAAATATCGGCGGTAGATTCTATGGTGATAGTTTTGGATGCTGATTTTTCACCGAAAAAAAGAAAAATAAGTACCAAGCTCACTTTCGGCTGCAACCTAATACCTCAGGCTGTCGACTCGAACGGTCAGTATATGAAGGGAGATCAGCCGAAAACGGCGAAGGAAGAAATCGAACTGGAGGATTCCGGTGGTCGTTATGGTCGTAATGTGGTTTGGGAGCGCCTGTATCGAGGCGCAAACATTGCAGGCACGGTTGCTTATGTGAACTCAGTATCTGGCGATCGGGTAAAAATTAGAATTCCGGATTTTCTGTTGGTCTGTCCAAATCGACCAGGCTTGACTTGTTTCTCCCTGGAGATCGATAAAGAAATAAGCCTAACGAAGGCCGAGCAAGAGTGGTTCGTGACGATTTTGGGAGATATAAGGTATCTGAGTCCAGAAATTCTGGAAGTAAGTCCTTTATCAATAATGGTTCATAAATTTCTCTAATTGAATATTTTTTAAGTAAATAATCGTAATTTGTTGGAGCATATAAAGATGAATGGAACGCTATTTTTTCTGCGCGCACTCAGTATCGTTTCTTCATTATTTTACTGCACGGCAATAGCTCAATATTTTTCTACAGCAAAACTCAAAGGTATTGCGACACCTTCCAAAGCCCACATCGTAGGTCCGTGTCGGTTCAAAATCGCGGATATGTTCGGAGGACATTTCCGTGCACTCAACTCAGATGGCTCGCCGCCGCAGGAGGGGTCATACCACCTTCCCATAACGGGGCCGATGGCGTCGTTGAACGGTGGTTTCGGTTTTTTTTGTCAGGAAGCCAACGAACGGCAGATAGGCATCGCGCTGGGAGCAAAATATGTTAACGATCGGTGGCTAAAATACAGTCCATGGGGTGATGATCCCGAACTAACCCCGTTCGACGAGCAGGCGCATGCGCAGACCGTGCCATTGAGCGGGGCAAACTGGATCGGAACAGCACTCACCGTCGATGACACAACGGGCGATGAGGAACGCCGAGCCCGCATTTTCAGTTTTTGCCTCATTCATCAGGCACTAGCGTTATGTGGAACAACGCCGGTTGAATGGTTGGCAAATCCAAAAACCAACCAGCTTTGGAAAATCAAAGCGATTCTTCAGTCCGTCCAGTTTGTCGATACACCTGTGTCGGTAAGCTCATTCGGCGCAGCCAGCGCACTGTCACAGCCCGCGGTCGCGGAAATTACCATCAGTGAAGAAAACGGCGGTTGCGAAGAATCACTATTAACTCATCGGCCAGAAAATAACCTTCTAAGGGGATAGATGCGCGTATCAACTCTCGCATTTTGGGCTGCAAATATATTTGCAAGTGGTGCAATGGGCAGCGAGGCCTATTACATCAAGAATGGGAGCCTTGTGATAAGTCAGAACGGTAAGGAGGCTAAATGCTCGACTAACGATGAGCTTCTATATGCCTTACTGAGTTCAGATCGCTCCGCGCTTATGGTTTCTGCGCGTGGGTACATACCCGCCGACTCTCTTAATCGATGTTGGTCTGGTGGTGAAATATCAGTTTCACTGATTCCCGCCAATGTCGGGGCTTTGTCCGACATCAATCTCAGCAAGGGTATATATGTCTCGCTGGATTTTGTTGATCTCAGTCCGCTTTCCTGTCTAGCCATGGTTTCAAAAATAGGAAGCTCCGTAAATATATTTACACTGGATGGTTCATATAAAAATAATAAATCAATTGGAAAGCTAAAGGAAACGGCTTTCCCTGTAGGTGATGTGCCGGGTGCTGCGATTATTTCTAGAGATGGGAATTTCGTCGCCGTTTCCGGGGAAATAGATTGTAGCGAGGGAGCGTACCCAGGTGTGTGGGATGTTATGAAAAATAAAAAGATAGTAATTAAATTAACTGAAGAATATGGTTCGGATGAGGTGCGGAAGGAGATGTGTATGAAATTATTTAAATAATTTTGTTAATTTTTTAACTATTTATCTGGAAGGCGATGAGGTAATAATCTTCGTGTCTTGGCGGATGGCGTCGATCGAGGCGCGATGGTGGTTGTTCAACCACCTGCGCGGAAAAGCAGCGTACAAGTAAATATGGCTGCGCCGGTGTGAGCACTATGTCACGGAAATGGATGGTTTTTTGTATTTTGTCAATGGTGTTGTTTGTTGAGTTGGTAGCGGCATCGGAGGTTATGTGTTTTTCGATAAATAATTCAACAGAGGTTTGCATTCGAGTTAAAGGTGAAGATGTTTCGTACGAAATATTTGAGGTGAGTGGAAAGGTTGTAAGTAAAAAAATAGTATTTCAGAGTGAAGAAAAATTGCATATTGAAATTTCTGATTAAAATTTTGACGGGCAACGTGATTTTTCAGTGTGGCATATAGATGAGGGGATGGGTTTCTATAAAATATATAGGATTTTTTTGTATTCCCCTAAAATAATGGATTTTGTTGAGGGGTTTTCCGGCGTGTGGGGATGAGTTTATAAATGTGAAAATCGATAAAAAGCGTAAGGCTATTATTGGAACGTATTTTCGTGAAAATATTTCGGTTTCGTGCGTTACTCAGTTGAGGAAATGTGTTCCGTGAGTATTTTTTTGCTGTGGAATAACATTATATTTTTGGTATTGGTTGGTTTTAATATTAACCAGATGATGCGTGGGGTCGATATTTTTGAGTTGGGTGGGTGTGTTATGGAGTGGTAATGTGAGATTTGGATCCGAGAGATGTAAATCGAGTCGATGGCCTGAGCGGAAATGATTAATGTTGCTTTAGGTGCTGAACCAGTAAATTCGATATTGATACCTGCCTCAAGAGAGTTTTCTAGATTTTTGCTTGGGAAGAAGAATTCGGAAGCGTGTGTGTGAATAGTAGTGAGTAAGTTACATTATTTAATCTAAGGCGAATACCATGTTTGGAATTGTCCGAGCGGGAGACGAGCTTGAAAGGGGCGGCAAAGTCCTGGCCGGCTCAAAGGATATGAGCTTTATGGGACGTGCAGCGGCCCGCCAGGGCGACCCGGCGAAGTGCGCGCTGCACGGCGATACATACATTGCGGAAGGCGATCCTGATTTCACCGACAAGGGTGTGCCCGTGGCGCTGCACCTTCATAAGTGTGCTTGTGGCTGCCGCGTCATTTCATCGTTGGTCACGGCGGGCAAGGGCTGACGATGCCGATCGACTACGCCCTTGCTGGCCCCGTCGAGCCGCTGCCGGAACCGCCGGGCGCGCGGGGAGTGGCGGTGCTCTGGCTTTGTTGCACGGTGCTTGGATCTGGCGCCGTGTTGCTGGCATGGCCATCCGAGAAGCCTGCGCAAGGGGCGGAGTTTTGGTTTCTCATTGCCGTCGCGCCCCAGATCGTTTTTTTACTGCTGCTCGGTTTGGCGAGGCACGCCTACGAGAGCGCGCACCTGCGTGCGCTGTACTACAACCAGCATCGCGATGCTCAATTGCGCGAAATGGTCGCGCGGTCACAGAGGCCGCTGGAGATTGTGGCTTCCTCCTATTGCCTTCCAGGCGACGGCCTGTCGCTTTCGCAGCTCCTGGCATCGTCCAAAACGGTGCTGGCTACGCAACCCCCGCGGGTGGGCGCCGGGCTTGTCCGCCATAGCCGCCTGCCAGACTGGGATGAATTATTGAGCGTGCAGGGAGGCGAGGATGGCGCCGAGGCAGGAGCGCCGTCGGACCGGTTCGACGTGTTGGTCGATTTCTTGCTCGGGCCAGTTGTGGAGTCAGTCAGGGAGTTGCAGCAACGAGGTTATCGCCATGCTCCCGCGGTCCGGCTGGTGGATGGCTCGCCGACACGTGCGCAGGACCGCCTGTTGCAGTTGCGGCAACGACTGGATTTACTCGGTCTGTCAGGACTGGACTGTGATCTGGCGTGCCCGGACTCGTCGCGGGGATTGATGCTGGCTGACGACTGGCTGGACCGCGATTCAACCTTGCCTCTACTTCTGATCGCCACGCAGTTACACGAGGCGCCGCCAGAAGGGAGTGCGGAAGCAGGGGTTGCTTTGCTGATGGTGCCTAACGGC
>NZ_JBYOJU010000093.1:0-9723 GCF_057798855.1 Cupriavidus sp. 96C5-1 | reverse complement strand
TTCTCCGGCCCGGTGTAGTTGGCGCTGGGGCGGATGATCTTGTTGTCGATGCGCTGCTCGATGATGTGGGCGGCCCAGCCCGAGGTCCGCGCGATCACGAACAGCGGGGTGAACATGGCGGTCGGCACGCCCATCATGTGGTAGCTCACCGCGCTGAACCAGTCCAGGTTGGGGAACATCTTCTTGATGTCCCACATCGTGGTTTCCAGCCGTTCGGCGATGTCGAACATCTTCATCGAGCCGGCGTCCTTGGACAGGCGCCGCGCCACTTCCTTGATGACCTGGTTGCGCGGGTCGCCGGTGGTGTACACCGGGTGGCCGAAACCGATCACCACTTCCTTGTTCTCCACGCGGTGCGTGATGTCGGCCTGGGCCTCGTCCGGGCTGTCGTAGCGCTTCTGGGTCTCGAACGCGACCTCGTTGGCGCCGCCGTGCTTGGGGCCGCGCAGCGCGCCGATGGCGCCGCAGATCGACGAGTACATGTCCGAGCCCGTGCCGGCGATCACGCGGCCGGCGAAGGTCGAGGCATTGAATTCATGCTCGGCGTACAGGTTGAGCGAGGTCTGCATGGCGCGCTCCCACAGCGCCGACGGCTTCTGGCCGTGCAGCAGGTGCAGGAAATGGCCGCCGATGGAGTCGTCGTCGGTCTCGACTTCGATGCGCTTGCCGTTATGGCTGTAGTGGTACCAGTACAGCAGCATCGAGCCGAGGCTGGCCATCAGGCGGTCGGCGATGTCGCGCGCGCCCGGGGTGTTGTGGTCGTCCTTCTCCGGCAGCACGGTGCCGAGCACGGACACGCCGGTGCGCATCACGTCCATCGGGTGGGCGCTGGCGGGCACCCATTCGAGCGCGGCCTTGACGTTGGCGGGCAGGCCGCGCAGGGCCTTCAGCCTGGCCTTGTAGGCGGCCAGTTCGGCGCGGGTGGGGAGCTTGCCGTGCACCAGCAGGTGGGCGATCTCTTCAAACTCGCAGGTCTCGGCGATGTCGAGGATGTCGTAGCCGCGGTAGTGCAGGTCGTTGCCGGTACGGCCGACCGTGCACAGTGCGGTATTGCCGGCGGTCACGCCCGACAGGGCGACGGATTTCTTCGGCTTCGGGGCGGTCTGCCGGACTGGCTGCTGTGCTGACGGCTGCTCTGACATCGCGTCTCCTGTCTGGCCTCTCACCCGCGCTCGGCCCGGGTTCGGCGCTGTGTTACACGGCGGTCGCCGCCCTGGCGCGCGCCAGGGCGGCGCTGGCAACGTTCATGCAAAGAAGTGGTCCAGCACATTGCCCGGCAGGTCGGCGCCGGTGGCGTGCGCGCGCTGCAGCAGCGACCAGTAATAGCGGTAGCTGGCGCGGTCGTGCAACTGGCCCTGGTGGCGGATCGGCGCCCAGCTGTTCTCATAGGCGGCCAGCAGGATCTCGCTGGCCGCGCCGATCTCCGAGCCGCTCGGGCGGAAGGCGCTGACGATCGGCTCGATCTGGCTTGGGTGGATGCTCCATTTGCGCAGGTAGCCGAATTCGGCGCGCGCGCGCAGGGCGTCGCTGCCGGCGCACGCGGGCTGCTCGATATTGGTGCTGACGTTGTGCGAGGGCACCTTGCCGTGCCGGTGGCAGGCGGCCGAGATCTCGAGCATGGCACGCCGGATCAGCGGGTGCTCGAACTGCTCGGGCGAGCGCATGGCGTCGCCGGGGATGGCGCCATGGTGGGCCGAGACGAAGTCCATCAGGCCGAAGCTCAGGCATTCCACCTGCACGAGCCTGGCAATGTCGAACACCTGCTCCACTGCGGCGTGTGTCTCTATCAGCACATGGATGGGGATGTGGCGCGCGATTCCGGCTGCGCGCGCCACCTGGTTGACGTGGTCCGTCACGCGCGCGACCTCGACCACGTCGGTCACCTTGGGTACCACCACGTAGGCAAGGCGCGCACCCGCGCTGCCGACCAGGATGTCGATGTCCTGGCGCCAGCCCGGGTGGGCCGGGTCGTGGATGCGAACGCCTACGCGGTTAAAGCGGTTCTGCGGACCGTTGACGAGGCGGGCGCACAATTCGGCGTGTTCGCGCTCCAGGCCGACGGCGGCGCCGTCTTCGCAGTCGAAGGTGATGTCGAAGACGGGCCCAAGCTCTTGCTGCAGGGCAAGCGATTTCAGCATCAGCTTTTCACTGCCGGCATAGTGGTCGCAGACCGGCAGTTGGGCCGGGATGGCTTCGCCCTGGAACAAGACCTCGGATGGATGCACTTTATTCGATCGGATAGCGGTGGGAGGGGAGGACGGCGGCGCCGGAATGAAAAAAACCGGAGCCCGCGCCGATTCGTGAATCGTTGCGAGGCCCCGGTTTAGTCATTGGCGTTGCCTGGGTCAGCCGAGCAGGTGCTGCACGCCGGCACGCTCTTCTTCCAGTTCCTTGAGCGTGATGTTGATCTTTTCCTGGCTGTAGGCGTCGATTTCGAGGCCCTTGACCATTTCGTACTTGCCGTTGGCGGTAGTCACGGCGAAGCCGAACATGGTGTCTTCGGGGATGCCGTAGGAACCGTCCGACGGGATGCCCATGGTCACCCACTTGCCGTTCGAGCCCAGCACCCAGTCATGCACGTGGTCGATGGCGGCGTTGGCGGCCGAAGCAGCCGACGACAGGCCACGGGCCTCGATGATGGCGGCGCCGCGCTTGCCGACGGTCGGCAGGAACACGTCGTTGTTCCAGGCGTGGTCGTTGATCAGGTCCTTGACGCTCTGGCCGTCGACGGTCGCGTAGCGGTAGTCGGCGTACATGGTCGGGCTGTGATTGCCCCAGACGAACATCTTCTCGATCGACGAGACCGGCTTGCCGGTCTTGGCGGCGATTTGCGACAGGGCACGATTGTGATCCAGGCGCAACATGGCAGTGAAGTTTTCCTTCGGCAGGTTCGGTGCCGACTTCATCGCGATGTAGGCGTTGGTGTTGGCCGGGTTGCCGACCACCAGCACCTTGACGTTGCGGCTGGCGACTTCGTCCAGCGCCTTGCCCTGCACCGTGAAGATCTGGGCGTTGGCTTCGAGCAGGTCCTTGCGCTCCATGCCCTTGCTACGCGGACGCGCACCGACCAGCAGCGCCACGTCTGCATCCTTGAATGCAACCTTGGGATCGTCGGTGATCACGACGCCGGCCAGCAGCGGGAACGCGCAATCTTCCAGTTCCATCACCACGCCCTTGACAGCGGCCTGGGCTTGCGGGAGGTCGAGCAGTTGGAGGATGACCGGCTGGTCTTTGCCGAGCATGTCGCCGTTGGCGATGCGGAACAGCAGGGAGTAGCCGATCTGGCCAGCGGCGCCGGTGACTGCGACGCGCATTGGGGCTTTAGCCATGAGTAATTCTCCAAACGATAAGAGGGGGAAACTGGTCGGTGGCGCGTCGGAGGGTGGTCCGGACGTCACCGGGTGCGGGTTTGTCGCCACGGCGGCACGCGGCAATCCGCCGGCGCGCTGCAAGCGTTACCGACTGGAGGAAGCCACTACGGATCATGGGTGCGACAAAGCGTAAGTCTACTGCGAAGAGGGGTGCTGCATCCAGAGCGGGTGCCGGCGTCAAACCTGAGGGAGTGTAGGCCGACCCTCTTGTATTGTCAATTCATATGTCTTATATAAGACATAAGACATTTAATGCCGCGCTGGACGCCCCGCGCGGTTTTGTGGTGAAATCCGGCTATGTCATCCCTGCCCACGTCCCTCGCCGGCACTGCCGTTGCTGCAGTGCAGGATAATGGCGCCGCTGCGTCCGGCGCCGGGACGCAGCCGTCCACGGCGGCGGCCTCGCCCACCTTCAGCCCCCTCTACCAGCAGATCAAGGCGCTTATCACGCAGAGCCTGCAGTCCGGCGAATGGAAGCCGGGTGAGATGATCCCCAGCGAGATGGATCTGGCGGCCCGCTACAAGGTCAGCCAGGGCACCGTGCGCAAGGCCATCGACGAACTCGCCGCCGAGAACCTGGTGGCGCGCCGCCAGGGCAAGGGTACCTTCGTCACCACCCACCATGAGGACGGCGTGAAGTTCCGTTTCCTGCGCCTGGTGCCGGATGAGGGCGAACCGCATTATGGCGCAAGCCAGGTGCTCGAATGCAAGCGCCTGCGCGCGCCGGCCGAAATCGCGCGCCTGCTCGACATCCGCACCGGCGACAGCGTGGTGCAGATCCGCCGCGTGCTGTTTTTCTCCGGCGAAGCCACCGTGCTGGACGAGATCTGGCTGCTGGGCACGAATTTCAAAGGCCTGACGGCCGAGAAGCTGACCGAATGGAAGGGCCCGATGTATGCGCTGTTCGAGGCCGAGTTCGGCACGCGCATGATCCGGGCGAGCGAGAAAATCCGCGCGGTGGCTGCAGACAGCGCCGCCGCGGCATTGCTGAACGTGGAAGCGGGCGCGCCGCTGCTATCCGTGGAGCGCGTCTCGTTCACCTACGGCGACCGGCCCGTCGAAGTCCGGCGTGGCCTGTACGTAACCACCCGGCACTATTATCAGAACGATTTGAGTTGAGTTCTCGCGCCAGGATCCGTCTCGATTATTGCTGGCGCTGCGATGGCCGGGCCCCGTTGTTGCGCGAAGCAGGGAAATATGACGCCGTGATATGGTTGCGTGCGATTGTCGGGCACGCCATGCTGATGCGCGATAGCTGAAAATTATTGGTGCGGCGCGCAACAAAAGCGCTAAAATTGTGTGGATTTGCTCCAGTTGCATTCATTTGCATCCAGGGCCATTCAGAAGTCAGTAGTTTCGTTTTTTGTTTACCGCAAAATGGGGTCTCGCATGGCTGAAGCCAAACAAGCCAGGCCGGAGTTCCGGAACATCCATGTCACGCAGCTGGTGCGTTACAGGTTGCCCTGGGCCGGCAAGGTGTCCATCCTGCATCGCGCAAGCGGTGCCCTGATGTTCCTCCTCCTTCCTTTCGTCCTGTATCTCTTCGAGCAGAGCGTCACCTCGGAACTGAGTTTCGCAAAGTTCTCGGCGCTTTTGTCCGGTGGCTTCGTCAAGCTGGTTCTGCTGGCCCTGATCTGGGGTTACCTGCATCACTTCTGCGCCGGCATCCGTTTCCTGCTGCTCGACGTGCACGTCGGTGTGACCAAGCCGGCATCGGCCAAGTCCGCTGTCGCCGTGCTGATCATCAGCCTGTTGCTCACCGCGATTTTCGGCCTGAAGCTGTTCGGCCTGTTTTGAGGAGAGTCAAGGTGGCAAATAATAATATCGGTCCCAAGCGTCTTGTCGTCGGTGCGCACTACGGTCTGAAAGACTGGCTCGCGCAACGCGTCACCGCTGTCATCATGGTGGTTTTCACCGTCGTGCTGGCAGTCGCCTTCCTGCTCTCGAACGGCGCTTCCTACGAAGCGTGGGCAGGTCTCTTCGCCAATCAATGGATGAAGATCATCACGTTCCTCACCATCCTGTCGCTGCTGTTCCACGCCTGGATCGGTGTGCGCGACATCTGGATGGACTACATCAGCGCGATGGCCGTGCGCCTCGTGCTGCAAGTTCTTACCATTCTGTGGCTCGTCGGTTGTGCGGGCTACGCAGCTCAGATTCTCTGGAGGGTGTAATAAATGGTCGCAGTCAAGACTGGATTGCCGCGTCGTCGCTTTGACGTGGTCATCGTCGGGGCGGGCGGCGCTGGGATGCGCGCATCCCTCCAGCTCGCAGAAGCCGGCCTGAACGTCGCCGTGCTCTCCAAGGTTTTCCCGACCCGCTCGCACACCGTGGCGGCGCAGGGCGGTATCGGTGCCTCGCTGGGCAATATGAGCGAGGACAACTGGCACTATCACTTCTACGACACCATCAAGGGTTCCGATTGGCTGGGCGACCAGGACGCAATCGAATTCATGTGCCGTGAAGCTCCGAAGGTCGTCTACGAGCTCGAACACTTCGGCATGCCGTTCGACCGTAACCCCGACGGCACCATCTACCAGCGTCCGTTTGGCGGCCATACCTCCAACTACGGCGAGAAGCCGGTCCAGCGCGCCTGCGCCGCGGCCGACCGTACCGGCCACGCGCTGCTGCACACGCTGTATCAGCGTAATGTGCGTGCAAAGACGCATTTCTTCGTCGAGTGGATGGCGCTGGACCTGATCCGCGACGCCGATGGCGACGTGCTGGGCGTGACCGCGCTGGAGATGGAAACCGGCGAAGTCTATATCCTCGAGGCCAAGACCACGCTGTTCGCCACCGGTGGCGCCGGCCGTATCTACGCCGCTTCGACCAATGCCTTCATCAACACCGGTGACGGCCTGGGCATGGCAGCGCGCGCCGGCGTGCCGCTCGAAGACATGGAGTTCTGGCAGTTCCACCCGACCGGCGTGGCCGGCGCGGGCGTGCTGATCACCGAAGGCGTGCGCGGCGAAGGCGGTATCCTGCGCAACAAGGACGGCGAACGCTTCATGGAGCGCTATGCGCCGACGCTGAAGGATCTGGCGCCGCGCGACTTCGTCTCGCGCTCGATGGACCAGGAAATCAAGGAAGGGCGCGGTTGTGGCCCGAACGGCGACTACGTGCTGCTGGACCTGACGCACGTCGGTGCCGACACCATCATGAAGCGCCTGCCGTCGATCCGCGAGATCGGCGTCAAGTTCGCCAACGTCGACGCGATCAAGGAACCGATCCCGGTGGTGCCGACCATCCATTACCAGATGGGCGGTATCCCGACGAACATCAACGGCCAGGTGGTGGCGCCGAAGAACGGCAACCCCAACGAGGTCATCAACGGTTTCTACGCGATCGGCGAATGCTCCTGCGTGTCGGTGCACGGCGCCAACCGCCTGGGTACCAACTCGTTGCTGGACCTGGTGGTGTTCGGCCGCGCTGCCGGCAACCACATCGCGGCGACCGCGATCAAGCAGAAGGAACACAAGCCGCTGCCGGCCGATGCCGCCGACCGCGCCATGTCGCGCCTGGCCAAGCTGCAGTCGTCGACCTCGGGTGAATACACCCAGGACGTGGCCAACGACATCCGCAAGAACATGCAGTCGCATGCGGGCGTGTTCCGTACGCAGAAGCTGATGGACGAAGGCGTCGAGCGCATCCTCGAAGTGACCGAGCGTGCCAACAACATTCACCTGAAGGACAAGTCCAAGGTCTTCAACACCGCACTGGTGGAAGCCCTGGAAGTGGCCAACCTGGTGGAAGTGGCGAAGGCCACCATGATCTCGGCGGCTGCCCGCAAGGAGTCCCGCGGCGCGCACGCGCACAGCGACTTCCCGAACCGTGACGACGAGAGCTGGCTCAAGCACACCCTGTTCTACAGCGAAGGCAACCGCCTCGATTACAAGCCGGTGAAGATGAACCCGCTGACGGTGGAGAGCGTTCCGCCCAAGGCCCGGACCTTCTAAGCACCGCCGTAGACGACCCACAGGACCCACAGAAATGAAGCGTATTTTCGAAGTCTACCGCTACGATCCGGACAAGGATGCTGCGCCTCGCATGCAGACTTACGAGGTCGAGCTCGACGGTCATGAGCGCATGTTGCTGGACGCGCTGGTCAAGCTGAAGAAGCTGGACGAAACCATCTCGTTCCGCCGTTCCTGCCGAGAAGGCGTGTGCGGTTCGGACGCGATGAACATCAACGGCAAGAATGGTCTGGCCTGCCTGACCAATATGCGCGAGCTGCCGGACCGCATCGTACTGCGTCCGCTGCCCGGCCTGCCGGTGGTGCGCGACCTGATCGTCGACATGACGCAGTTCTTCAAGCAGTACAACTCGATCAAGCCTTACCTCATCAACGACGAGCCGCCGCCCGAGAAAGAGCGCCTGCAATCGCCCGAGGAACGCGACGAGCTGGACGGCCTGTATGAGTGCATCCTGTGCGCAAGCTGCTCGACGTCGTGCCCGTCGTTCTGGTGGAACCCGGACAAGTTCGTCGGCCCGGCCGGCCTGCTGCAAGCCTATCGCTTTATCGCGGACAGCCGCGACCAGGCGACCAACGAGCGTCTGGACGACCTGAACGACCCGTATCGCCTGTTCCGTTGCCACAGCATCATGAACTGCGTCGACGTTTGCCCGAAGGGGCTGAACCCGACCAAGGCCATCGGCAAGATCAAGGAGCTGATGGTTCGCCGCTCGGTCTGATCCGCGCGGTGGTTGTAAGCGGCGCGTCAGTCCGGGCTATCAAACTGCATACCCGACCGGCGCGCCGGAAGCAGGTACCTATGACCGAAAGTGTTTCCCCCAGTTTCTCCCACCAGGCCGACCCGCACCGGCGTGCACGACTGCGCTGGCGCGCGCGGCGCGGCCTCCTGGAGAACGACATCATCGTCGAACGTTTTTTCAACCGTTACGAAGAAAGCCTGTCCGACCAGGATGTGGCCGCGCTCTCCGAGCTCTTCGAGCTGAGCGACAACGAGTTGATGGACCTGCTGCTTGCCCGCAAGGAGCTGGACGGTGAGCTCGACACGCCCCCGATGCAGCACGTTATCGCCATGCTGCGTTCGGTCTGAGTTTCGTCAACATTATTAGTCAAGCATTAGAAGGAACCGACATGACGCCGTCCGATGTGAAAGCCACGCTATCGTTTTCCGATGGTTCCCCCAGCGTCGAGCTGCCGATTTACAAGGGCACGGTCGGCCCCGATGTGATCGATATTCGCAAGCTGTACGGTCAAACCGGCAAGTTCACCTATGATCCCGGTTTCATGTCGACGGCTTCGTGCAATTCGAAGATCACCTATATCGACGGGGACAAGGGCGAGCTGCTGTACCGCGGCTACCCGATCGAGCAGCTGGCGACCAAGTGCGACCACCTGGAAACCTGCTACCTGCTGCTCAAGGGCGAACTGCCCAACGCCAAGCAGAAGGAAGAGTTCGTTGGCGCCGTGATGAACCACACCATGGTGCACGAGCAGTTGCAGTTCTTCCTGCGGGGCTTCCGCCGCGACGCGCACCCGATGGCGGTGCTGACGGGCCTGGTGGGCGCCATGAGCGCGTTCTACCACGACGCCATGGACATCGACGATCCGCACCAGCGCGAAATCTCCGCGATCCGCCTGATCGCCAAGATGCCGACCCTGGTCGCGATGGCATACAAGTACAACATCGGCCAGCCGTACATCTATCCGCAGAACGACCTGTCCTACTCGGGCAACTTCATGCGCATGATGTTCGCCACGCCGTGCGCCCCGTACCAGGTGAACCCGGTGCTCGAGCGCGCGCTCGACCGCATCTTCATCCTGCACGCCGATCACGAGCAGAACGCCTCGACCTCCACGGTGCGCCTGGCGGGCTCCTCGGGCACCAACCCGTTCGCCGCCATCGCCGCCGGCGTGGCCTGCCTGTGGGGCCCGGCCCACGGTGGCGCCAACGAGGCCGCCCTCAAGATGCTGGAAGAGATCGGCAGCGTCGACAACATCACCGAGTTCATCAAGCAGGTCAAGGACAAGAACTCGGGCGTGCGCCTGATGGGCTTTGGCCACCGCGTGTACAAGAACTACGACCCGCGCGCCAAGCTGATGCGCGAGACCTGCTATGAAGTGCTGAACGAACTGGGCCTGCACAACGACCCGCTGTTCAAGCTCGCCATGGAACTGGAAAAGATCGCGCTGGAAGACGAGTACTTCGTCAGCCGCAAGCTGTACCCGAACGTGGACTTCTACTCGGGCATCGTGCAGCGCGCGCTGGGCATCCCGACCTCGCTGTTCACCTGCATCTTCGCGCTGGCCCGCACCCCGGGCTGGATCTCGCAGTGGGAAGAGATGATCACCGATCCGGAATACAAGATCGGCCGTCCGCGCCAG
>NZ_JBYOJU010000092.1:0-10790 GCF_057798855.1 Cupriavidus sp. 96C5-1 | reverse complement strand
TTCCAGACCGCGTGGCCGCTCCAGCGCCGCCCGGTGCCGATGCCGCCGGACAGCGCGAACTGGCCCACGGTCGACATCTTCATCCCGACCTACAACGAGCCGCTCTCGGTGGTGAAGCCGACGGTGTTCGCCGCCATGTCGCTGGACTGGCCGCGCGACAAGATCAATGTCTATGTGCTCGACGACGGCCGGCGGGAGGAATTCCGCGAGTTCTGCGAGCGGGTCGGCGTCACCCACGTCACGCGCAACCACAATCGCCACGCCAAGGCCGGCAATATCAACGAGGCGCTCAAGAACACGTATGGCGAGTACGTGGCGATCTTCGACTGCGACCACATTCCCACCCGCTCCTTCCTGCAGATCTGCATGGGCTGGTTCCTCAAGGACGGCAAGCTGGCCATGCTGCAGACGCCGCACTATTTCTTCTCGCCGGATCCGTTCGAGAAAAACCTGCGCACCTTCCAGGAAGTGCCCAACGAGGGCGAACTGTTCTACGGCCTGGTGCAAGACGGCAACGATCTGTGGGACGCAACGTTCTTCTGCGGCTCGTGCGCCATCATCCGCCGCGCCCCGTTGCTGGAGGTCGGCGGCATCGCGGTGGAAACCGTGACCGAGGACGCGCACACCGCGCTCAAGCTGCACCGCAAGGGCTACGGCACCGCCTACCTGGCGATTCCGCAGGCGGCGGGGCTGGCCACGGAAAGCCTTTCGGGCCACGTGGGCCAGCGTATCCGCTGGGCGCGCGGCATGGCGCAGATCTGCCGGGTGGACAATCCGCTACTCGGGCCGGGCCTGTCGCTCCCGCAGCGGCTGTGCTACCTCAATGCCATGCTGCATTTCTTCTATGGCCTGCCGCGGCTGGTGTTCCTGACCGCGCCGCTGGCCTACCTGCTGTTCGGCGCCCACGTGATCCAGGCCTCCGCGTTGACCATTGCCATCTTCGCGCTGCCCCACCTGCTGCACGCGAACATGAGCAACTCGCGCATCCAGGGCAAGTTCCGGCATTCGTTCTGGAACGAGGTCTACGAATCGGTGCTGGCGTGGTACATCATGCGGCCGGTGCTGGTGGCCTTCGTCAACCCCGCGGCCGGCAAGTTCAACGTGACGCCCAAGGGCGGGGTGATCGAGGAAGCCTACTTCGACTGGGTGATCTCGCGGCCCTACCTGGTGCTGCTGCTGTTCAACCTGCTGGGCGTGGTGGTGGGCTTCCTGCGGCTGTTCCTGTGGAACCAGTTCGAGGCCACCACGGTGGTGCTGAACCTGATCTGGACCTTCTACAACCTGATCATTCTCGGCGCTTCCATTGCTGTGGCCAGCGAGACGCGGCAGATCCGCGTGGCGCACCGGGTGGCGATGAAGCTGCCTGCCACGTTGCATTTCGCCGATGGCCGTGCCGTGGTGTGCGAGACCATCGACTTCGCCGAGGGCGGCATCGGCATGCGGCTGCCGCCGGGCATGAAGGCGACCGTAGGCGACGCGGTGCAGATCTCGCTCTACCTGCAGAACGACGAGCATATGTTCCCGGCCAAGGTGGTATTCCAGGGCGAGTCGCACACCGGACTGGTGCTGGGGAAGATGAGCCCGCGCGAGGAAATGGCGTTCGTGCAATGCACCTTCGCGCGCGCCGATGCCTGGATCGATTCCTGGGGCCGCAAGCGTCCGGATGCCCCTGGCCTGGCCGCCGGCCAGATTTTCCGGATCGGCCTGCTCGGTTTCCATAACGTGATGTTCCACCTGGGCCGCGAGATGCGCCGGCTGCTGCGGCGGCCCGAGCCTGGCGCCTCTTCCACTCCCTGACCGGCCTTCTGAGCGGCCACGTGCCTGTGCCACGCACCGGCCTGGCCACGCAACGGACCACTGGCAAAACTAGAGAATGCGTTTGACCAAGACACCACGCTTGCCCGTACGTTTGCGCGCCCGCCCGGCCGCGCGCCTGCCCGTGCTCACACGCCTGGGCGCCCTGCTGGCGCTCTCCATGCTGACCATGACGCCGGCGGGAGCCCAGCGCGCCGCCATGCCGGACGCCACGCGCGACGCGGTAACGGCGCAGGCGCCTGCCGGCGCCGCCGCGCAGGCCGCCACCGGCGCGCCCCGCAGCGGCGCGCGCACGGCGCAGGTCACGTTCAAGCAGCTGGGCGCCGATGTGCCCTTCCAGCTGCGCGGCGTCGACGGCATCAACGGCGTGCCGTTCTCGATCCGGGCCGACGAGGTCGTGACCGCGGCGCGCCTCAAGCTGCGCTACACCTATTCGCCGGCGCTGATCCCTGCGCTGTCGCATATCAACGTGATGCTCAACGGCGAGGTTGCCGCCACCGTGCCGGTGCCCAAGGAAACCGCGGGCACCAGCCTGGAGCGCGAGCTGGCCATCGAGCCGCGGCTCATCAGCGAGTTCAACCGGCTCAACCTGCAGCTGATCGGCCACTACACCACCGATTGCGAAGACCCCTTCCACTCCAGCCTGTGGGCCACCATCGGCAACAGCAGCGTGCTCGAACTCACGCTGACCCCGGTGGCGCTGGCCAACGAGCTATCGCTGCTGCCGCTGCCGTTCTTCGACCGCCGCGACACGGGGCGCCTCAGGCTGCCCTTCGTGTTCGCCGGCGCGCCGTCGCCCGCCACGCTGGAAGCGGCCGGCGCGGTGTCGTCGTGGTTCGGCGCGCTGGCCGGTTATCGCGGCGCGTCCTTCTCCGCCACGCTCAACCAGGTGCCGGCGTCCGGCAATGCGGTGGTCTTCGTCACCAACGAGGAAAAGCCCGCCGGGGTGGAGGTGCCGGCCATCAACGGGCCCATGATCGCGGTGGTGCCCAGCCCGGCCGACGCCAATGGCAAGCTGCTGCTGGTGATGGGGCGCGACAGCGCCGAGCTCAAGACCGCCGCGCGCGCGCTCACGCTGGGCGCGCGGGCGTTGTCCGGGCAGAGCGCCACCATCAACAAGCTCGACGACGTGGCGCCGCGCGTGCCGTACGACGCGCCCAACTGGATCCGCAGCGACCGCCCGGTGCGCTTCGGCGAACTCACCGAAGTGCGCGATCTCAACGTCTCGGGCTACAACCCCGACCTGGTGCGCGTGAACTTCCGGCTGCCGCCCGACCTGTTCGGCTGGCGCAGCAAGGGTATCCCCATCGATCTGAAGTACCGCTATACGCCGCGTCCGGTGGTGGACAAATCCACGCTGAATATCAACGTCAACCGCCAGTTCCTGCGCGCCTATGCGCTGCGTTCGGTCAAGAACCAGGACGGCCGCGCCAGCCAACTGCTGGCCAAGGTGCTGCCGGACGGCTCGGTGCCGGTCAAGGAGCGCATCGACCTGCCGCTGTTCATGCTGCCGGCGCAGTCGCAGCTGCAGTTCCACTTCTATTACGACTACCTCAAGCAGGGCGCGTGCAAGGACGTGCTGCTCGACAACGTGAAGGGCGCGATCGATCCCGATTCGACCATCGACGTGACCGGCCTGCCGCACTTCATCGCGCTGCCCGATCTGGCGGTGTTCGGCAACAGCGGCTTCCCGTTCACGCGGCTGGCAGATCTTTCCGAGACTGCCGTGATCCTGCCGGACAAGCCTGGCGCCGAGGATTATTCGACCTATCTCACGCTGATGGGGCGCATGGGCGAATCCACCGGCTACCCCGCCACCGGTGTGGCGGTCAGCGGCGCGTCGCAGGTCGACAAGCAGGCCCAGCGCGATCTGCTGGTGATCGGCACCGCGCAGTCCCAGCCGCTCTTCACGCAGTGGGCCGAGCGCATGCCGGTGTCACTGGTGGGCAATGAGAAGCGTTTTTCGCTGACGGATGCCGTCTCGACGGTGATGGGCTGGTGGAATGGCGCGGACGGCACGCGCAACCGCCCGGTGGAGACGCACATGTCGGTCAGCAGCGCCGCCACCGACGCCACGCTCAGCGGCTTCGAGTCGCCGCTGGCGTCCGGGCGCAGCGTGGTGGCGGTCACCAGCAATGCGCCGCAAGGCCTGCTGGCCATGACCGACGTGCTGCTCGATCCCGAGCAGGTCACGCATGTGCAGGGCAGCCTGGTGCTGGTGCACGGCAAGGACATCGACAGCCTGGCGGCGCAGCAGAACTATTACGTGGGCAAGCTGGCGCCCTGGACCTATGTGCAATGGTGGCTTTCGCGGCGGCCCCTGGCCATGGTGCTGATGATCGGGGGCGCCTCGCTGACGCTGGCAGCCTTGCTCTTCCTGTCGCTGCGGGCACGCGCCCGCCAGCGCAAGAAGGGAGAACACGCATGAACCCGAGCCAGCCGCGCCGCCGCTGGCTGGCCGCCCTGCCCGGGGCCGGCGTGCTGGCGGCCGTGGGCGGCTGGGCGGCGCTGGCGGACGCGGCCAGGCCGGCCGTTGCGCCCAAGGCGGCGGCTGCACCCATGGTCTGCGCCTGGCCGCTGTACCAGCAGTTCCTTTCCCATTTCGTGCAGGGCGACGGACGTGTGCTCGATCCGTCCACCAAGGCGCTGCAAAGCACCTCCGAAGGCCAGTCCTACGGCATGGTGTTCGCGCTGCTGGCCAACGACCGCGTCACCTTCGACCGTCTCTGGCAATGGAGCATCGCCAACCTGGGCGCGGGCAGCCTGCAAGACAAGCTGCCGGCCTGGCAGTGGGGCCACCGCGCCGACGGCTCGTGGGGCGTGATGGACGCCAACCCGGCGTCCGATGCCGACCTGTGGTTCGCCTTCGCTCTGCTCGAGGCGGCGCGCCTGTGGCGGCAGCCGGCCTATGCCGAGCAGGCGCGCGCCTTGCTCGCACTGGTGGCCAAACAGGAAGTGGTGTCCCTGCCCGGCTTCGGTACGATGTTGCTGCCGGGGCCGCAGGGCTTCGTCGAAGGCAATGCCGATGGCCCGCACCTGTGGCGTCTCAACGCCAGCTACCTGCCGGTGCCCGTGCTGCGCCGCCTGGCGTCCGCCGACCCGGCGGGCCCGTGGGCGACGCTGGCCACGCAGGCGGGCAAGCTGGTGGAGGCGGTGGCCAGGCAAGGCATCGTGCCCGACTGGCCGGCCTACCGCAGCGAGCAGCCCGGCAGCGGCGCCTTCGTCACCGACCCGGTGAAGGGCGACGTGAGCAGCTACGACGCCATTCGCGTCTACCTGTGGGCCGGCATGACGCCGCGCCGCGATGCCGCCGGTGGCGTGCTGATGAAGGCGCTGGCGCCGCAGGCGCAGCGTATGGCGGGACGCGCCGCGCCGCCCGAACGCATGCACGCCGATAGCGGCGCGCTGGAAGGAGAGGGCCCGCTGGCATTTTCGGCCGCGCTGCTGCCTTTCCTGCAGGCGGCCGGAGCGCCGGCGCTGGCTGCTGCGCAACGCGCGCGCGCCGAGTCGATGCTCGACGCCGCCGCGCCAGCCGGCAAGTCCGCGGCCACGTACTACGACACCGTATTGGGATTATTCGGCCTCGGCTTTGCCGAAGGCCGCTACCGGTTCGCGCCTTCGGGGCAACTGGAGTTGGAGTGGGAGAAAACATGTCGAACCGCAAGCGCCCGGCCATGAACGGACGCGCGAACGCATCCGCCCCGAGGGGCGGCCTGGCAGACACCGGCGGCGCTGCGCGCGCCAACCTGCGTGCCAAGACCCTGGTGCTGAGCCTGTTGACTGCATTCGCCACCGGCGCCGCGGCGCAGGAGGACCCGGTCAAGCTGCTGGTCGACCAGGGCAAGTACTGGCAGGAGCGCGGGCGCAGCGATCGCGCGGCCGAAGCCTGGCAGAAGCTCCTGCGGCTGAACGCGGCCCAGCCCGATGCGTTGTACGGCATGGGCGTGGCCGAGGCTGAATCCGGCCGCGCCGACAGTGCGCGCACCTACCTGGAACGCCTGAAGAAGGCCCAGCCCGGCTCGCCGCTGGTGGGGCGTCTCACGCAGATCGTCAGCGGCGGCGGCGTTACCCAGCAGCTCGAGCAAGCGCGCCAGCTGGCGCGCAGCGGCCAGGGCGAGGAAGCGGTCAAGCGCTACCAGCAAGCCGCCGGCGGCACCACGCCGCAAGGCAACCTCGCGCTGGAGTATTACCAGACCCTGGGCGGCACCGCGCAAGGCTGGGAAGAGGCACGCAAGGGGCTGGAGCAGCTGGCGCGCGCCAATCCGTCCGACAACCGTGCCCAGCTGGCGCTGGCGCAGCACCTGACCTATCGCGAATCGACCCGGCGCGAGGGCATTCGCCACCTCGAGGCACTCTCCAAGAGCAGCGATGTGGCGGGTCCCGCCGGCGAGAGCTGGCGGCGGGCGCTGACCTGGCTGGGCGGCCGCCCGGCCGACGCGCCGATGTACCAGGCATGGCTGGCCAGCCATCCCGACGACGAGACCATCCGGGCCAAGCTCGATGCGATCAAGGTCCAGCAGCAGCAGCAACAGCAGGGCACGCGGGTGGCCGGCGCGGCCAGCAACCCGGTACGCCAGATCGTGCAGCAGGGCTTCGACGCGATGGACGCGGGCGATCTCGAACGTGCCGGCGAGCACTTCCAGACCGCGCTGCAACAACGCTCCGAAGACGCCGACGCGCTTGGCGGCATGGGCGTGCTGCGCCTCAAGCAGGAGAAGTTCGCCGAGGCGGTGGACTACCTCGACCAGGCCGCCAGGCGTGGCGCGGGCGGGCGCTACCGCAGCGCGCAGAACAGCGCCACTTACTGGCTGTTGTCCGAGCAGGCGAATGCCGCGCGCGGCGCGGGCAACCGCACCGAGGCGCGCAGCCTGCTGGAGCGCGCGATCAAGCTGGATCCGCACGAGCCTTCCGCCCAGGTGGCGCTGGCCGACGTGATGGCCGAGGAAGGGCAGTACGCCCCGGCCGAGGCCGCGTATCGCCGCGTACTCAAGCAGCAGCCCGACAATCCCGACGCCACGCGTGGCCTGGTGGGCGTGCTGGCGGCGCAGAACAAGAGCGCCGAAGCGCTGGCGATCGTGCAGAACCTGACGCCGGCGCAACAGGACAAGGTCGGCTCGCTTGGCAAGCTGCGCGCAGAGGAGGCGCGCGGCCAGGCCCGCGCCGCGCTGCAGCGCGGCGACACCGCCAGCGCGCGCCGCGCGCTGGAAGACGCCATGGCGGCCGATCCGTCGAACCCATGGGTGCGGCTCGATGTGGCGCGCGCCTATGCCTCGATGGGTTTCAAGGAGCAGGCGCGCAGCATCATGGATGGCCTGCTGCTGTCCAACCCCAATATGCCGGACGCGCTCTACGCCAGCGCGCTGCTGTCCGCGGAGACCGGCGACTGGCAGGGCGGCCTCGATGCGCTGGAGCGCATTCCCCCGCAGAGCCGCACGCGCGACATCGGCACCCTGCAGCGCCGCCTGTGGGTGCACGCCGAGGCGGCGCGCGCCAGCGGGCTTGCCGCGGCTGGCCAGCAGGCTGCCGCGCAGGGCGTGCTGCAACAGGCCGAACGCTACGCCCAGCAGGACGCCGACCAGCTCGGTGCGCTGGCGCTGGCCTATGCCGATGCCGGCGACGAGGCGCGCGCGCTGTCGCTGATGCGTACCGTGATGGGCCGTACCGTGCGCCCGGATACCGGCATGCAGTTGCAATACGCCGCCATCCTGCTCAAGACCAGGCAGGACGTGGAGCTGGCCGGCGTGCTGCGCCAGCTCGCCAACGCCAACCTGAGCCAGTCTCAACGCCGCGACTATGACGATCTGCGGGTGGCCTATATCGTGCGCCAGGCCGATGCACTGACGGAGAGCGGCGATCTGGTGGCCGCCTACGACATGCTGGCGCCAGCGCTCTCCGAGCGCGGCGGTAGCAGCGCAGTGCGTTCCAGCCTGGCGCGCATGTACGCGCAGGCGGGCGAAAACAAGAAGGCATTGACGCTGTACGAGAGCGTGTTGGAGAAGGATCCGCGCAATCTCGACCTGATGCTGGCGGCCATCGGCACCGCGACCGCCGCCAAGGAATTCAGCTGGGCGGAAGGCACGCTGCAGATGGCGCTGGCGCAGGCGCCCAAGTCGCCCAAGGTGCTGACCGCCGCGGGCCGGCTCTACCGTGCCCAGGGCAAGACCTCGCGCGCGGCGGACTACTTCCGCGCGGCGGTGGCGGCCGAGAATTCGGCGGGTGCATCGACGCCGTTCTCGCGTCCGGACGGTGCCGGTTTCGACCGCGTGCCGTCCAATCCCTTTGTCGGCCTGCCTGGGCAGCGGCCCAGCTCGCAACTGCCGCCGCCGGGCTCGCAGGCGCCTTACCCGATCGTGCCGGGCCCGAGCCGCGCAGCGGCAGGAGAGGCGGTGCTGCCGGTGGCGATGAACACGGGCGGCCAGCCCTATATCCCGGCACCGATGACGGCCGCGAGCGGACAGGGCATGGCGCCGATGCTGCAACCCGCGGCATATTATCCGCAGCAGGCGCAGGCGCCGGTACAGCAAGCGCCGGCTGTCTACTATCCGCAGCAGGCAGGCGCTAGCACCGCCACGCGCGGCAAGAACACGCGCGGCAGCAAGACCGCCAGCACGGCTTATCAGGCCTATCCGGCGTATCCGGCCAACACCCAGGCCGCCCGGCAGCCCGCCGCGCAATACCCGACGCAATATCCTGCCCAGCAGGTTCCGGCGCCGCAGTATCCCGTGGCGCAGTATGCCGCCCCGGCCGCGACCCAGGCCTACGCGGCGGCATCGGCACCGGCACCCGCCGCGCCGGCGCGCCAGCCGTTTGGCGCGCAGTCCCGCGCGCCCTGGCTGGCCGACGCCGATTCGCAGGCAAACCCGACCGGCCCCAAGACCGCGCAGGACGAACTGCGCGACATCGAATCGCAGCGTACCAGCACGCTCGCCGGCGGCCCCACGCTGCGCGCGCGCAGCGGCGATTCCGGCATGAGCCAACTGACCGAGATGCAGGTCATCGCCGAGGGCAAGATGGCCGCAGGCAACGGCAAGCTGGTGGCACGCGTGACGCCGGTGACGCTCGACAGCGGCTCGTTGGGCGGCGACTACAACAGCGCCTCCCGTTTCGGCGGCGGGCCACTGGCGTTCCCGGTTGGCGGCCAGCCGGTCAACCTGTCCGGTGCGCCATTGCGATCCACGTCGGCAGGGTCGCAGAATGCCTTCGGGGCAGCGGTCAGCGTGGCTTACGAGTCCGAGCGCTTCAACGCCGATATCGGCAGCACGCCGCTGGGTTTCCGCTACACCGACGTCAACGCCGGCGCGCGCCTCAACCTGCCGCTGTCCCAGCGCACCACGCTATCGCTGGGTGCTTCGCGTCGGCCCGTGACGGACAGCCTGCTGTCCTATGCCGGGGTGCGCGACGACCGTATCGGCCTGCAGTGGGGTGGCGTGATGAACAGCAGCGGCCGTGCCGACCTGGGCTGGGACGACGGCTTCTTCGGCATCTACGGCTACGGCGGCTACGGCTTGCTGACCGGGCACGACGTCAAGCGCAACACCCGATGGGAAGGCGGTGGCGGCTTCTACCTGCGCCTGATCGACACGGCCGAGCAGCGGCTGATGAGCGGCGTCAACTTCACCTCGATGGGGTATGCGGAAAACCTGCGCTATTTCACCTTCGGCCAGGGTGGCTACTTCAGCCCGCAGACCTATTTTGCCGTGACCGTGCCGCTGTCGCTGGCAGGCCGCAGCGGCCGCCTCGCCTACAATGTGCGCGGCGCGCTTGGCATGCAGGCCTTCCGGGAGAACGATTCGAACTATTTCCCGACCGATGCCGCGGCACAGGCGGCCGCCAATTCGGCGATGGCGACAGCCAACGGCAAAGGCCTGACCAATACCGCATCGGCGGTCTACCAAGGCCAGTCCAAGACCGGCCTGGCCTACAATCTGGTTGGCTCGGTCGAATACCAGGCGGCCCAGCAACTGTATGTGGGTGGTTTGCTTGGCATCGACAATGCGCGCGACTACCGGCAGTGGTATGCCGGCGTGTACGTGCGCTATGCGCTGCAGCGCCAGACCGGACAGATCGCATTCCCGCCGGTGGCGCCGCAATCCGCGATCGGGCCACTGCCGTTCTGAACGAAGGCGGCAGGCATGGGCGTGGCGATCAGCCGACCGATCAACCAGGTTATCGATCAATCAAGACAGAGCGCAGCAAACAAGCTGTGGAAGGAAGTACATCATGGGTGAAGCAAAACGACGGGGCAGCCAGGCAGAGCGTGCCGACCAGGCCCGCGCGCGGCTGGAGGCCATGCGGCCCGCGCAACTGGTATGCGGCTCGTGCAAGACCGCGTTCAGCACCTTCGATGCGATCGACGCGCCCAATCTGCGCGGCATCGATGCCGTGTTCGGCGGGCAGTGTCCCAACTGCGGCAATGATGTCCTGGTATTCAAGGGTGAGCCCAATGCCGTGGCGGATGCCATGGTGGCGTGGGAGAGGATGATGGGGGCAGATGCCAAGCTTGGGTATCAGTCGCGGGATGGGAAGCTTGTGCCGTTTGAGGGGGAATGACGAGGGTTTGGTTTCTTGGGGTTTTTTTGTGTGTTTGTAGGGACCTGATTTGGGTTTGCAGGGCCTGAAGGCGGAGTGGTGTCGGGCTCATGGGCGCATGGAGGTATTTGGTTTTCAGTAGGACCTCATGCTGTTGTAGGGACCTGATTCAGGTCTGCAGGGCCTAAAGGCGGAGTGGTGTCGGGCTCATGGGCACATGGAGGTGTCACTTTTCTTTACTCGTAAAGAAAAGTAACCAAAAGAAAGCGACCCCTTGCAGGGGGGCTGGCGTGTCGGGCTTGGGGACGTTGCGGATTCGTGGTGGGCGCGTCAGTTCTAATGAACTGCTGACGCTACCGGCGCGAACGGCATTGCCAATGCGGATGGCACTGGTTTCAGTATAGCGCCCCTGATGGCAATGGCCCGTGGTGGCTCACGCATCTGCC
>NZ_JBYOJU010000091.1:0-12079 GCF_057798855.1 Cupriavidus sp. 96C5-1 | reverse complement strand
GCTCCAGCTTGAGACGAGCATCCCAAATCCGGGGCCACCGCGCCCACGACGAAACCCGTGCCGTTCATGATCGCGTGGCCATATAAACCGGTAACGGCAGATGCATGAAAGGGCAAGCGAGTTCGTCATTCAGGGGTCATACAATGAAACCACCGTCATTCGCAGCGGCAATGCCGTTCGTGCCGGTAGCGCCAGCAGTTTATTAGAACCGCCGCGCCCACCACGAATCCGCAATGCAACCAAGCCCGACACGCCAGCCTCCTGCAAGGATCGCTTTCTTTTGGTTACTTTTCTTTACGAGTAAAGAAAAGTGACACCTCCATGTGCCCATGAGCCCGACGCCACTCCGCCTTTAGGCCCTGCAAACCCAAATCAGGTCCCTAAAAACGCAAAACAAAAACCAATAAACCCACGCCTACCCCCTACCCCCTACCCCCTCATCAAAAAATTCTGACTAACCCCACTCCCCACCTCATGAATCCTCCGCAAAAAATCGCCGAGCCATCCATGAATCCCCACGGAAATAATATCCTCGATGCGGGCAAACCTGAGTTCCGAATGCAGTTTCCCGGCACGCCGCTCCGTCTCCGCTGACTGCCCGTTGCGCACCTGCGCCAGCAGCGAGACCACTTCCCGCAGGCTGGCCGCGAGCGAGCGCGGCATGTCCGGATGCACGATCAGCAATTCCGCCACGCGCTCTGGCGTGACCACCGAGCGATAGACCTTGCGGTACATCTCCAGCCCGGACACCGAGCGCAACACGGCGGCCCACTGGTAGAAATCGTCCTGCTGCCGGCCGAGGTCGGTCGCCTGGAACTTGACGTCGAGGATGCGGGCGGTGTTGTCGGCGCGCTCCAGGAACGTGCCCAGCCGCATGAAGCAATACGCTTCGTCCTTGAGCATGGTGCCGGCTTCCACGCCGCGCGTGAGGTGGGAGCGGAACTTGACCCATTCGAAGAACTGCGCCGGATCGTGCCGCAGGATGCCGTCGGCGACCATTTGCCGGACGTCGAGCCAGGTGGTGTTGATGGTTTCCCACAGCGGCGTGGTGAGCGCGCCGCGCACGGCGCGGGCGTTCTCGCGGGCGGCGCGCAGGCAGGACATGATCGAGGCCGGATGGCTCAGGTCGCTGACCATGAAGTCGATCACTTCTTCGTTGGCCACCGAGCCGTGATGCTCGGCGAATACCGGCGTGAGTTCGGTCACGTCGAGCATCGCCAGCCAGCCCTGCCGGGCGACGTCGGGCGACTGCGGCAGCAGCGAGGCCTGGTAATTGACGTCCAGCATGCGGGCGGTGTTCTCGGCACGCTCGGTGTAGCGGGCCATCCAGAACAAGTGGTCGGCGGTGCGGCTTAGCATGGTGATTCCCCCCTCTTTCTGCAAACCCGGGCTATGGACAAGCAATAGGCTTGCCAGCCACGCTCCCGCCGCCGGTGCCGCCGCTCGCGGCCTTGCGGCGCTACCCGGCCGGCAGCACGCTGACTTCCACGTCGACGCCATGCGCGCCGCCGCCCACTATCACGCCGCGCAGCAGCGATACGTCGCTGTAGTCGCGCCCGAACGCCAGCGTGACATGGCCGGTATCGGCCAGCACATCGTTGGTGGGATCGAGATCGACCCAGCCGGCCAGCGGGCAGTACACCGACAGCCACGCGTGCGACGCGTCGGCGCCGATCAGCCTGGGCTGCCCCGGAGGCGGATCGGTGCGCAGGTAGCCGCTGACATAGCGCGCGGCGAGGCCGAGCGAGCGCAGGCAGCCGATCATGACCTGGGCGAAATCCTGGCACACGCCGCTGCGCAGGCCGAAAGCCTGCAGCGCCGGGGTGTCGACCTCGGTGGCTTCGGGCTCGTATTCGAACTCTGCGTGGACCCGGCGCATCAGGTCGATGGCGCCCGCCACCACCGGCACGCCGGGCCCGAAGCTGGCCAGCGCGTAGGCCTTGAGGTCGGGATGCAGTGCCACGTTGGGCGAGGCGAAGCAGAACTCGCTTTCCGGCCGGAAAGGCTGGCCGGCGCGAAAGCGCAGCGCCTCGACGGCGGCCTCCCACGGCATGCTGGCGGCCGGATCGAGCGTCTCCCAGCGCGGCGTCAGGCTGACCGTGCTCTCGCAGTAGAGCTGCATGAAGTCGTGCGGCACGTCGATGGTGAAGTACAGCACGTTGTTGCCGAACGTGTCGGTGCCGGCATGCTGGTGCGACGGCGCCGGCTCGATCAGCGTGCGGTGCGACAGTACCGCCTGCCACGGGCAGGTCACCGGGAACACCACGGCCCGCTGCTGGGCGTTTTCCACCGGCGCGGAATAATCGTAGGTGGTCTTGTGGTGGATCGTCAGCACCGGCGGGGCGGATGCTGCCGGCACCGCCGCCACCGCCTGCGTCCCGGCGGGGCTGGCAGGCGTGCTGCCGGCAGCGCCGGCCGCCTCGTTCATCATCTTGTTCATCGCCGCGCTCATGGCCGCATGCCGGACCTGGCCATGCCGGCGTGGCTGAAGTATCGCGCGCTGACCTCATCGGATAGTTGCACCATCATGCCCGTCAGTTGTTCGCACAATTGCACCAGATTGGCGTATTGGCCGCCGGCGCCGCGCTGGCATAGTGCCTCCCAGCCCGGCAGGCTCTCGACGGCCGGCAGCAACTGCGGCAGCGGCACGCGTCCGGTGCCGGCCGGGCTGGCCGGCGGCGAGATCTGGCCGAGCTTGACGCGCAGCCGCGCCAGCAAGCCGTAGAGCCCGCGCGGGTTGGTGGGCTCGATCACCAGCTGGTCGACCAGCGCGGGGACGTCGGTGCGGCCGGGATAGAGGGCGCGGTAGGTAAGCGTGCTGTCGAACAGGTGCAGCAGCAGGTCGAAGCAGCTGCGGTGCAGCAGCGCGCCGTTGCGGGCAAACACCAGCAGGAAGGTCGACAGCGTGCCCAGGCGTTCGATATGGCGGCCGATGAACAGCAGGCGCCAGGCTTCGTCACGGGTCATGCGGTCGCCCTGGGCACCGCTGATGGCCGCGAGCTGCATGCCCAGATGATCCAGCGCGGCCAGCACGCTTGGCCGGTCGTAGTGGGCGGCGTCGCCCGGTCCCCCCGCGCTGACGGCGGCCATGGCGTCGTCGAAATCGTTGCGCGCAGCCAGGATGGTGCGCCAGTGGTCGTTGGACAGCCGGTTGCGGATCTCGGTGGCGGCGTGCACGTGGCTGGCCAGGTTCTGGCCCACGCTGGTCCAGCCGGCGCCCTCGGCCAGCGCGGACACCAGGCTGCGCTCGAACACGCGCAGCGATGCCCGCGGCTCGGGCGCGCCGGTCGGCAGCAGCCCGCAGGCGCGCACCAGTTCGCCGATGACGTCGAGGGCGCTGTCGTCGCGGTCGTCGCTGCTTTCGATCGAGCCCAGCACCAGCCGGCACAGGCGCACATTGTTCTCCGCGCGCTCGGCATAGCGGCCGGCCCAGAACAGGTTCTCGGCGGCACGGCTCGACACCGCCAGCGGCTTGGCCGCCGGGCCGGGGCCCGCGCCGGCCATCGGGAAGGGCTGCGCCATCGGCGCGGCCTGCGGCGGCTGGCTCGACAACACCCAGGTATCAACGCTGGAACCGCCCAGCTGCATCGATACCGCCGGCTGCCCTTCGCCGGCCAGCCGGGTAAAGCCGCCCGGCATCACCTGCCAGCCGCCGCGGCCGTCGGCAATGGCGTAGACCCGCAGCATGGCCATGCGCGAGCCGATGTGCGGGCCTTCCCAGCGCGGTGCGTGCGACAGCGGCAGGTCGGCCTGGATGGTGAAGAGATCGGGCACCTGTTCGATCCGCTCGCGCCATTCGTCCAGGCGCTGCAGGCCTTGCTCCATGCCCAGCCGCGGCCCTTCCCAAGGCTGCGCCATGCCGCGCGGATAGGTCGGCATCAGGAAGGCCTCGGTGAACTGCCCGAGCGCTTCCTCGCGCGCCGTGGCCTCGCCGCACCACCAGCTCGGCACGCCGGGCAGCAGCAGGTCCTCGCCCAGCAGTTCGCGGGCGATGGCCGGCAGGAAGCCGTGGATGGCCGGGGTCTCCAGGAAACCCGAGCCGGGCGCGTTGGAGACCAGCACATTGCCCGCGCGCATGGCCTGCAGCAGGCCCGGCACGCCGAGCGTGGAATCCTGGCGCAGCTCGACCGGATCGCAGTAGGCATCGTCCAGGCGGCGCAGCACCACGTCGACGCGCTCCAGCCCGGCCAGCGTCTTCAGGTACACCACGTCGTTGCGTACCGTCAGGTCCTTGCCCTCCACCAGCGTGACGCCGAGGTAGCGGGCCAGGAAGGTGTGCTCGAAATAGGTTTCGTTATAGGGTCCGGGCGTCAGCAGCACGATGTGCTTGCTGACCGCGGCCGCCGCGCCGGCCGCGCTGTCCGGCGCGGGCGGCTGCGCCGCCGGCTGCTGGGCCAGCGTCGCCACCAGTTGCATGAAGGTGGCGGGCAGGCGCCGCACGCGCAACTCGCGGAAGGCGTCGGCGAACAGGCTGGAAATGATCAGCCGGTTCTCCAGCGCATAGCCCATGCCAGACGGGGTCTCCGTGCGGTGGGCCATGACCGTCCAGCCGCCCGCCACGGTATGCGCAAGGTCCACGGCGACGATATGCAGGAAATTGCCGCCCGGCGGCTGGTAGCCCTTGAGCGGCCGCAGGTAGCCGGGATGGCCGAAGACCAGCCCCGCGGGCAGCAGCCCCTTGGACAGCAGGGTCTGCGGCCCGTAGATGTCGGCCGCCATGGCGTTGGCCAGGCTGGCCCGCTGGATCACACCGCGCTCGATCCGCTGCCAGTCCTGCTCGTCGATCAGGAAGGGCAGCAGGTCCAGCGCCCAGGCGCGCGCGCCGGCGTTGTCGGCATACACGTTGTAGGTGACGCCGTTGTCGCGGATCTGGCGCGCCATGGCGGCGGCCTGCTGGTCGAGCGCATCGATGCCCTCCTCGCCCAGCAACTGGAAGAAGTCCGCCCACGGCTGCCTCAGCCCGCCGCCGCCCGCGCCGAGTTCGTCCAGGTGCCCCGGCGGCACCGGCCGCGCGCGGTGCATGACCGCGTCGGCGGCGGAGACGGATTCTTCGAAGGGCAGTGACGGCTGAAGGGGCACGGCGGCAAGGCTTGCGGGCGAGCCGGATCAGCGTTGCCGCAAATCCAGCGTGAACGGAAACTCGAGGCTGCGCCGGGGCGTCTCCACGCGCATCACGCCCGGTGTGTGGCCGAGTGTGAAGAAACGTGTCAGGCGCCGGCTTTCGGCCTCGTAGGCATTGACCGGGAAGGTCTCGTAACTACGCCCGCCCGGATGAGAAACATGATACTGGCATCCGCCGATGCTGCGCTCCATCCAGGTGTCCACAACGTCGAAAGTGAGCGGCACATGGGTGCCGATGGTGGGATGGAGCGCGGACGGCGGCGCCCAGGCGCGGTAGCGCACGCCCGCCACATATTCGCCGGCGCACCCGGTGGGCTGCAGCGGCACCGCGCGTCCGTTGACCGTCACCACGTGGCGGCTGTCGTTCAGTCCCAGCACGCGCACCTCGATGCGCTCCAGCGAGGAATCCACATAGCGCACCGTGCCGCCCGCGCTGCCCTCCTCGCCCATCACGTGCCAGGGCTCGAGCGCCGCGCGCAGCGTCAGCGCCAGGCCGCCCGCGGCAAGCTCGCCCACGCGCGGGAAGCGGAACTCGAAATGCGGGGCGAACCAGGCGTTGTCGAAGGCGAAGCCCGCCTCGCGCATCTCGGCGAGCACGTCGTCGAAATCCATCTGCACGAAGGTGCCCAGCAGGAAGCGGTCGTGCAGCTCCGTGCCCCAGCGGGTCAGCCGGGCGCGGTAAGGCTGGCGCCAGAAACGCGCCAGCAGCGCGCGCAGCAGCAGCTGCTGCACCAGGCTCATGCGGGCATGCGGCGGCATCTCGAAAGCGCGCAGCTCCAGCAGGCCGAGGCGGCCGGTGGGGCCGTCCGGCGAGTAGAGCTTGTCGATGCAGAACTCGCTGCGGTGGGTGTTGCCGGTGACGTCGATCAGGATATTGCGCAGCGTGCGGTCAACCATCCACGGCGGCATGCTGGCGCCGATGCCGCCTTCCGCGCCGGCCAGCCGGTCGAGCTGGTGCTGCAGCTCGGAGAAGGCGATCTCCAGTTCGTAGAGCTGGTCGTTGCGCGCCTCGTCCACGCGTGGGGCCTGGCTGGTCGGGCCGATGAACATGCCCGAGAACAGGTAGGACAGCGAGGGATGGTTGTGCCAGTACGCAATCAGGCTGGCCAGCACATCGGGCCGGCGCAGGAAAGGGCTGTCGGCCGGCGTAGCGCCGCCCAGCACGAAGTGGTTGCCGCCGCCGGTGCCCGTGTGGCGCCCGTCGAGCATGAACTTCTCGGTGCTGAGATAGGTTTCGTGGGCTGCCTGGTAAAGGTACTCGGTGTGGTCGACCAGCTCGTCCCAGTTGGCGGCGGGATGGATATTGACTTCGATCACGCCAGGGTCCGGCGTGACCTGCAGCAGCTTCAGACGCACATCGCGCGGCGGCGGATAGCCTTCCAGCATGATCTTCACGCCCAGCCCGGCGGCAGTGGCTTCCACCGCCGCCAGCAGTTCGAGATAATCCTCCAGCACGGTCAGCGGCGGCATGAAGACGTAGATGATGCCGCGCTTGTCGCCCGCCGCTGCCCGCTCCACCTTGGGGCCGGCCGCGCGGCTGGGGTGGCGCACTTCCACGCACAGCGCGGTGCGCGTGATCCAGCCCGCGGATTCGCCGCGCCCGGGCATGCGCGCCGGGTCAGAGGCAAGGGCGGCGGACGCCCCCGTGCCGCCGCTGGCCGTGGTTCCCGCGGCCGCGGCCTTCGCCGAGCCTGGCGCGGGGAAGGCCGCGGTGCTGGCGTGGAACGCCGCGCCCTGGCCGGCGCCGGCAAGGCCCGGCAATTGCGCGCGCACCTGCGCGGCGGTTGGCAGCGGCGTGCGCGGCGCGAACGGATCCTGGTCGAACTGCCACGGATAGTCGGCCTCGCTGACCCAGGGCAGTGCGTCCAGCGGCAGGCGATAGCCCATCGGCGAATCGCCGGGCAGCAGGTACATGCGGTCGTCGCGGAAGAACCACGGCCCGCTGATCCAGCGCTGGCCGGCCATGGCGGGACCGTCTTCTGCGCCGGCGCGGCGCAGCGGCAGCACGTAGCCGGTCGGCCGCGACAGGCCACCGTCGAACACCCGGCGCAAGCGCATGCGCTCCATCTCGTCGTCCAGCCGCGCTTCCAGCGGATCGACGTTGACCGGCAGGCGGCGCTCTCGCCACAGGTAATACCAGGTGTCTTCATAGCCGGGCTGCACAAAGCCCGGATCCAGCCCGAGCCGGGAGGCCAGGCTTTCCAGGAAGCGCTGCGAATCGGCATCGGTGTAGTGGCCCGGCTCGCTTTCGTCGGCGAACAGCGACGGATCCTGCCAGCAAGGGTGGCCGTCGGCGCGCCAGCAGATCGACAGGGCCCAGCGCGGCAACTGCTCGCCCGGATACCACTTGCCCTGCCCGAAGTGCAGGAACCCGCCCTCGCCATAGCGGGTACGCAGTTTATGCACCAATTCGGTGGCATAGCTGCGCTTGGTGGGGCCGAGCGCGTCGGTGTTCCACTCCGCGCCGTCGCGATCCTTGACCGCGACAAAGGTGGGCTCGCCGCCCATGGTCAGGCGCACGTCCTGCGCGTTGAGCTGGCGGTCGACCTCGGCGCCGGTGGCGGCCACGGCCTGCCACTGCGCCTCGGTATAGGGCTTGGTGACGCGCGGCGATTCGTAGATCCGCGTGATCGCCATCTCGTGGTGGAAGGTCACCTCGGACTCGTCCACCGCGCCGCTGACCGGCGCGGCGCTGCTGGGCTCGGGCGTGCACGCCACCGGGATATGGCCCTCGCCGGCCAGCAGGCCGGAGGTGGGATCCAGGCCGATCCAGCCCGCGCCTGGCAGGTAGACCTCGCACCAGGCGTGCAGGTCGGTGAAGTCCACCTCGGTGCCGCTGGGGCCGTCGATGGATTTCACGTCTGGCGCCAGCTGCAGCAGATAACCGGACACGAAGCGCGCCGCCAGGCCCAGGTGGCGCAGCGCCTGCACCAGCAGCCAGCCCGAGTCGCGGCAGGAGCCGGCACCGGATTCCAGCGTTTCCTCCGGCGTCTGCACGCCAGGCTCCATGCGGATCAGGTAGCGGATATCGTGCTGCAGGCGCTGGTTCAGGGCCACCAGGAAGTCGATGGTTACCTGCGGGGTGCGCGGGATGCTTTCCACGAAGGCGGCAAACAGCGGCGTCGGCTCGCCCTTGGCCATATAGGGCGCCAGCTCATGCGCCAGGCCGGCCTCGTAGGCAAAGGGGAAACGCTCGGCGTAGGGCTCCAGGAAGAAGTCGAACGGATTGTAGACGGCCATCTCGACCACCAGGTCCACGGTGATCTTGAACTCGGTCGTCGGCTCGGGAATCACCAGCCGGGCGAGATAGTTGGCAAACGGGTCCTGCTGCCAGTTGACGAAATGCTGCTCCGGCTCGATGCGCAGGGAATACGAAAGAACCGGGGTGCGGCAGTGCGGGGCAGGCCGCAGCCGTACCACCTGGGGCGATAGTTTCACCGGCCGGTCGTACCGGTAGTGGGTGACATGGTTCAGTGCGACGTGCGTTGCCACTAGGGCCTCCCATTGGCGCAGGTTTCGTGTTGTTGTCCCAAGCAAGAGTTGTACCGCCCTGGGCTCGACGCAGCGCGATATCCTCCCTGCCGGCGCTATCATCCGGCCCGCATCGGCGCGGCCGGGGCAAAGCTCTCGCTATGGCAGCATGCCAATGCGACCGCGTCATTACATCGGGCCATTGCCCTTGGCGCTGGGGTTGGCCTTGGCTTTCAGGTCCTCCTCCAGCAGCGAGCGCAGCTTGGCCAGCGCCCCGGGATCGCCGTGCGAGGCAGAGCGCGCGTACCAGATCTTGGCCTGTTCGATGTCTTTCTCGACCACGCCGGGCTCGCCGCGTTCGTAATAGCTGGCGACGATGTACTGCGCGCCGCCGTCGCCGGCGGTGGCAGCGCGGCTGTACCACTGGAAGGCCTTGCCGTAGTCCCGCGCTACGCCCCGCCCCGTGAAGTAGTTGGTCGCCAGTTCCACCTGGGCCTGCACATGGCCGCCTTCGGCCGCCCGGCGGTACCACTCGTTGGCGGATTCCAGCGAGCGCGGCACCAGGTCGCCGTGCTCATACAGCTCGCCAAAGGTGAACTGGGCATGGGTCATGTCGTTGTCGGCCGCGCGCCGCAGCCAGACCAGGGCTTCCTGGGGGCGTACCGGCGTGCCTTCGCCGCGCAGCAGCATCATGGCGTAGTCGAACTGCGCCAGCCGGTTGCCCTGCTGCGCCGCCTTGGCGAAATCCCGCAAGGCCACGTCGAACGATCCCGCATCGTAGGCGGCGACCGCCTGCCTCGTCAGCGCCTGCGCGGGCGCCGGTGGCTGGGGAGCCGCCTGGGCTGGCGGGACAGCGAGGAAGCACAAGGGAAGCAGCGCGGCCGCGGCGGCAGCGCGCAGCCGGAACGGAAACCGGGACAATGGCAAGAGACGGACAAGCGGCATGGCAGGCTCCTGGGAGGGCACGCGCTGACTCCAAGTGTACAAGTCCGGGAGTCCGGCGTCGCCTGCTGGAGTCGGAAACGGACCGGCAAACCTTACGGCCGGCGCCACCAGTCCTGCGGCGCCTGCGCAGGCGCGGGTACGGTGCTGGGCAGGGTTTCGGCCTGCGCCAGCAGGACTTCGGCCTCGGCATGCAGCCGCGACAGGCAGCGCGCCAGTATCCGCGCTTCCTCGGGGTCCAGGCACGATGCAAGCCGGGCGTTGAAGGCCTGCGCCTGGGCAAAGGCCAGTTGGTAGACCGCCTCGCCCTCCTCGCTCAGCGCGAATGCCGCCGCGCGCCGGTCCTGCTCGCGCGTGGCGCGCCGCACCAGGCCGCGCGCCATCAGCGCATGCACGGCCCGGCTGGCCAGCACCTTGTCCAGCCCGGCGCTCTGCGCCAGCTCCGTCAGGCGGGTACCCGGCTGCTCGCCCAGGAAGGACAGCATGCGCCACTCGCGCCGGCTCACGCCCGCCGCGACGCGCAGATGATGACCACTGGCGGCAAGCGCGACACGGGTCAGGTGGTACAGGCGGTAGTTGAGAAAGTCGGCCAGCCGGGCCGGATGCCGGAGCGTTTCGCCGGGATCCCGTTCCGGCCCATCCGCAAGCTGGCCACCGGCCTGCCCGCCGCCCCGCCCGTCCGCCCCGCTGCCGCCCATGCCGCCCATGCCGCACCCGCACATTTAGTTGATTTTGTTAATTATATGGGTGGGTGTTAGCGTCTGTGCCGCGGCAAGAGAACTGGCGCAGCGTGTGGCAGGGGCATCCGCCGGGGTGCGGTCCGGCATTCGGCAGCGACAGTCAAAACCCGCAGATCGATCCGCGCAATGCTTCTTTGGCGCCACCGGACCGTATCGATAAATTGGCCGGCTTCCCGCGGGACGATGCCCCGCCCGAGCCGATGCCGAACCAAACAGGAGAAACCTTGAAACCCGCCAAACTGCTGCGCGCGCTAGTCCCCACCTTCGCCACCGTGGCCGCCCTGGCCGCCACCGCCCTGGCCAGCGCGCCGGCGATCGCCCAGAACGACCGTCCGTTGCGCATCCTGGTGGGCTATCCCGCCGGCGGCACCGCCGACCTGGCCGCACGCCTGATCGGCGACAAGCTGCGCGAAGAACTCAAGCAGACGGTCGTGATCGAGAACAAGCCCGGCGCCGGCGGCCGGCTGGTGATGGACTACGCCCGTACCCTGCCCGCCGACGGCAATACGCTGGTGGTAGCCAACTCGGCCGTGATGACCATCGCCCCGCTGGTCTACCGCAAGCTGAACTACGACATCCAGCGCGACTTCACCCCGGTGGCGCAAACCGCCAACTTCCAGCTGGCCCTGGCGACAGGCCCCGGCACCCCGGCGAAAACGCTCAAGGAATACATCGACTGGCTCAAGACCAATCCCGCCCGCAACAACTCCTACGCATCGCCGGCGCTTGGCAGCATTCCGCACTTCTTTGGCCTGCTGTTCGGCAAGCAGGTCGGCGTGGAAATGCTGCATGTCCCGTTCAATGGCTCCGCGCCGCTGATGAATGCCCTGGTGGGCGGGCAGGTGCCGGCCTCGGTCGATACGCTGGCGGACCTTACCGAGATGCACCGTGCGGGAAAGATCCGCGTGCTGGCGAGTTCGGGGACGCACCGGTCGATGGCCCTGCCGGATGTGCCTACGTTCAGCGAGCTTGGCTATAAAGATATCGAAGGCCTCGGCCGGTATGGGTTCCTGGCGCCCGCCGGCGTGCCGAAGGCAACCATCGACAGGCTGAATGCAGCGATCGTGCATGCGGTGCAGTCGCAGGACTTGCGGGAGCGGTTCCTGAAGCTTGGGCTGGAGCCGCAGACCGGGAGCGCGGAGCAGTTTGGGAAGGTTTTGGCTGCGGATGCGGGGAGGTGGGGGCCGGTGGTTAAGGTGTCAGGTTATACGGGGGATTAGGAAAAAAGTTGGCTATTTTTTATCTTATTTTTTATCGACTTTCTACGTATATTTATAGAATATAGCGTAGTGTTTTCTTTCTTTATCTCTGGATTTTTTAGGGACCTGATTCAGGTCTGCAGGGCCTAAAGGCGGAGTGGTGTCAGGCTCTTTTGCACATGGAGGTGTCACTTTTATTTACTCTCGGCTCGTAAAGAAAAGTAACCAAAATAAAGCGATCCTTGCAGGAGGCTGGGGTGTCCGTTTTTAGGGACCTGATTTAGATTTGCAGGGCCTAAAGGCGGAGTGGTGTCAGGCCCTCTGGCACATGGAGGTGTCACTTTTCTTTACTCGTAAAGAAAAGTAACCAAAAGAAAGCGACCCCTTGCAGGGGGGCTGGCTTGTCGGGCTTGCCGGCTTTGCGGATTCGTGGTGGGCGCGTCAGTCCTGCCTGACTGCTGGCGCTACCGGCGCGAACGGCATTGCCAATGCGAATGGCGCTGGTTTCAGTATAGCGCCCCTGATGGCGATGGCCCGTGGTAGCTCACGCATCTGCCGTTACCGGCGCGAATGGCCACTGCCTCCCGATCCTTGCTGGTTTCGTCG
>NZ_JBYOJU010000090.1:0-13686 GCF_057798855.1 Cupriavidus sp. 96C5-1 | reverse complement strand
GTGGGCGCGGTGGCCCCGGATTTGGGATGCTCGTCTCAAGCTGGAGCCACCGCGCCCACGACGAAACCGGCAAGGATCGGGAAGAAGTGGCCATTCGCGCCGGTAACGGCAGATGCGTGAGCTACCACGGGCCATTGCCATCAGGGGCGCTATACTGAAACCAGTGCCATTTGCAGCGGCAATGTCGTTCGCGCCGGCAGCGCCAGCAGTCAGGCAGGACTGACGCGCCCACCACGAATCCGCAAAGCCGGCAAGCCCGATAAGCCAGCCCCCCTGCAAGGGGTCGCTTTCTTTTGGTTACTTTTCTTTACGAGTAAAGAAAAGTGACACCTACATGTGCCCGAGGGCCTGACACCACTCCGCCTTTAGGCCCTGCAAACCTAAATCAGGTCCCTAAAAACCCCAGCTTTAACGCCAACGCCAATAACGTTAGTCCTTTAACGAACGAACGAACGAACGAACGAACGAACGAACGCACATCCACCCATCCCATAAGCCCAGCCCCGCGCAGCGGGGCAAATCAATCCGCACTACCCACTAACTCCCGATACAACGCCACATACTCCTGCGCCAGCTTGTGCCTCGGATCCAGGTGGATCATCGGCGTCGCATACTGATGCGATTCCCGGATCTTGACGGATGACGACAGCCGCGAGTTCAGTACCGGCAAGCCTTCGCTCACCAGTTCCTCGACCAGTTGCAGCGGCAGGCTGGCGCGGGGCTGGAACTGGTTGATCACAATCCCTTCCACCGCCAGTTCGGCGTTGTGGTCGTGCTGGATCTCTTTCACGTTGTCGAGCAGCGTGTAGAGCGCACGGCGGGAGAAGTCGTCGCAGTCGAACGGAATCAGGCAGCGTTCGACTGCGATCAGCGCGGAGCGGGTGTAGAAGTTGAGCGCGGGTGGGGTGTCGATGTAGATCGCGTCGTAGGTGTCTTCCAGCTCGTTCAGCGCGTCGCGCAGCTTGTAGATCTTGTAGCGGGATTCAAGCTTGCCATGCAGCGCGTCGAGTTCGGGATGGGCGGGCATCACGTCGAGGTTTTCGAACGGCGTCTGGTGGATGAACGAAGCGATTTCCACCGGCTTGAAGCTGTATGTCAGCGCGGTCTCGAAGAAGTCCGCCACGGTCGGGCTGGCTGCCGCTGCCAGCTGGCCAAGCAGGTACTGGCTGGAGTTGCCTTGCGCATCCAGGTCGATGACCAGGGTGCGCATGCCCTCGCTGGCGCTGATCGCTGCCAGATTGCATACGATGGTCGACTTCCCGACACCGCCCTTCTGATTGAATACGACGCGCCGCATTTGTGCCCCTGGATATGAACGTTTGAACGTAGTACCAGAGGCAAGAGCATACCTTAGGGCGGCGTCATCCACGCGCGATATGGCATTGAATCTTCCAATCCGCGTGGCCGGTTCAGTAACCCGGGACCGTCAGGTCTGTATCAGCCGCTTCTGCCGGGAAATGCTCATCAGGATGCCGATCCCCATCCCCAGCGTCACCAGCGCCGTGCCCCCGTAGCTCATCAGCGGCAGCGGCACCCCGACCACCGGCAGGATGCCGCTGACCATGCCCATGTTGACGAAGGCGTAGGTGAAGAAGATCAGTGTGATCGACCCCGCCAGCAGCCGGGAGAACAGCGTCGGCGCGTTGGCCGCGATATATAGCCCCCGGAAGATCAGCAGCAGGTAGAACACCAGCAGCACGGCGTTGCCGATCAGGCCGAACTCTTCCGAGAACACGGCGAAGATGAAGTCGGTGTGCTTCTCGGGAATGAACTCCAGGTGCGTCTGCGTGCCCTTCAGCCAGCCCTTGCCGAACACGCCGCCCGAGCCGATGGCGATGATCGACTGGATGGTATGGAAGCCCTTGCCGAGCGGGTCGGTGGTGGGATCCAGCAGGGTGCAGATGCGGTGTTGCTGGTAGTCGTGCAGGATCGGCCAGCTCACCCCGGGCGCGCACATATCGTGCTCGAAGCTCACCAGCGCGGTGATGGCGACCACCACGATGGCGAGCAGCGGCAGGATGATTTTCCACGACAGGCCGGCGAAGTAGATCACATACAGGCCGGCGGCCATCACCAGCAGGCCGGTGCCGAGGTCGGGCTGCTTGGCGATCAGGCCGACGGGCACGAGTAGCAGCAGCAGTGCCACCACGAAGTCGTACCACCTGACGGAACCCTCCCGCTTCTGGAAATACCAGGCCAGCATCAGCGGCATGGCGATCTTCATGATCTCGGAGGGCTGGATGACCATGCCGACATAGAGCCAGCGGCGCGCGCCCTTGCGAATCAGGCCGAACATCGCCACCGCGATCAGCAAGGCCACCCCCACCGTGTAGAGCGGCACCGCCACCCGCATCAGCGTCTGGGTGGGCAGGTAAGCGATCACCCACATCACCGCGTAAGACAGCAGGATGTTGCGCAACTGGTCCTCGACCCGGCCGGGCATGTCGATGGCGGCGGAGTAGAGCGCCACGATGCCGGTGGCGAAGAGCAGGAAGACGATCAGTGCAAGCGGCTTGTCGAAGCCGGTGAGCGCCGTCTTGACGAACGATAGGACGCGGCGTCTATCCATGGCGCGTCTCCTTCAGCGTGAAGCGTTGCCGCCGGCCGCGCCGGGCGCGGTTGCCGGCTTGGCGCGGGGTTTGGAACTGGCGGGGCCCACCACGGCCGGTGCGGCCGGGGCGGACGCCGGCGCCGGCCGGCTATGGCCGAGGGCCTGCGACATGCGGTCTTCCAGCGTCTGCACCGCCGAGGCGGGGGGGATGGCAGCGGGGTCGATCACCGGCGCCACGGCGGCGGCGCCCGAGGCGCTTGCCGGCCGTGCCGCCGGCACGCTGGCGCCCGAACTGGTGGCGGCGGCTTCGCTGGCCCCCATCACGGTGGCGCTGGCAATGCTGGCGGTATGGCCGGTGGTGAATACGCTGGGCGTATCCACCGGCGGCTTGCCGCCGGCGCGCTCCGCCGCGGGCGGGGCGATGCTTTCCAGTTCGGCCGGCCACTTGCCGAGCAGGTAGTAGTCCATCACCTTGCGCGCGATCGGCGCCGCCACGGCGCCGCCGAAGCCGGCGTTCTCCACGATCATCGCCAGCGCGATCTTCGGGTTGTCGGCCGGGGCAAAGGCGGTATAGAGGGCGTGGTCGCGCTTGCGTTCGTCGAGCGCGTGGTGGTTGTATTTCTCGTTCTTGCCCATGGTGAAGGTCTGGGCGGTACCGGTCTTGCCGGCCGACTCGTAGGCGGCGCCGGCAAAGGCGCGGGCGGCGGTGCCTGAGTGCGTCACGCCGACCATGGCGCGCTTGATCACGTCGATATCGGCCTGCTTCAACGGCAGCCGGTAGCTTTCCTTGGGCACGGTGAGCTCGCGGTCGCGCGTCACGGAGTCTTCCACCGCCTTGACCAGGTGGGGCTTCATCGCGGTGCCGTTGTTGACCAGGATGGACACGGCGTTGGCCAGCTGCAGGATGGTGAAGCTGTTGTAGCCCTGGCCGATGCCCAGCGAAATGGTTTCGCCGTCATACCACTTCCGCTGCTCGGGCTTGCGGTAGGCACGCTGCTTCCAGTCGGTCGACGGCAGGATGCCGCGGCTCTCGCCCTCGATGTCGATGCCGGTGATCTGGCCGAAGCCCAGCGGCTTCATGAAATCGTGGATGGCGTTGACCCCCATGTCGCGGGCCAGCATGTAGTAATAGGTGTCGCAGGACTGCACGATCGAGGCGTACATGTCCACCCAGCCGTGGCCGCCGGGCTTGTCGTCGCGGAAGGTGTGGTTGCCCAGTGTGAACGAGCCCGGATCGTGGAAGCCCCAGGCCGCGGTGCGCTTGCCGGTGGTGAGCGCCGCCAGCGCCATGAACGGCTTGTAGGTGGAGCCGGGCGGGTAGGTGCCGCGCAGCGGGCGGTTGAGCAGCGGCTTGTCGGGCGAGTTGTTGAGCTCGTTCCAGCTATTGGTGTCGATGCCTTCGACGAACAGGTTGGGGTCGAAGGTCGGCTTGGAGACAAAGGCCAGGATGTCGCCGGTGGACGGCTCGATCGCCACCAGCGCGCCACGCTGGTTGCCGAAGAGCGCCTCGGCCAGTTGCTGCAGGCGGATGTCGAGCGACAGGATCAGGTTGTTGCCGGGCGTGGCGGGGGAGGTGGACAGCGTGCGGATGGGGCGTCCGCCCGCGCTCACTTCCACTTCCTCGAAGCCGGTCAGCCCGTGCAGCTCGGTTTCGTAGCTCTGCTCGATGCCGATCTTGCCGATGTAGTTGGAGCCTTTGTAGTTGTCGGCGTCCTTGCGCGGATCGTACTTGGCGCCTTCGGCGCCGTTGGCCTCGTCCATGGCTTCGATGCGTTCCTGGTCGCGCTGCGAGATGCGGCCCAGGTAGCCGATCACGTGCGAGGCGGATTCGCCCATCGGGTACTGGCGGAACAACCGGGCGCGCACGTCCACGCCGGGAAAGCGGAAACGCTGCGCGGAGAAGCGCGCCACTTCCTCGTCGGTGAGCTGGCTGCGGATCGGCAGGCTCTCGAAGCTGCGGGATTCTTCCATCAGCCGCTTGAAACGGCGCCGGTCGCGCGGCTGGATGTCGATCAGCCTGGACAGTTCCTCGATGGTGTTGTCGAGTGTGTCGGACAGCTTGGACGGCGTGATTTCCAGCGTATAGGCCGAATAATTGCGCGCCAGCACCACCCCGTTGCGGTCCATGATGATGCCGCGGTTGGGCTCGATCGGCGCCACCGAGATGCGGTTGTCCTCGGCCTTGGCCGAGTACTGGTCGTGCTTGTACCACTGCAGCCAGAGGAAGCGCGTGAACAGCAGGCCGAAGCAGATCACGGCGAACAGGGCTGCCGCCGCCACGCGGATGCGGAAGCGGCCGAGCTCCTGTTCGACATTGCGGATTTCGGTCATGGTACTGCGTCAGCCTTGCGGTTTGCCGCATGCACCGGAGGCAAGCGGCGGGACTCGGGTGGAGTTCAAGCTAGATCGGCCGGGTTTCGTCGACGTCGGCGCTGCGGCGCTGCGGCGCCAGCAAGAGCCCGGTGGCCAGCGGCCACAGCAGCGCTTCGATGCCCGGCGCCAGCAGCAGCTGCCAGCCGGGCAGCGGCGCGCCCATGGCCAGGCGGATCAGCACCGGCACCGCATGGGCGACGAACAGCAGCGGCAGCACATGCAGCGCCTGCGTATAGACCGTAAACCACAGCACGCGGCGGTGGATGGTGATGGCGAAGTACGCCAGCAGCGAGTACGCCATGGCGTGCTCGCCCAGCAGGCGCGCGTCGTGCACGTCCATCAACAGGCCCAGCGCGAACGCCAGCCCCATGCCGACCTTGCGTGGCTGGTGGATGTTCCAGAACACCAGCACCAGCGCCACCATGTCGGGGATCCACAGCGTGGTGCCCCAGGGCATCAGGTTGAACAGGAAGGCCAGCACGAAACTCAGCGCGATGAACGCGGGGTTGACCGGGCGCAGCAGGTATTGGGGATTGGTCAACGCTTGGGCTCCTTGGCCGCGGGCTTCTCGGCCGGCTTGGCAGTCGTCTTGGCTGCCGGCTTGTCGGCCGGCCTGTCGGCGTCCCTGACGCCCGGGCGGTCTCCCCGGCCGGCCTTGCCTTCCTTGGCGTCGCGCGGTCCGTCGATGGCTTCGCGCGGCGGCAGCTGGGCTTCATAGCGGATCACCAGCAACTGGCGGTGCGAGCGCACGCCGGCCACCGGCTCGCAGTACACGCGCGAGAAGGCGGTATCGGCCTTGCGCTCGATCTGCACGATCTTGGCCACCGGCAGGCCGGGCGGGTAGGTGCCGTCCAGGCCCGAGGTCACCAGCAGGTCGCCCTGTTGCAAATCTGCCGAGGCGGCCATGAAGCGCAGGTCGAGCAGGCCGGCGCGGGCGCCGCCGAAGGCCACGCTGCGCAGGCCGTTGCGCACCACCTGCACGGGGATGGCCTGTTCCTTGTCGGTCAGCAGCGTGACTTCCGACTGGAACGGCGAGACCCGCGTGATCTGGCCGATCACGCCGCGCTCGTCGATCACCGGGTAGCCCGCGCGCAGGCCGTGCTGGCTGCCGCGGTCGATCACGATGCGCTGGCTGTAGGGGTCGCGGGCGTCATACAGGATCTCGGCCGCCGTCACTGGCGTGGCCGACTGCTGCACCAGGCCGAGCAGCTTGCGCAGCTGGTTGTTCTCGGCCTCGAGCTGGGACTGGTGCACCGAACCCTCGGCCTCGATCACCGCGCGGCGGCGCAGTTCGCGGTTCTCGCTGGCCAGTGCGGCGGAGGACTGGGCGTAGTCGAAGGCGGTCCGGATGGCGTCGCGCGGCACCAGCACCACGCGCTCGACCGGCATCAGCACGGTGGCGGCAACCTGGCGCACCGCGCGCAGGGCGTCAAAGCGCGCATCGACGATGAGCAGCAGCAGCGCGATCGTCACATAGAGGACGAGGCGCGCGACGGCGGAAGTGCCCTGCTTGAAGAGCGGCGGCGGAGTGTAATCCATTTACCCGTGCGCTGGCAGAAAGATCCCCCGGCCCCGGAGGCACGACGGCGCCCCGGCGTGCCGGCCTTGGTGGCCGGGGTGCCGCGACGCTGCATGGTGCCCGGGGTCGGGCCGGGTCGGGAGGGAGGCGCGGCGAGGCTCGGCCCCGACCAGGTGTTCCGGCAGGCCGTGTCGTGCCACGAGCGATTCCCCTGCTTGCTGGTTATTCGTAGGAGAAGATGCTGCCCAGCTTGTCCATGCGCTCGAGCGCCATGCCGGAGCCGCGCACCACGCAGGTCAGCGGGTCTTCGGCCACCAGCACCGGCAGGCCGGTTTCCTCGGCCAGCAGGCGATCGAGGTCGCGCAGCAGCGCGCCGCCGCCGGTCAGCATCATGCCGCGCTCGGCGATGTCGGCGCCCAGCTCCGGCGGGGTCTGTTCCAGCGCGATCTTGACCGCCGAGACGATCTGGTTGAGCGGATCGGTCAGGGCTTCCAGGATTTCGTTGGACGATACCGTGAAGGCGCGCGGGATGCCCTCGGACAGGTTGCGGCCCTTGACTTCCATCTCGCGGACCTCGGAGCCGGGGAAGGCCGAGCCGATTTCCTTCTTGATGGCCTCGGCGGTCTGTTCGCCGATCAGCATGCCGTAGTTGCGGCGGATGTAGTTGACGATGGCTTCGTCGAACTTGTCGCCGCCCACGCGCACCGAACCCTTGTAGACCATGCCGCCCAGCGAGATGATGCCCACCTCGGTGGTGCCGCCGCCGATGTCCACCACCATCGAGCCCGACGGCTCCGACACCGGCAGGCCGGCGCCGATCGCGGCCGACATCGGCTCCTCGATCAGGTAGACCTGGCTGGCGCCGGCGCCCAGCGCCGATTCGCGGATGGCGCGGCGCTCGACCTGGGTCGAGCCGCAGGGCACGCAGATGATGATGCGCGGCGAGGGGCGCAGCAGCTTGGAGTCGTGCACCATCTTGATGAACTGCTTGAGCATCTGCTCGGTGACGGTGAAGTCGGCGATCACGCCGTCTTTCATCGGCCGGATGGCCTCGATGTTGCCCGGCACCTTGCCCAGCATCTGCTTGGCTTCCTTGCCGACCGCCTGGATGGTCTTCTTGGCATTGGGCCCGCCTTCCTGGCGGATCGCCACCACCGACGGTTCGTCAAGGACGATGCCCTTGTCGCGCATATAGATCAGGGTGTTGGCGGTGCCGAGGTCGATCGCGAGATCGTTGGAGAAGTAGCTGCGGAGAAATCCGAACATCAGGAATCCTGTTTTCTGGTGGTTCGCGAGTATGCGAAGTGGCCGGCGCCGCTGCGGGGCCAGCCACGATATTCATAGCGACGGGTAGTATTCAAGGCCCCGGCCGTCCGGTGGGGCGGGCGCCGGCACCGTTGCCAGCCCGCGTGGTCATCCACCGCGGGCCGTCAGGGCCGGGGCCGCCAACCAGGGCCGCCACGCCCGGTGGCGGAACGGCCTCTACGGGAACCTTTGATTAGACCACGCGCAAAAGTTCGGTGGAACGGCGCCGCAATTACAATTAATTTGCCGGCGGGAGCGGTCTAGTCGAAGGAACCTGGGCTGCATCCTTTGTGGCCTCCGGCCCTGTACCGCTGCCTGGCCGGTCGGGCGACCAGGCCGGCGCCGATGGCTGGGGGGCCACCAGGCTGCCGCGGGGGTTCCGGAAGTGCTTCAAAAAGCCCCGGTTCACGCGGTTTTACAGTAATGTGACGAAGGCGCTGCCAAAGGATGGCAACGCGCAATGATACCTTATAATTCCCCCTGTTTCGGGGGCTTCTTCCCCGAAAAAACCTGTAACTTTGACGATTCCCGGGCGCTCCCGGCAGCACTCGCCCGGCCCGCCCCGGCCGCGCCCGCATCGCATTCGCACCGACCCCAAGCCATGGCTCTCGACCTATCCGACGTCAAGCGCATCGCCCACCTTGCCCGCATCGAAATCAACGATGACGAGGCCGGGCAGACGCTTGTGCAGCTCAATCATTTCTTCTCGCTGGTCGAGCAGATGCAGGCGGTCGATACCGCCGGCATGGTGCCGCTGGCCCACCCGCTGTCCGCGGTGCGCGAGATGTCGCAGCGGCTGCGCGACGACGTCGTCACCGAGGCCAACCGCCGCGAGGACTACCAGCGTCCCGCGCCGGCCACCGAAGGCGGCCTCTACCTGGTGCCCAAGGTCATCGAATAAAGGTCATCGCACAACGGCGATCGAACCAGCGGCTGCGCCGCGCCGCCTCCCGGGGCGCGCCGGCAGCCCTTACCTGCCAAGCCAAACCGACCGATATGTCCTCTTCCGCATCTTCCGTGACCTCCCTGCGCCAGCTAGCCGACGCGCTGGCGGCACGTACCGTTTCCGCCGAGGAACTGGCGCGCGACTACCTGGCCCGCATCGAGCAGGCCAGCGCGCTCAACGCTTTTGTCGACGTCAACCCCGAACTGACCCTGGCGCAGGCCCGCGCGGCCGACGAGCGCCGCGCGCGCGGCGAAGCCGGCCTGCTGACCGGCGTGCCGATCGCCCACAAGGACGTATTCGTCACGCGCGGCTGGCGCGCCACCGCCGGTTCGCGCATGCTGGCGGACTACGAGAGCCCGTTCGACGCGTCCGTGGTCGAGCGCCTGGGCGCCGCCGGCATGGTCACGCTGGGCAAGACCAATATGGATGAGTTCGCGATGGGCTCGTCCAACGAGAACTCGCATTTCGGCCCGGTGAAGAACCCCTGGGATACCAGCCGCGTGCCGGGGGGCTCCTCGGGCGGCTCGGCCGCCGCCGTGGCCGCCGGCCTGGCGCCCGCCGCCACCGGCACCGATACCGGCGGCTCGATCCGCCAGCCGGCCTCGTTCTCCGGCATCACCGGCATCAAGCCCACCTACGGCCGCGTGTCGCGCTACGGCATGATCGCCTTTGCCTCCTCGCTGGACCAGGGCGGCCCGATGGCGCATACCGCCGAGGACTGCGCGATGCTGCTCGGCGCCATGGCCGGCTTCGACGAGCGCGACTCGACCAGCCTCGCGCCCGCCCAGGGCGGGGTGGATGAGGACTACACCCGCCTGCTGGGCAAGCCGCGCCCCGGCGCCAGCGCTGGCAAGCCGCTGGCCGGCCTGCGCATCGGCCTGCCGGCGGAGTATTTCGGCAAGGGTCTGTCGGCGGACGTGGAACAGGCCGTGCGCGGCGCGCTCGCCGAGTACGAGAAGCTGGGCGCCACGCTGGTCGAGGTGTCGCTGCCCAAGACCGAGCTGTCGATCCCCGTGTACTACGTGATCGCGCCGGCCGAGGCCTCGTCCAACCTGTCGCGCTTCGACGGCGTGCGCTACGGCCATCGCGCCGCCGAGTACCGCGACCTGATGGACATGTACAAGAAGTCCCGCGCCGAAGGCTTCGGCGCCGAGGTCAAGCGCCGTATCCTGGTGGGCGCCTATGTGCTGTCGCACGGCTATTACGACGCCTACTACCTGCAGGCGCAGAAGATCCGCCGCATCATCGCCGAGGATTTCCAGCGCGCCTTCGCCCAGTGCGACGTGATCATGGGCCCGGTGGCGCCCACGGTGGCCTGGAAGCTCGGCGAGAAGAGCGCCGATCCGGTGCAGATGTACCTGGCTGACATCTTCACGCTGTCGACCAGCCTGGCCGGCCTGCCCGGCATGAGCGTACCCTGCGGGCTGGGCGAGGGCGGCATGCCGGTCGGCCTGCAGCTGATCGGCAACTACTTCGGCGAAGCCGAGCTGCTGCAGACGGCGCACGCTTTCCAGCAGGCAACGGACTGGCACCTGCGCCGGCCCGCGCAGCCATGACCGCCCGGCGCTGGCTGGTCCGGCTCGCGCTCGGCATCGGGCTGGCCGCCGCGTTGGCGGCCTGCATCCCGCTGCCGCGCATCGGCGGCGGGCCCACGCCGATCGCCAGCCGCAACATCGATCTCGCCGGCGACTGCCGCCGCACCGAGGAAGACGGCTTCCGCGAGGACGCGCAGCTGCGCGTGGCGGACAACACGGTGCAGCAGCTGTCGTGGAAGCTGTGGGTGGGCAAGCGCGGTTCCTGCAGCTTCAACCTGGCGGAATTCCGGCAGACCCAGAAGAAGCCGCATATCGAACTGCGGGCCAACGACGGCAGCGCCTGCAAGCTGATGGTCTGGCAGGATCCGCGCCGGGTCACGCTGGCGCACGCCAATTGCGAACGGCGCTGCACGCCCGGCATCTACGAGGAGGCCTGGCCGGTGATGTTCGAGCCCGGCACCGGCGGCTGCGCGCAGGCCCGATGAACCCGTCCATGGCCATGCCCCGCCGCGCCGCCCGCCATCTGTGGTCTATCTGCCTGGGCCTTTGCGCCATGCTGGCGGCCAGCCATGCAGCGCTCGCGCAGGCATCCGCGCCGGCGGCCGGCGGGCAGGCCATGCCGGTGGCGCAGATGGTGCAGTTTCCCGGCGCCGGCAACGGCACGGCGCTGAGCGCCTATTGGTTCGTGCCGTCCCGGAGTGCCGTGGCGCAGTCCCAGGCATTGCCAGTGGTCATCGCGCTGCATGGCTGTGGCGGCCTTCACCGGCGCGGCGGCGCAGATGCCGCGGCGCTGCAGCCGCGCTATCGCGAGTACGTGCAATGGCTCTCCGCGCGCGGTTACGCGGTGCTGCTGCCGGACAGCTTCGGGCCGCGCGGCAAGCCGCAGGGTATCTGCACCGAACGCATCGATGGGCGCGATATCGACGATGCCACGCGGCGCGGCGACGTGCTGGAGGCACTGCGCTGGCTGGCGCAGCAGCCCGGCATCGACACCGGCCATATCGTGCTGCTGGGCTGGTCCAACGGTGCGCAGGCGGTGCTCAGCGCCGTCGACGCCAGCCGCGAGTGGCCCGCGGGCGCACCGGCGATCGAGCGCGCCGTGGCGTTTTACCCGGGCTGCAAGAGCGCCGTGCAGCGGCATGCATTCCGCCTGCGCACGCCCTTGCTGCTGATGACCGGCGGCGCCGACGACTGGACTCCCGCCACCCGCTGCGCCATGCTGCGCGAGGCGGTCGCGGCGCGCCAGCCCGATGCGCGCTTCCGCCTGGAGATCTACCCCGGCGCATATCACGGCTTCGACGGCACCGAAAGGCTGCGGGTGCGCCGCGATGTGCCCAACGGCACGCGCCCCGGCCAGGGCGTGACCCAGGGCGGCGACCCGGCCGCGCGCGAGGCGGCGCTGGCGCAACTGGATTCGTGGCTGGCCAGCCCGAATCCCTGAATGAATATAGTGAATACGGATGCCGGGATGACGCCGCGGGGCAGGGCGCGATACCGGCGAATATGTAGCAAACACGTAGTAAAGACGTAGCAACACATACAGCACACGAACAGGAATACCGCCATGCAATGGGAAGTGGTGATCGGCCTCGAGACGCACACGCAGTTGTCGACGGCCTCCAAGATTTTTTCCGGCAGCTCCACCGCCTTCGGCGCGGCGCCCAACACGCAGGCCTCGCCGGTCGACCTGGCGCTGCCCGGCGTGCTGCCGGTGCTCAACCGCGGCGCGGTCGAGTGCGCCATCCAGTTCGGCCTGGCGATCGGCGCCACCATCGCGCCGCGCAGCATCTTCGCCCGCAAGAACTACTTCTACCCCGACCTGCCCAAGGGCTACCAGATCAGCCAATACGAGCTGCCGGTGGTGCAGGGCGGCAGCATCAGCATCCAGGTCGAAGGCAAGAAGGGCGAGACCTACGAAAAAACCGTGCAGCTCACGCGCGCCCACCTCGAGGAAGACGCGGGCAAGTCGCTGCATGAAGACTTCGCGGGCATGACCGGCATCGATCTGAACCGCGCCGGCACGCCTTTGCTGGAGATCGTCACCGAGCCCGATATGCGCAGCGCCGCCGAAGCCGTGGCCTACGCCAAGGCCCTGCACGCGCTGGTGATGTGGCTGGGCATCTGTGACGGCAATATGCAGGAAGGCAGCTTCCGCTGCGACGCCAACGTGTCGGTGCGCCCCTATGGCAGCCCCACCTACGGCACGCGCCGCGAGATCAAGAACCTGAACTCCTTCCGTTTCCTGCAGCAGGCCATCGAGTACGAAGTCCAGTGGCAGATTGCCGAGATCGAAGACGGGCGCGCCATCCAGCAGGCCACCGTGCTGTTCGATCCCGACACCGGCGAGACGCGCGCCATGCGCACCAAGGAAGACGCGCACGACTACCGCTACTTCCCCGATCCCGACCTGCTGCCGCTGGAGATCGACTCGGCCTGGATCGAGCGCGTGAAGTCCGAATTGCCGGAACTGCCGGCGGCCATGCAGGCGCGCCTGGTGTCGCAATACGGCCTGTCCGCCTATGACGCCAGCGTGCTGACCGCGTCCAAGGCGCTCGCCGGCTATTTCGAGGCTGTGGTCGGCGAGGCCGGCGCGGCCAACGCCAAGCCCGCCGCCAACTGGCTGATGGGCGACGTGTCCTCGCTGCTCAACCGCGAAGGCATCGCGCTGGAAGCCGCCCCGGTCAAGCCGGCGCAACTCGCCAGGCTGCTGGTGCGCATCGCCGATGGCACGGTTTCCAACAATACCGCCAAGAAGGATGTCTTCCCGGCCATGTGGGCGGGCGAAGAGGGTGGCGACGCCGACGCCATCATTGCTGCGAAGGGGCTCAAGCAGATGTCCGACTCCGGCGAACTGGAGAAGATCATCGACGATGTGCTGGCGGCCAATGCCAAGTCGGTGGAGGAATTCCGCGCCGGCAAGGAGAAGGCGTTCAATGCGCTGGTGGGGCAGGCCATGAAGGCGACCAAGGGGAAGGGGAATCCGGCTCAGGTTAATGAGTTGTTGAGGAAGAAGTTGGAGGGGTAGGGGGGCGAGTTGGGTTCTTTGGTTTTTTCTTTTGCGTTTTTAGGGACCTGATTTAGGTTTGCAGGGCCTAAAGGCGGAGTGGCGTCGGGCTCTTGGACACATGGAGGTGTCACTTTTCTTTACTCGTAAAGAAAAGTAACCAAAAGAAAGCGACCCCTTGCAGGGGGGCTGGCTTGTCGGGCTTGGTGGCTTTGCGGATTCGTGGTGGGCGCGGCGGTTCTAATAAACTGCTGGCGCTACCGGCACGAATGGCATTGCCGCTGCGAATGACGGTGGTTTCATTGTATGACCCCTGAATGACGAACTCGCTTGCCCATTCATGCATCTGCCGTTACCGGTTTATATGGCCACTCGATCATGAATGGCACGGGTTTCGTCGTGGGCGCGGTGGCCCCGGATTTGGGATGCTCGTCTCAAGCTGGAGCCACCGCG
>NZ_JBYOJU010000089.1:0-13920 GCF_057798855.1 Cupriavidus sp. 96C5-1 | reverse complement strand
GCCTGCCTACATCCGGTACACCACCCCGACCCAGGCGCTGCGCGGCGCGCCGGGCGCGACGAACAGGGCGCTGGCATTGTCTTCCGGCGTCACGTGCGGGCGCAGCAGGTTGCCGTTGGGGAACAGGTCGTTGGAGATCTGGCCGTAGGTCTCGTAGCGCCGGTCGAACACATTGGCCACGCGCGCGTAGATCTCGAAGTGCTTGTTCACGCGGTAGGACGCCCGCAGGTTCACCGTCATATACCCCGGCGTGCTCCAGTCCGCGTACTTCGGCGCCTTGCCGGGCTGCGGGTCGGCGCGCAGCCCGTCTTCGTTGCCGCTGGTGACGCTGCTGGACACGCCCACCAGGTCGGCCCCCAGCGTCAGCCCGGCCAGCGCCCGCCAGTCCACGCCCAGCTTGATGGTGTGCCGCGGCACGCCCGCCATGCGCATGCCTGGCTTGACGTCGATGGTGCGCTCGCCCACCGCGAGCTGGCCGTTGGCCTGGTAGGTGGCCTGCAGGTAGCTGTAGCCCAGCCGCAGCGTGAAGTCGCCCAGGCGCTGCCGCGCGGACAGGTCGAAGCCCTGGTTGCGGGTGCGCTCGAAGTTGGCGAAGTAGCCTTGCTGGGTGTTGGGCGCGCGCAGGAACAGGATGTCGTCGTGGTTGTCGATGCGGTAGAGCGTGCCGGAGACCTCGGTGTCCTTCGACGGCCGCCAGCGCGCGCCGGCTTCATAGGAGTGCGAGACCACCTGCTTCAGGTAGGGGTCGGCCTGCAGGCCGGCGGGCAGGCGGCAGGGCTGGGCCGGATCGGCGCAGCCCAGCTCCAGCACCGTTGGCACCCGGTTGTTCTGGGCGTAGCCGCCGAACACCGAGACCCCGCCGCCGAGCTTCTGGGTGAGGCCCAGCGCGGGATTGAGCCGGCGGTAGGTGAAGCTCTCCCGCGGCTGCTCGGTGCCGTCGCTGTTGCGCAGCGTATTGCTGACGGTGACGTGATTCCATCTGGCCGAACCGGTCAGGAAGGTGGAGGGCGTGAGGGCCCAGGTGTCGGACAGGTAGGCGCCGATGGCGCGCGAGGTGCCGGTGACGCCGGAGAACAGTTCGACTGGCGCGTTGGGGTCGGCGAGGACGCCGCGGTCGCCGGTGAAGGTGGCGAGCTGCTCGTACTGCGAATAGGTCAGGCGGCTGCGGTCGAAGGTCAGGCCGGCGTTGAGCAGGTGGTGATCGGTTTCCTTGGCCGCGCTGAGCGCCATGCCGATGGATTGCTGCCACATATGGGTGGTGTTGAGCACCGCCGGGTCCAGCGCGGCGCCCTCGGCGCGGGTGAAGCCGCAGCGGGCCTTGCGCGGGCTGCCGTCGGCCTTGAAGCCATCCTCGCAGTCTTCCGAATAGGCATCGTAGTCGGGGTTGATATCGCCGTTGGTGGTATCGCGCCGGCTGGTGCGCACGTAGGCGAGCAGCGCGGCGCTGGTCTTGTCGTCGAACCAGTGGCGGCCGTTGAGGGCCACCTGGGTGACCTGGTTGCGGGTCTTGTCGGGGTAGGTGTACGCGGCGGCGGGGTTGCTCTCGTAGAGGCCGGGCAGCAGGGCGTTGCCGCTGGCGCGGTAGCTCGGCACCAGGCCGTTGCCGATCAGGGTGCTGCGCCCGTGCAGCAGGGAGAGGTCCCAGCTGTCGGTGTCGGTGGCATGGCCGGCCTTGAGGAAGAGGTTGCCGAGCCGGCCTTCGGCGTGATCGCGCCAGCCCTGCTCCTGGAACAGGGTGGCGGCGGCGAAGGCGTGCCAGCCGCTGTCGCTGCGCACGCCGCCGGACAGGTCGGCGCGCTTGCGGTTGCCGCTGCCGTAGGACAGGTCGGCGGTGAAGCCGGGGGAGGTGAGGCCGGAGCGGGTGGTCATGGCGAGGGCGCCGCCGAGGGTGTTGAGGCCGTAGGCGGGGTTGGCGCTGGAGACCAGCGAGACGCTTTCCAGGGCGGCTTCGGGAATCATGTCCCAGCTCACCACGTCGCCGAAGGGCTCGTTGACGCGGATGCCGTCCAGGTAGACCGACAGGCCCTGGGAAGCGCCGGGGATGGAGGAGGCGCGAAAGCCGCGGTAGGTGAGGTCGGTCTGGAAGGGGCTGCCCTGGATGTCGTTGACGTTGACGCCGGTGAGGTTGCGCGCGAGGTATTCGGCGAGGTTGCCGGAGCGCGGGCCGTTGAGTTCGTCGCCGCGCACGGTCTGCACGGTGTAGGGCACGAGATCGCGGTCCACGCCGATGCCGGGCAGCGGGGCGGCGGCCACCACCTGGACCTCCGGCAGCACGGCGCTGTCCCCGGATTGCGCAATCCGGTCCGGGGCCGGCGCGGGCGGATGGCCGGTGTTTCCCGAAGTGACAGTCTGTACCGGATACGGCAAGGTATCGCGTGGCGCGGTCGCCGCCATGGCCGCCGGCGTTCCAGGCACGGAACCCGCTGGGAGGGCGGGGGCGGATTGGGCCGATGCCGCGCCGGCCGCCAGCGGCAGGCACAGCCGGACCACGGCGCGTGCCAGCAGGGTGCGGCGCAACCCCGGCACTTTTTTCGGGGCGGGAAGGCAAGGGCGGTGTGGCGGCATCGGTGCCAGGGGCATGGCGGGTCTCCTCATCTTGTTATCGGGGGGGCTATCCGCTCCTGCTCAAGCACTTCCCATACCGCTGCGGCCGGGAAAAAATCCCGACCTGCCTTGCCGGCGGGGGCACCACGCCAGGCGTGGGATGACATGAAACCGGAGGAGGCGGGAGCCATGGAGATGTCGAGCCTGTTGATGCGCCGCGCGGCGTGGGTGATTCTGCCCGGCCTGTGCTGCGCCTTGCTGGCGGCGCTGTGGCAGGCGCAGGCCAACGTGCGGGACGAAGGCATCGGCGCGCTGCGCACCGCCGAGCTGGTCGCGCACCTGGCGGCGCTGCAGGGCAGCGGGCCGGCCGGCGACGCCGCAAGCCTGGACGCCTTGCGCCGGATCAACGCCTCGGGGGAGCTGCGTCACCTGCGACTGCTGCTCAAGGATGGCGAAGGCCGCGTGCTGGTGGCGCCGGCGGTGGAGGCGGCCGTGCCGGCGCTGCTCCTGGCCTGGCAGCGGGTCCAGGCCCGCTGGCAAGGCCCAGCCGCGGCGCCGGCCGCGCCGGCCCATACCTGGCGGATCGCGCGCGGCGACGGCAGGCACTGGCAGGCCAGCCTGATATGGAACCCGCGCAGCGAGCAGCGCGAAGCCCTCGGCGACATCGTCGGCGTGCTGGCGCTGCTGTGCCTGTTCAGCGCCGCGATGCTGGGGGGCATCTGGTGGGCGGTGCGGCGCGCGCTGGCGCCGTTGCGCGATATCCTGCATGCGATCGCGCGCTATGAGCGCAACGACTACGCGTACCGCCTGCCGGTCATGCCGACGCGCGAACTGGATGTGATAGCCCGGGCGCTGGACCACCTCGCCGGCGCGCTTGCCCACACCCAGGCGACGCGCCGCGCGCTCAGCCTCAGGGTGTTGACCCTGCAGGAGCAGGAGCGCGCGCGGCTGGCCCGGGAATTGCACGACGAATTCGGGCAGGTGTTGACCGCGATGCGTGCCGATACCGCCTACATGGTGCGCAAGACGGGCGCCGATCCGGCCTTGAACGCCGTGGCGCAGGACCTTGCCGGCCACTGCGAGCGTATCCACCTGGACGTGAAGGCGCTGTTGCGCGGGCTACGCCCGCACGGCCTGCTGCCTGGCAGCGGGCCGGTGCCGCTGGAGCGCATGCTGGACGAACTGGTGCAGGGCTGGCGCGGCCAGCCGGGAGGGCGCACTGTCTTCTCCCTGCGGCTCGCGCTGAACGGAGCCGTCTTGCCGGACGACCTGGCCGTGTCGCTGTACCGCATGACCCAGGAGGCGTTGACCAACGTCGTGCGCCACGCGCGGGCGAGCCGGGTAACGGTGTCGCTGCGGGCCGCGGGGGCCGGCGAGGTGCACTGGTCGGTGGAAGACGACGGCGTTGGCATCGCTGCCGCCGCGCCAGCCGCGCCCGGCCCGGCAACGCACCAGGGCCACGGGCTGGACGGCCTGCGTGAGCGCGTATGGGCGCACGGCGGCGAGATCGGCATCGGCGCGGCGGCGCCCGGCGCGGCCCGGCCGGGCCTGCGGCTCGCCGCGAGCTTCCGCCTGGCGGGCGATCGCGAGCCGGCGGTGCCGCGCCATCGTGCAGACCGGACGCAGGAGGCATGAGGGCATGGCGACATGGTGACGGAATGCATCCGGGTGGCGATCGCGGACGACCACGCCGTGGTGCGCACCGGCTACCGGCGCCTGCTGGAGCTGGAAGCGGGCATCGAGGTGGTGGCGGAGTTCGGCGATACCGACGTCGCCTATGGCTGGCTGACGCGGCACGAGGCCGACGTGCTGATCCTCGACCTGTCGATGCCGGGGCGCGGCGGGCTGGAAACCCTGCACAGGCTTGGCAGCCGCCTGCCAGGCCTGCGCGTGCTGGTGTTCAGCATGCACGATAGCCCCGCGCTGGTGGCGCAGGCGCTCAAGGCCGGCGCCTGCGGCTACCTGACCAAGAGCAGCCCGCCCGATACCCTGGTCGATGCCGTACGGCTGGTCATGCGGGGGGAGCGGCCGCTGTCGGACGACGTCAGGGACGCACTGGGCCAGATCGGCGGGCGGCGGGCCGAGGTGCCCCATCTTGGCCTGTCGCCACGGGAATTCGATGTGTTCCGCTTGCTGGCGCAGGGGCAGCAGGTGGATGAGATCGCCGGGCAGCTGTTCCTGAGCGTCAAGACGGTGGCCAACTACCAGACCATGCTGCGCAAGAAGATGGGGCTGGGGAATGCGCTGGAGATGCATCGCTATGCGCGGGAGCATGGCTTGATTTAGCGCCGGCGCCATGCGCGGCGCCGTACCGGCGCTGCAACACTCTGCTTCGCCTTGCAACAGAGTGCGCCGGTCCGTACTGGCCGGTACGGACCCGGGCTGGCGGTCGGTTCGTCCCGGAGCGCGCCAATTCCCCGGAGACCGCGTCCCGGCGCGTAGCCGGACGCGGCATGGCGCCGTCCTGGCATGTCTTGTGCAAATGATCCCTGGATTGACGGCCGGCAGCTACCGCGCTCCAGCCGCGGGCCGCGGCCATCGCCCCCATGCCGCACAGCATCAGAGGATCCGATGACACCAGACGAGAAGCTCCAGGACTGGCGCGACAGCGCCCGGCGCGTGGAGCGCGAGGTGGCCAAGGCGGTGATCGGCCAGCCGCAGACCATCCGCCTGATCAACGTCGCGCTGTTCGCGCGCGGCCACGTGCTGCTCGAGGGCGACGTCGGCGTGGGCAAGACCACGGTGCTGCGCGCCTTTGCCCGCGCCATCGGCGGCGATTTCGAGCGGGTGGAAGGCACCATCGACCTGATGCCGGGCGACCTGGTCTATCACAGCTATGTGGACGCGCAGAGCCGGCCGCGCATCGACCCCGGCCCGCTGCTGCGCCATGGCGAACGGCTGACCACGTTCTTCTTCAACGAGATCAACCGGGCCCGGCCGCAGGTCCAGTCGCTGCTGCTGCGGGCGATGGCCGAGCGCTCGGTGTCGGCCTTCAACCGCGAGTACCGTTTTGCGCATATGACGGTGTTCGCCGACCGCAACAAGGTCGAGAAAGAGGAGACCTTCGAGCTGGCCTCGGCCGCCCGCGACCGCTTCATGTTCGAGCTGAATATTGCCACGCCGGCCGACCCCGGCATCCGCCGCGCGCTCGTCTTCGACCCGGCCTTCCACGATACCGATGCCTTGCTGGCGCAGGTCGAGCCGGATGTCCTGCCCTGGGCGCAACTGAACGGCATCGCCGCGATCATCCAGCGCAGCATCCAGGCCAGCGAGGCCATCGAACGCTACGTACTGCAGTTGTGGGAAGCCAGCGAGGCGCCGCAGCGTTTCGGCATCCGCCTGGAGGGCGTCGACATGGAGCGCCTGATTCTCGCCGGCGCCAGCCCGCGCGGCATGAGCGCCCTGCTGCGGGCGGCGCGCGTGGTGGCATGGATGGCGGGCCGCACCCACCTGCTGCCGGAGGACATCCATGCGGTACTGCCGTCGGCGCTTGGCCATCGCGTGTTCTTCACGCCGGTCTATGAACTGCGCCGGGCGGAGCTGTCCGACGCGCTGGTGCGCAAGATCATGGGCACCATTGCCTCGCCCTGACAGGAGAGCGCGCCATGAGCGGCCTGCACGAATTCCACTACCGGCTGCCTGCCCGCGCGGGCGGCTTCCGGCCGGGCTCCCACCGGGGCACCAGCCTGGGCCCCGGGCAGGAATTCGCCGCGCACATGCGCCTGCTCGACAACCCGGACCCACGGCGGCTCGACCTGCGCGCCAGCGTGCGCAACCTGCGGCGGGAGTGGCTGGTGCGCGTGCACCGGCAGCGCACCAGCGTGCCGGTGCACGCCGTGGTCGATGTGTCCGCCTCCATGCGCTTCGGCGCGCGCGCAGACAAGCTGCAGGTGGCCGCGGACTTCCTCGAAGGGCTGGGACATAGCGCCTTCCGCGCCGGCGACCCGGTCGGCATGCTCGCGTTCGACGCGGTGGAACGCGCGGATCTGTTCGTGCCGGCGCGCCACAGCCGCGGCGCCGGCTATGCCATGTCCGCGATGCTGCGGGCCTCCGCGAGCGCAGGCGCCGCGGCACGCGCGGGCGGCGCCGAAGGGCTGGCGCAGGCGGCGCAGCGGCTGGCGGACCGTCGGGGACTGGTGTTCGTGGTCTCCGATTTCCACTGGGCGCTCGAGGCGCTGGACGGCATCCTCGACCTGCTGGCGCAGGCATACGTCGTGCCGATGATCGTCTGGGACCCGGCCGAAACCGAGCCGCCGCCAGGCAATACGCTGCTGGCCGTGCGCGATGCGGAGACCGGCCGCCAGCGCACGCTGTGGCTGCGCAAGACAGTGCGTGCCCAATGGCGCGACGCGGTGGCGCGGCGGCGGGCCCGGCTCGACGCCCTGTTCCTGGCGCGCGGGCTGCGGCCTTTCTACCTGCACGGGGCGTTCGAGGCCGAGGCATTGTCCCGCTATTTTATCGAGGCTGTGGCATGACGCAGCGCCGCCACCGCTTCCCTTGGCTTGCCCGGTTCGCCCGGCTTGCCGGAGCGGCCTGCCGGACAAGCATCGCGGTGGCGATGGCTTTCCCGGTTGCCCAGGCGCAGGCCGGCGCCGCCGCCACGGCCACCATGGCCACCGCGGCGGTCGATGCCATCGTGCAGCAGCCCCGCGCCTTCGGCTACGTGCTTGGCGACGTCATCACGCAGCGGATCCTGCTGCCTGCCGATGGCCGGACCGTCGATCCCGCCGCGCTGCCCCGCGCGCAGCGCATCAGCGCATGGCTGGAACGGCGGCCGCTCCAATGGGGGACCGATGCCGAGGGCCGCCGCTGGATGCACGTGACCTACCAGATCGTGAACGCGCCGCAAACACTGACCGCGATCGCGCTGCCGGCCTTGTCGCTGCCCATGACCACCGGCCCGGCCCTGAAGACAGGCGCGCACCTGATCAGCGTCGGACCATTGACGCCGCAGACGGCGCTCGGCAAGGGCGGGCTGCTCGAGATGCGCCCCGACCGGCCCGCGCCCGTATTGCCGACCGCGCCGGCCGCGCGGCGCATGGGCCTGTGGCTGGGCGCGCTGTCGGCCACCCTGGCCGCCTGGCTGGGCTGGTGGGGCTGGCGCAACCGGCGCGAATCCAGGCGCCTGCCTTTCGCGCGCGCATGGCGCCGCCTGCGCCGGCTCGATCCGGCCCAGGCCGAAGCCTGGCTATGCCTGCACCGGGCCCTGGACGAGACCGCCGGGACGGTCCTGCGCGCCGGCGCGCTCCCTGGCTTGCTGGCGCAGGCACCGCACCTGCAGCCGCTGCGCGCGCGGCTCGAGCAGTTCTACCTGCAGTCGGACCAGCGCTTCTTCTCGGGCATGCCCGCCGCCGAGCCCTTTCCATTGCGCGCGCTTTGCCGGGACCTGTATCTTGCGGAGAAGCGTGCCCGGCCATGACGCTGCCCTTCGATTTCGTCCATCCCTGGGTGCTGGCCTTGCTGCCGCTGGCCCTGCTGCCGCTGGCGCGCCGGCGCGGCGACGCGCTCCCGTTCCCCAGCGTGGCATGGCTGCCGCCGGACCGCATCGGCCGTGCCGCCGGCTTGCTGTGGCGCGGGCTTGCGGCGATCGCCATGGCCGGCATCATCGTCGGCCTGGCCAGCCCGGGGCGAGCGGAGACGCAGGTGGCGCGCACCGGGCATGGCGCGGAGATCCTGCTCCTGCTGGACCGCAGCGGCAGCATGAATTCCGTCATCGTCGCCAAAGGGGAGCAAGCCGCGCTGCGCACGCAGGGCGATACCAAGAGCGATGTCGCGCGCGAGCTGCTCACGCGCTTCGTCGAACAGCGCCCGGACGACCGCTTTGCCTTCATGATGTTCAGCACCGGCCCCTTGCGCGTGCTGCCGTTCACCGAACGCAAGCAGGCCATCCAGGCCGGCATCGCGGCAACCCGGATCGGGCGGGGGTTGATGAATACGGATATCGGCCGGGCGGTGCTGGCAGCCATCGCGGAATTCGATGGCCGTCCTTATTCCGGCAGCCGCATCATCCTGATGGTGTCGGACGGCGGCGCGCAGCTCGACCCCGGCACGCGCAGGCGCATCGAGGCCGGCCTGGCCCGCAACCGTATCGCGCTGTACTGGATCTACCTGCGCACCGGCACCAGCCCGAGCCTGCATGCCGATGCGCCGGACCACGGCGCGGCGCAGGAAATCGCGCTGCATCGCTTCTTCCAGACCCTGGCGACGCCTTATCGTGCCTACGAGGCCGAGGATGCCAACGCCATGGCGGCGGCCATTGCCGAAGTCGGCCGCCAGCAGAACCTGCCGCTGTCGTTCATGGAGCGCGTGCCGCGCAAGGATGGCAGCCCCTATGCCTTTGGCGCGGCGCTGGCTTGCTGCGCGTTGCTGCTCGGATACCGTTTCCTTCAACTGCGGAGCTGGACATGAGGCGGCGCACCATCCATCTGGCCTTTGCCGCCGCCGTGCTCGTGTCCGGCGCGCTTGCCGCCGGCGAGGCCCTGCAACTGCGCAAGGCGATGCGGATCAACCAGGCCGCGGCGTCGGCGGATGCGGACAGCGCCGCGAGCGGCGTTCGCGAGGCCAGGCTGGCCCAGGCCAACGCGCTGTCCCGGGCCGGCCGGCACGACGCCGCGCTCGCAGCCTACAACAGCCTGATCCAGCGCGACCGGCTCGATGCGGTCGGGCAAGCGGCGCTGTTCAACCTGGGCAATATGCTCCTGCGCCAGGGACGCGAGACCAGCACCCGCGACGCGTTCCAGGCACAGGCGCTGGTGGAACTGGCCAAAGCGCGCTATCGCGACCTGCTGCGTGCCAACCCCGGCGACTGGGATGCCCGCTACAACCTCGAGCGCGCGCTGTGGCTGGCCCCCGAAGTGCAGGACATGTTCGGCGCCGAAACCGACGATATGCCCAAGGAGCGGCTGCGCATCAAGGTGCCGGGCCTGCCGCCGGGAGACCTGCCGTGAAGATCCGCAGGCTGGCCAGCCGGGCCTTCGCGCGGGGAAACTGGCCGGTAACGGTGGCATCGCTGCTGCTGGCGGCCGCGGTCTGGATGCCGCCGCTGACGCTGCCGCGCGGCACCTTCCGCTACATGGTCGCCTTCGACGTTACGCAGAGCATGGATGCCGAGGACATGGGCAGCCCCGCGGCACCCGTGAGCCGCCTGGCATACGCGCGCGCCGCCATGCGCGAGGCGCTGCGGCACCTGCCCTGTGGCTCGGAAGTCGGGTGGGCCGTATTCGCCGACTACCGCGCGCTGCCCCTGCTCATGCCGCTGGAAGTCTGTGCCAACTACGATGCCCTGCTGTCCTCGCTGGACCGCATCGACAGCCGCATGGCCTGGGTCAACGCCAGCAGCATCACCAAAGGCCTGTACTGGACGCTGCGCATGGGCAAGAGCATGGGGGCCGGCACCAGCGTCATCTTCATCACCGATGGCCATGAGTCGCCACCGCTTCGCCCATCGGAGCACTCCATGCTGAACGTCACGCCGGGCGAGGTCGGCGGCTGGCTGGTCGGGGTAGGGGGCGATACGCCGGTGCCCATTCCCAGGTCCGATCCGGACGGCAATCGCATCGGGTACTGGCGCGCGGACGAGGTGGTGCAGCTGGATGCGGTATCCGGCGCGGCGGTGCCGGGGCAGAGCCGCGAACACCTGTCCGCCTTGCACGGCGAGCACCTGGCGTCGCTGGCCAGGCAAGCCGGACTGGGTTACCGCCGCCTTGGCGCACCCGGGGCGCTGACCGCCGCGCTGCTCGACGGCCGGCTCGCGCATCGCGAACCGGCCCGCACGGACCTGCGCTGGTTGCCGGCCTTGCTCGCCTTGTTGCTGCTGGCCTGGCACTTTGCGCCGGGGCTGGCGCTGCCTGGACGCAACCGGCGCGCCGGGCAGGGATAGTGCCAATGGCCGGCGCGGGCCGGGTTCGCCAAGCTCCCGGCGATCCCGACCGCGCCGGCCTGGCAATACTTGCGCCGCGAAGGTTTGCAAGGCAAACGTCTCGGCGTACTGAAGCACCATTTCGGCGGGCGGAACGACCTGGTTTCCGCTGTCATCGCAGAGGCGCTCGCGGTGCTGAAAGCGCAGGGCGCCACGCTCGTGGAGCCGGCATCCAGCGTACCGATGAAGCCATGGATGAAGATGACGGGCGGGACCGCCCGACTAGACCGCCGCCCATTCGGCAAGCTTCGCCACGGTGTTCATGTTGCGGGCGGTTCCGGCCTTGGCGGCCGGGATCTTCAGTTTCGAGCTCGCCATGCCGCTGCCGTAGTGCACGTAGATCTCGCGGAGCCCGAGCGCGATGTCTTCCTGCTGCCGGCCGCTCACACCCGCCAGGGTGTCGGCAGGCGGCGGCGCATCGAGGAAGATGGCAACCGTCCGGTTCGAGGCCGCCGACTTGAAAGGATTCCCGGCAAGCACCGCCGCCAGTTCGGCGCCGGTCCGTATCAGCACGCCTACCGGCTTGCCGGCGTATGTCTCCAGGCAACGCTCGAGCCGGGACTTTACGGAAGCTTCGGCGAGCTGGCTGTCGAAGACGACATTGCCGCTCGCGATATAGGTGCGCACGCTGGTGAAGCCAAGGGACTCGCACATCGTCCGCAATTCGGACATGGGAAGTTTGCCTGTGCCGCCAACATTCACGGCGCGCAAGAGTGCTACGTATCGGGTCATGGCGCGATCCTATCGCGGATCCCGCCGGCTTGGCGCATACCCTGCACCCGCCTGCTCGGCAACCGGCCAGCCCCGCTCCAGCGCGATGGCCCGCAGGCGGGGATCCGGCGCGACCGCGACAGGATGGCTGACATGCTCGAGCAGGGGCAGGTCGTTGACCGAATCGGAATAGAACAGCGTGCGTTCGAATTCCTCCCAACGCCGTCCGATCGCGGCCAGCCAGTCCTCCACCCGCCCCACCTTGCCCGCGCCGAAGCTCGGCACGCCGATCATCTCGCCGCTGAAGGGCGCCAGCGGACCGTCGCCGATGGTGGCGGCCTGCGAGGCTACCAGGTGCTCCACGCCGAAGCTGTCGGCAAAGCCGCGCGCGACGAAATCGTTGGTGGCGGTCACGATGCAGCACAGGTCGCCCGCGGTGCGATGCCGGGCCACCAGCTCGCGCGCCGGCGCCGGGATCCGCTCCGCGATGCTGGCGATAAAGGCGCTGCGCCAGGCTTCCAGGTCGCGGCGGTCGTAGCGTGCCAGGAAGGACATGCAGAAGCGCTGGAAGGCATGGATATCCAGCTTGCCGTCCATGTAATCCTGGGCGAAACGCTGGTTCTGCGGCGCGAACTCGGCTTCGTCCAGCACGCCGCGCTGCATCAGGTAGCGCAGCCAGGTGGAGCCGCTGTCGAAGGGAATCAGGGTGTGATCGAGGTCAAACAGGACGAGTTGCATGTGCAGCACGGGTAACGATGAGGTCGGGAATGGAGAAATCCCGCACATGATACGGCGTTCGCGCAGCATCGGGCGCCAGGCCGGTCAGGAAGCCGGCCTTCAGCGCGCATTCCTCGAACTCCGCCTCGGCCTCGCTATCGAGCACGATGCCGGCGCCGACCCCCATGCGGCCCGCCCGCACGCCGCCGCGGACGGGCCCCAGCACCAGCGTGCGGATGGCGACCGACAGGCAGAAGCTGCCGCAGGCGCGCCCGGAGCCGGGCGCGGGGGCGTCGGCCCAGCCTATCGCGCCGGTGTACAGGCCACGGGGACTGGTTTCCAGCGCGGCAATCAGCGCCATGGTGTGGTGCCTGGGCGCGCCGGTGATGGAACCGCAGGGAAACAGGGCACGCAACAGGGCCGGCATCGATACGGCCTGCGGCAGGATCGCCTCGACGGTGGAGGTCATCTGGAACACGCTGGCGTAGGGTTCGATCGAGAACAGCGCCGGCACCTTGACGGAGCCGATGCGCGCCACCCGGCCCAGGTCGTTGCGCAGCAGGTCGACGATCATCAGGTTCTCGGCGCGGTTCTTGGCGTCGGCCGCCAGCGCACGGGCAATCGCGCGGTCTTCGGCCGGGCTCGCACCGCGCCGCGCCGTGCCTTTCATCGGCCGCGCGGTCAGCCTGCCGTCTTCATGGCGCAGGAACAGCTCCGGAGAGCAGGACAGGATGAAAGGCTGCCGCGCATCGTGGGGCAGGGCGATCAGCGCGCCATAAGGCACCGGCTGGCGGGCACGCAGGCGGCGGTACAAGCCAACCGGCGAGCCCGATGCCGTGAAATCGATGCGGTAGGTGTAATTGACCTGATAGGTCTCGCCGGCGCGCAGCGCTTCGTGGATGCTGGCGATGGCGGCATGGAAGGCGGGGCGCTCCACGCTTGGCCGGAAAGCGCCGACAGCGGCGGGCGAGGGCGTTGCACCGTCCGCACGCGCCAGCCACGCATCCACCTGATCGCGCGAGAGCCGCGCCAGCTCGCGGAAAAGCAGAACGCGCAACGCCGGCTCCCGCGTCCCCGCCGCCGCAAGATGGCCAAGCCCCTGGAGCGCCACGCCCCACTCGTAATCGGCCAGCAGCACCGCGTGGGCGCCACCGCGCATGGCGGCGTCGGCTTCCTGCCACGCTTGCCCGAGCCCGGCCGGATCCGTGCAACGGATCTCGCGCAGGAAGCCGGTGTACAAGCGGCTGGTAGGCTGGCCAGGCGTAGCGGCCGCATCGTCGAGCAGGGCATAGCAATCAGCGCCGGCCCCCGGCGGTCCTACATGGGAGATTGTCATGACACAGTCCTTCTCATGGCCGGGAAAACGGCTTTCCCGGTTTCGATTCAGAAAGAGGAATCAGCCACTCCGATCCCGAAGCGACATGGGTGAGTCCAAGCCCCCCAACTCCGGCGCTAGCGCGCCGGTAACGCAGATGCGTGAATTACCGCGGGCCATTGCCATCAGGGGCACTACAATAAAACCGATGTCCTCCACATTGGCAAAGCCGGCAAGCCAAGGGGTCGCTTTATTTTTGGTGTTTTTCTTTAAGCGCGGGTAAAGAGAAATTCATGAATTTTAGTTTGCCTAGTCATAGGTTTTTTATGAGATCTGATTTATGTCTGCAGGGCCTAAAGGCGGAGTGGCGTCAGGCTCTTTGGCACATGGAGGTGTCACTTTTCTTTACTCGTAAAGAAAAGTAACCAAAAGAAAGCGACCCCTTGCAGGGGGGCTGGCTTGTCGGGCTTGGTGGCTTTGCGGATTCGTGGTGGGCGCGTCAGTTCTGCCTGACTGCTGGCGCTACCGGCGCGAATGGCATTGCCGCTGCAAATGGTACTGGTTTTATTGTCGCGCCCCTGATGGCGATGGGCCGTGGTGGCTCACGCATCTGCCGTTACCGGTTCGTATGGCCACTGCCTCCCGATCCTTGCTGGTTTCGTCGTGGGCGCGGTGGCCCCAGATTTGGGGTACTCGCCTCAAGCTGGAGCCACCG
>NZ_JBYOJU010000088.1:0-14403 GCF_057798855.1 Cupriavidus sp. 96C5-1 | reverse complement strand
GTGGGCGCGGTGGCTCCAGCTTGAGACGAGCATCCCAAATCCGGGGCCACCGCGCCCACGACGAAACCAGCAAGGATCGGGAGACAGTGGCCATCCGTGCCGGTAACGGCAGATGCGTGAGCCACCACGGCCCATTGTCATCAGGGGCGCTACAATAAAACCAATGCCATCCGCAGTGGTGATCCGGTTCGCGCCGGTAGCGCCAGCAGTCAGGCAGGACTAACGCGCCCACCACGAATCCGCAAAGCCCGCAAGCCCGATAAGCCAGCCCCCCTGCAAGGGGTCGCTTTCTTTTGGTTACTTTTCTTTACGAGTAAAGAAAAGTGACACCTCCATGTGCCCAAGAGCCCGACGCCACTCCGCCTTTAGGCCCTGAAAACCTAAATCAGGTCCCTACAAAATTCCAATACAACAGAAACCGCATCATTTAATTTTGAAACATCAATTAATCAAAAACTATTGGAAATTCGGCACGACGAATTGAAAAAAGATGGAATAAACCGAATTGATATCAAGATTCCAAGAATCCGGCGCAGCAAAAAAAACAGACGTTCCACACCGTACCCTAGCAGCCGTTCAGGCCAGCACGAAACGTCCTCCAAGTCATCCGGATCCGGTCTTCTTATTTCACACCGGTCTCATCCAGCACTGAGGACCCACTCCGCCAGCTTCCTGGCATCGTCTTCCCCGATATTCCCATGCGCCGGCATTGGAATCCTTCCCCACACACCCTTTCCTCCCTCCCGTATCTTCCTGCCCAGTTGCTCGGGCGCCTGGCTATCCCCCTTGTACTTGGCCGCCACCTCGGCAAAGCCCGGCCCGACCACCTTGGTCTTCATGCTGTGGCAGGAAAAGCACCCGCTCTTGTCCGCCAGCGCCTGCATGTCGGGCGCCGCCTCGGCCCGGGCGGCGCACAGCGCCACCACCACCGCGGCCGTCAACGATAGAAATCCCTTCTCCTTGCGCATACACACATCCCAATCTTCTGTTGACCGACCACCCTCCGCGCGTGCCGGCATCGGGATGCGATGCCGGCACGCGCGGAGCAATCTCATTGCATGGTCCCCGGCAGGATTCAGCTCTTGTGCAGCTTGAACACCCACACCGATCCGCCCTGCTCCAGGAAGTTCACGCGCTTGGCGACCTCGCCGCCCCACAGCGGCACCGCGCCGCCCCAGCCCGACACCACCGCCACGTATTGCTCGCCGCCGTCTTCCCAGGTGATCGGGGGCGCCACCACGCCGCTGCCGGTCTGGAACTTCCACAGCTCCTTGCCGGTCTTCGCATCGGCGGCTTTCAGGTAGCCTTCCGGCGTGCCCCAGAACACCAGGCCGCCAGCCGTGGTCATCACCCCGCCCCACAGCGGCGCGTTGTTCTTGACCTCCCACTCGATCTTGCCGGTCTTGGGGTTGATGGCGCGCAGCGCGCCGATGTAGTCCTCGTTCAGCGGATGGATGGTGAAGCCCGCGCCAAGGTAGGCCGCCCCCTTCTTGTAGCTGATCGGCTCGTTCCAGATATCCATGCCCCACTCGTTGGCCGGTACGTAGAACAGGCCGGTTTGCGGGCTGTAGGCCATCGGCTGCTGGTTCTTGCCGCCGAGGAAGCCCGGCGCGGCAAAGGCCGACTGGCCCTTCTTCGGGTCGGTGCCGGCGGCGGGATCGCCAGGGCGGCTCTCCGTCACGTAATTGGGCCGCCCGGTCTTCAGGTCGATGCTGGTGGCCCAGGTGATCTTCTTGACGAAGGGGAAGGCATTGACCAGCTTGCCGTTCCTGGCGTCGTTGACATAGAAGAAGCCGTTGCGGTCGGCTTTGCCGCCCACGCGCTTGCCATCGAGATCGAAGGTCACGAACTCGTTGACGCCGTCGAAATCCCAACCGTCGTTGGGGGTGTTCTGGTAGTGCCACACGATCTTGCCGGTGGCCGGATCGAGCGCCACGGTCGAGGCCGAGTAGAGGTTGTCGCCCTTGCGGATGTGGCTGTTCCACGGCCCCGGATTACCGGTACCGAAGTAGACCAGGCCGGTCTGCGGATCGTAGGTGCCGCCGAGCCAGGTGGCCGCGCCGCCGGTCTTCCAGGTCTCGCCGGGCCAGCTGGCGTTCAGGGTCCCGGTCATGCCGTTCTCGGTCTTGTTGCCGTCCTTGTCGTACTTGTAGCCCATATGGCCTTCGACCACCGGCCGGGACCACACCATCTGGCCGGTCTTGGCGTCGCGCGCCTCGACCCGTCCCACCACGCCGAACTCGCCGCCGGACACGCCGGTCAGCACCATGCCTTTGACGATCAGCGGCGCCGCGGTGTACGAGTAGCCGGCGGTGTAGTCCTCGATCTTCTCTTTCCATACCACCTTGCCGGTGTTCTGGTCGAGCGCCACCAGTTGCGCATCGAGCGTGCCGAAGATCACCAGGTTGTCATACAGCGCAGCGCCACGGTTGACCACGTCGCAGCAGGGCATGATGCCTTCGGGCAGGCGCTGCTCGTATTTCCACAGCTTGGCGCCGGTCTTCAGGTCGAGCGCGTAGATGCGGGAATAGGAGGCGGTCACGAACATCTTGCCGTCGTGGATCAGCGGCTGCGATTCCTGCCCGCGCTGTTTTTCGCCGCCGAAGGAGAACGACCAGGCCGGCACCAGCTGGCTGACGTTCTTTGTGTTGATGCGGGTCAGCGCGGAAAAGCGCTGTCCTTGCGTGCCCATCCCCCACGACAGCACGTCGCCTGGCGACTTCGCGTCGTTCTCGATCATGGCATCGGTCACCGCGGCGTGCGCCGCCAGGCTCGCGGCAGTCGCCGCGAGCACCATCATCACTCGTAACGTCCTCATCGTTTGCTCCTCTCTCTTGTTGTCGATCTTCGCTGGTGTGCCACGCACACCAGACAGACTCCTGGCAATTCCCGTGCCAATGGAAAACACGGGCATCCGGCCCCGGCAGTGGCCTGCGGACACCCCGGCGGCGTACCAGCGCGGAGCATTCCGTCGAGGTTGTTGCGGAATTGAACAGCGTGCGTTCGCCGCTGCTTCAGCGCTGATGCACTTCAGCACTTCAGTGCTTCAGCGCGGCCTCCTCATAGGCCGGGTAGAGATGCGTCACATTGCGCAGGTACTCGGCAGGCATGGCGCCCCAGCGGGCATACTCTTCGGGCACGGGCATGGCGATCACTTCGGCCAGGTCGCGCCCTTGCGACGCCGCCTCGGTCATGCGCGCGTCAAGCCAATGCAGGTAGCCACGCGTCTGCGCGATGGCGTCCGCGCTGCCGAGCGCCGGCCCGTGGCTGGGAATCAGTAGCCGCGCGCCGCTGTCGCGCTGCAGCGCCTGCAAGCGGTCGAGGCTGGCCAGCCAATGCCTGATGTCCGCATGCGGCGTGGTCGGCACGCGCTCGCGGAAGGCCACGCCACCCGCGAACACGATGCCGGCGCCGCGGTCCAGCACCACCAGGTCGTCGGGGGTGTGGCCGTCCATCCGGATCAGCTCGAGGGTGTGCCGGCCGATCGTGCGCTTGCCCGGCGTCAGCTCGTGGCGCGGCGGTGCCGGCTCCGTGTCGCGCATCCAGTCGCCGCACATGCGGTAGAGGTTGTCGGCATAGGCCGGCCCCTCGCGCTGCGCGCCCGCGATGGTGCCGGCCAGGGCGCTGGCGCCCACGTCCGCGTAGGCCTGGTTGCCGAAGAAATAGTCGGGATGCAGGTTGAGATTGAGCACCAGGCGCACCGGCGCCGCGGTGACCGAGGCGATGGCGCGGCGCTGCTGCTCGCCGTACCGGCGCGACGGACCGGTATTGATCACCACCACGCCGTCGCCGGTATCGATAAAGGCGGTATTGATGATGTTGCAGCCGTTGTCCGGCGCGAAATCCGCGTTGGCGCCCTCCAGCAGCCACACATCGGCGGCGATCTGGCGGGGCGCGAGGCGATAGTCCTCCGCCTGCGCGCTCACCGCCTGCACCGCCAGCAACAGCAGTATCCCGAGCGCTCGTTTCATGGCGTCACCTGCGCCGCGATGCGGTTGCCGTTGTTGTCGCGGCCAGCCACCGTCATGCCGCGCTCGATGGCTTCGCGCAGGTCGAAGGAGAAGATCGGGTTCTCCGCCACCGGCTCGTGCAGCGTCAGGCGCAGCATCGGCTGCCGGGCGCCATCGGACAGGGTCAGCGACTCGATATGGAATGCCGGGATGCCCGCCACCAGGCCGGTATCCATCGGGTGCATCACGCGCAGCCGCACCCGGCCGCCGCTGCCGCCGAGGCCGGGAAACACGCGCGACTCGACCCGGTTCAGCGTGGTGCTCCACGAGCCGTCGCGGCGCGTGGCGCCAGGCACCGTGCAGCCGCCGCCGCTGGCATCCACCATGGTCCCGCCGACATGCCACACGCCATCCCGCGTACGGGCCGCGACGCGCACCGGCGAGGCCTGCTCCAGCTTGAAGCGGAACGACAGCGAAGGGCGCACCTTGAGCGGCTCGAACTCGAGCACCGTGCGGATCGGGTTGCGGTCCACCGCCACCACGATGCGATCCACCTCGCCCAGCGCCGAGGCGTCGAAGGCGATCGGCACCCGCATCGGATCTTCCGCGAAGGCGGGACCGGTCACCTTGACGCGGCTGTCGAACACGACCGGGGCCAGCTTCAGGGCTTCCCTGTGGACCAGCGTCCACTGCGGCGACTGGAAGGGGTCGCGGCTATCCGACGCCCGCGCGCCCGCAACGGCAAGCGCCAGGCAAGCGGCCAGCGGCAATACGGCGGCGCGCCTCATGCCGGGCCTCCGGCCTGCCGCGCGCGCCGCACCATCCCGCGCTGGGGATCGTAGCCGAGCAGCGCCAGGGCGAAGAACGCCGCCGCGCAGCCGGCTACCACGGCCAGGCTCTCGCGCGCTACCTGCCCGTACAAGGCGAAGCGGATCGCCTCCACGGCATGGGTGAAGGGGTTGAAGCGCGCGAGCTGGTAGACCACGGTGGCGCCGGATTCCTCCAGCTTCCAGAGCGGATACAGCGCGGAACTGATGAAGAACATCGGGAAGATCACGAAATTCATGGTGCCGGCGAAGTTTTCCAGCTGGCGCACGTGCACCGACAGCAGCAAGCCCAGCGCGCCCAGCATCAGCGCCGCCAGCACCATCGCCGCCAGCGCGCCGGGCAGGAAGGCCGGCGCGAACGTCACGTCGAAGCACATGGCGACAAGCAGGAAGGCCACCATCTGCAGCAACGACAGCAAGGTGCCGGCGGCCAGCTTGCAGGCCAGCAGCCACGCCCTTGGCAGCGGCGCGGTCAGCAGCAGGCGCATCACGCCCATCTCGCGGTCATACACCATGGCCAGCGAAGACTGCATGCCATTGAACAGCGCGATCATGCCGAGCAGGCCAGGCGTCACGTAGACCTTGTATTCGATATAGGTGTCGTAGGGCGGCACGATGGCGACGCCGAGCGCGTTCTGGAAGCCGGCAGCGAACACCAGCAGCCACAGCAGCGGCCGCACCAGGGACGAGAACAGCCGCCCCGGCTGCCGGAAGAACTTGTGCAGTTCGCGTCCGGCTACCGCGCGCAAGGCACGCCAGCCGTGGATCAGGATGGTAGTCATGGACTGGGCCTCGCTCCCTTATTTGCCGGGCCGGCACGCGGTGTCGGCCGCATCGGCGCCCAGCGTGTCGAGATTGTTCTTGGGATGCAGCACGCCTTCCACCGGCGCCACGCCGGCCACGCCGTCGGCATGCGCCAGCAGGAGCGGCTGCCGCAACTGGCGGTCCCAGCGCCGGAAGGACAGCGGCGGCCCCTTGAAGCCATCCACCACCACCGCCTCGGAGACCAGCGCCTCGGCCTGCCCGGCAAAGCCGGCCTTGGGCTGGCGCGCCACGCTTTCGGCAATGGCCTTTACCGCCACCCATGCGGCCCAGTCGTAGCCTGTCATGGGACGGCCCGCCGCCTTGACGAAGCGCCGGTTGAGCTGCGGCCCGCCGTTGCGCTCCCAGGCCCAGTGCCAGGCCTGGGCGGTCAGGCCGCTGGCGCCCACCACCGGGCGCGGCAACTGGGTCGCATAGGGCACGCCACGCGCGAACTCGCCGTCGGCGTCGGCCACCACCACCACGTCGTAGTCCACGCCGGTGGTCAGCAGGTTGAGATTGCCCTGCTCCCGCTCGCGCGGATCGTTCGACAGCCTGAATGCGCGCTGCGCCGACCACGCGATGCCGAAGCGGCGGGCGGCCTGCGTGAGCGCCGCGCGCTGCTCGGCGTCGGCCGGCAGCGGGCCGCTCAGCAACAAGGCGCGGCGCCATTTGCGCAGCGCCAGGTATTGCATCAGCGCGTCCGCCTGCATGCGGCGGCTGGGCAGCGTGTGCAGCAGGTGCGGCGCGCAGGCGGCGCCGCGCAATGCGTCGTCATCCGCTGACACGTTGAACAGCAGCGCTTCGCCGGGGCTGACCGCGGCGGTCGCCAGCCTGACCGCCGGCGCCGGCAGGTCGAGCAGGATAAAGCGCGTACCCTGCCGCGCAAGGCTGGCTACCAGGGGCCCCACCGCGGCTTCGCCGCTGGCCTCGAACGTATCCAGCCGCAGGGCCTGGCCGGCAGCCTCCAGCGCGAAGCGCGATTCCGCCACCGCCACGCGCGCGCCGTCCACGGGACGGCCCTGCGGCTGGCCGGGATAGCGTTGCTCCATCCGCCGGGGCTCGTAGCGCGCATCGCCGGCCAGCGACACCATGGCCACACGCACCTCGGCGGCCTGCGCGGTCGCCGCCAGCAGGCCGAACACGGCCAGCCAGAACCACCTGCCCGGCAGACTAGTCATCGATCGCCACCGAATGCGGCACCCTGCCCGCCTTGAGCGTGGCCACTGCCTTGTTGCTGGCGGTATCGACCACGCTGACGTCGTCCGACAGCCCGTTGGCGACGTAGAGCAAGGCGTTGTCGCGCGTCAGCGCCAGGCCCCAGGCGCGGCGGCCGACCAGCACATAGTCCAGCACCCGGCGTGAAGCCACATCGACCACGGCCACGTGGTTGGCGCGGCCCAGCCCGATGTAGGCACGCTTGCCGTCGCTGCTTGCCGCCAGCCCGACCGGCGTCACGTCCTCGGCACGAAACCCCTTGGGCGCGAAGGCGATGGTCTGCACCACCTCCAGCGTATCGGTGCGGATCACGCTGACGCTGGCGGCCAGCTCGTTGGTCACCCACAGCTCCTTGCCGTCCATGGCCAGCAGCAGGCGGCGTGGCCGGTTGCCGACCCGGATATTCCTCACCAGCTTGCGCGACGCCACGTCGATCACATGGACCAGGTTGGCCACTTCCGAGGTGACGTACACCCGCTTGCCGTCCGGGCTGGCCTTCACGCCTTCGGGCTCCTCCCCCACCTTGACGGCGAACACCCGCTTGCCGGACGCGATATCGTAGGCCGAGAGTAGTCCGTCTTCCTCGTTGGAGACATAGAGCGTGCTGCCGTCCGGGCTGAGGTCGAACAGTTCCGGGTCGTCCCCGACCGGCAGCGAGGCCAGGGTCTTGCGGCTTGCCACGTCGATCACGTCCACCCGGTTGTCGTCGCTGCAGGCCACGTACAGGCGCCGCCGGTCCGGCGAGAACTGCAGGTGGCGCGGCCGCTTGCATTGCCGCCAGACGGCAATCAGTTGCCTGCTGCTTGCACTGTAGGCAGCCACGGTATCGTCTTTCTCGCTGGATACGAAGACCTGGCCGGTGGCGGCGCGGCTGCCGGCGGCGCCAGCCACGCCGGCGGCAATCAGCAACAGCATGGCGGCCAGCGTGGCGCAGGCGATCCAGCCCGGGGTTGGCGGCTTGTTCATGCGGGAACGCGCTCGGTGGCGGGGGTCGGGGATGCGGTGAATGTGGTCAGGGCCAGGAAGGCCTGCTCCAGGCTGTCGCGCTCGGCGGCGCCGCGCAGCGCGGCCGGCGTGCCATCGAAGCGCACCGCGCCGCGATGCAGCACGATCACGCGATCCGCGTGCTCGACCTCCTGCACCAGGTGCGTGGCCCACAGCACGCCGGCCTGCGACTGCGCGGCCAGCCGGCGCGCATCGGCAACGATCTGCGCGCGCGAGGCCGGATCGAGCCCGACGGTGGGCTCGTCCATCAGCAATACGGCGGGTTCGTGCAACAGCGCGCGGGCCAGCTCCACTTTGCGCCGGTTACCGCCCGAGAGTTCGCGCACGGGCGCGCCGGCCCGCGCCGACAGGCCGAAATCGTCCAGCAGCCGGGCGATGCGCGGCGCGGCAATGCGGCGGGGCAGGCCATGCAGGCCGGCATGGAAATGCAGGTTGGACAGGACCGACAGGTCCAGGTCGATGGCGGGCTGCTGGAACACGATGCCGAGCCGGGCCAGCGCGCGCACCGGGTGGCGCTGCATATCCACGCCCATGACCGTGACCTGCCCCGCGTCGGCCACGAACAGGCCGCTGAGGATCTGGAACAACGTGGTCTTGCCCGCGCCGTTGGGGCCCAGCAGCGCCACGAACTCGCCGCGCCGCACGTCGAGCGAGACGCCATCCAGCGCATGCTGGCTGCCAAAGCGCTTGCGCACGGCCTGGCAGCGCAGCGCCAGAGGGGATTCGTCGGCCATCACAGGTGCTCCTTCGGCTGGGCCGTGCCTACCCGCTCGGCAAAGCGCCGCTCGGTTTCCCAGGCGCGCTGCAGGTAGGCTTCGTACTGGGCGGTGTTCAGGTAGGTCAGCTCCTGGTCGTACCTGGCCAGCTCGGCTACGTGGCGGGGTTGCTGCATGGCGGTGCGGAACGCGTCGTGCAGGCGGCTGACGATCAGCGGGTCGGTACCGCGCGGCACGCCGATGCCATAGGGCGAGTTATGGACCGCATGATCGAAGCCCAGTTCGCTCACGGTGGGCACGTCCGGCCAGCGTGCCGAGCGCTGCGCGCTGAAAACCGCCAGCAGGCGCATCCGCCCGCTCTCCACGAAGGGCGCGAAGCCGGTGGAATTCACGCCCGCCATCAGCGAGCCGTTGGCCACTGCCAGCATCTGGTCCGCCGTGCCGCGGTAGGGTACGTGCACGTAACGCACGCCGCTGCGGCCGAGCACATCCTCCATGGCGAGGTGGGCGGTGGTGCCGATGCCGGTGGAGCCCACCGTCAGCGCGCCGGGATGGGCACGGCCCCAGGCGATCAGGTCGTCCAGCGTGTGGAACGGGCTGTCGGCCGGCACCACGATGCCGAAGGTATAGCCGGAGATCATCAGCACCGGCTGGATGTCGCGCAGCGGCTGCCAGGTGGTCTTCTGCTGATGGGGAAAACGGTAGACCGTCAGCGGCAACTGGCCGATGGTGTAGCCATCCGGCCGCGCGGCGGCAAGCGCGCCGCCCACCAGCGTGCCGCCGGCGCCCGGTTTGTTCTCCACCACGATGGGCTGCCCCAGTTCGCGCCCGGCCAGCTCCGCCAGCACGCGCATCGAGATATCGGTGGCGCCGCCGGCCGGCCACGGCACGATCAGCGTGATCGGGCGCACCGGATAGCGTTGCGCGCCGTCCGCCGGCGCGGCCAGCGCATTGGCCAGGCCGAAGCAGAGCAGCAGCGCGAAGGCAAGGCGGCGGAGCATGGCGTGGCAGGTGGTGGAAGTGTTCATGCCGGTCAGAAGAGCAAGGCCGATACCATGTGCAGCGCAGCATGCGCCTTGCCGGGGCCGGGGCCTTGTCCGGCATTACCTTGCGGGCGGGCAGCCGCGGCCACCGTGCCGCGCGTTGTGCAATGCGCTGGGGGCGGCTGTCCCGCCATGGAACACGCTGCAGGCACCAGCGCCCGCGCTGTCCCGTTTTGCAACAGGCGGTCAGCCGAAACCGTGCTCCACCGCATAGCGATGCATCTCGACACGGTTCGCCAGCCCCATCTTCTTGCGGATCAGCGTCTGGTAGTTCGCCACGGTCTTGGTACTGAGATAGAGCTGGGCTGCCACTTCCTCGATGGCCGTGCCGCGCGCGAACAGCCGGAACAGGTCGAACTCGCGCGGCGACAGGGCCAGGTGAGGCGGCGGCCGGCTGCCGGCATCGACCAGGCCGGCGATGTCGTCGGACAGCGCCGGCAGTCCATTGGCCACCTTGCGCACGGCATCCACCAGCGCCTCCGGCGCGCTGCTCTTGGTCAGGTAGCCGGCGGCGCCGGCCCGCATGGCCTGGCTGACGATGGCGGCGCTATCGTGCATGCTGAACACCAGGATCCGCAAAGCGGGCACCCGCGCGCCCAGCCGTTGCAGCACCTCCATGCCACCGCGCCCGGGCATCGACAGGTCCAGTATCAGCACGTCGGCCGGATGCTGCGTCAGCCAGGCATAGGCGGCATCGCTATCGGCGAACTCGGCCACCACGCGGACCCCCTCCTCCAGTTCGAGCAGCCGCCGGTATCCGGTGCGCACTACCGCGTGATCATCGGCAATGACAACGTCGATCGTTTTCATTCGCTACGGCTCCCATGCGATGGAACGGGCTCGCCGCAGGCTTGCGGTGCGAGCGGAAAGCTTGCGGCGAGCCTGCAGCCAGGCGTGGCAGGCTGCGCGGCTTGTGCCGCCGGCACCAAAGCCGGCCCGATATGCAGCGTGCCGAGATGCGCCCAGGCGCGCTCCTGCATGCCCCGCAGGCCATGGCTGTGCTGCAGCGCGGCTGCGATATCGGCAATGCCCTGGCCATCGTCCTCCACGCTCCAGCGCACTTCGCCGCAGGGCGTGGCCGCGATGTGGATCGCCACGTGCCGCGCGCCGGCATGGCGCATGACGTTGGTCAGCGCCTCCTGCGTCATCCGGTACAGCGTGAGGACCAGGTCCGGACCCGGCACCACACCGCCAAGCGCCACCTCGCAATCCACCCGCACCTGCTGGCCCGGCTGGTCGCGCCAGGCCTGCACCAGGTCTTGCAGCAGGCGTTCCACCGAAGCCAGCCGGCCGTCGGGCTGCGCGCCGTGCGGCCGCAGCCGGTGCAGCAGATGGCGTACCTCGTGCTGGATCCTGGCGCAATGCCCGGCCAGGTCGTTGGCCACGAGTTGCAGCACGGGTTCATGGGCGCTCTTGCGCACCAGGTAGGCGGCATCGGCGCGCATCGCGGTCAGCACCTGGCCGAACTCGTCATGCAGTTCCCGTGCCAGTCGCGCGCGCTCGCTTTCCTGGGCGGTCAGCAGCTTGCGGCTCAGGGCGCGGCGCTCGGCCTGCGTCTCATCCAGCGCGCCGGCCAGATGATTGAGCGCGCGGCGGATCTGCTCCATCTCGCGCGTTCGCATGGGCGGCAGGCGCACGCTGTAGTCCTTGTTCTCGTAGCGCTGGATGGCATCCAGGATCTGCTGCAGGGGCGAGAAAGCCCGCCGCGCGGCCCAGTGGATGCCTAGCAGCAGGAGCGCGCTGTAGACCGCGAGCACGGCCAGGGTGCCGGCCATGTCGTTCTGCGCCTCCTGGATTTCGCTGGCCGGGTTCCAGCGCAAGGCGGCGTGGTAAGTGGCGCCATCGTGCCCACGGATCTCCCAGGTGCTTTCCAGCCTGGCCGCGTCGGCCCGCAGGAAAGCAAGCAGGCGGCCCAGGGCCGACCCATCGCGCGGCTGCGGTGCGCTTACCAGCACGCGGCCAGCGCCGTCTTCCAGGTGCAGCCACAGGTGGCGCATCTGCGCCGATGCATTGATGGCACGCAGGGCCGCGAGGTGGGCCTCGCGTTCGACCGGGGTCGCGTGGTGCAGGGCGGACAGGCGGGGGATCAGCTGCGCCATCGCATCGGCGCCGCGGCGTTCGTCGCCGACGGCCCGCACTGCGAGCCACAGCGCCACCGCCAGCGCGCAGCACAGGCACGCCGCGGCGATCCACAGGGCACGGCTGACCAGGTAGCGCGACATCGTCATGGCAGTGCTGTCTCCGAATGATGGCCGTGACCGGTTGGGATCGCTCGCGGATCGGGAGGTTTTCCCGACGCCAGAGGTACGGAACCTGCTCCCTGTCCCTCCAGCTGTTCCCGCCAAGCCGGCACCCAACGCAGGTGCCCCGGCCAATTATCCAGAGGAGATGCAAGATGCCAGCCAACCCGTTCCCGCTGCAGGACCGACCAGCACCGCGCAGCGCCTGCCCGCGCCGCGACGCGGCCTGCCGCACCGCGGCCACCGCGATAGCGCTAGCCGCGGCGCTGCTGGCCGCCGGGCCCGCTGTTGCACAACAGGACAACAGTGCGCAATCCGGGGACAGCGCCGTGCTGCCGGAGGTCCGGGTGGTGGCCGCCGCCCCGCTGCCCGGCATCGGCGTGGACCGCGATCTCGTGCCCTACACCGTGCAGACCGTGCGCGGCGACGAACTCAACGGCCCGCGCTCCGGCAACCTCGCCGAATACCTCGCGCGCAACCTCACCGGCGTCAACGTCAACGACATCCAGGGCAGCCCCTTCCAGACCGACCTCACCTACCGCGGCTTTCGCGCCTCCTCCATCCCCGGCGCTTCCCAGGGCCTGTCGGTCTACCTGGACGGCATCCGCGTCAACGAGCCCTTCGGCGACGTGGTGAGCTGGGACATGATTCCCGAAGCCGCCCTGGAAAGCGTCTCGCTGGTCTCCAGCGCCAACCCCGCCTACGGCCTCAACACCCTCGGCGGCGCCCTCGCCATGACCACCCGCTCCGGCCTCACCTCCCCCGGCTTCACCGCCGACCTGTCCTACGGCAGCGGCAACCGCAAGCGCGCCGACCTGTCCGGCGGCGTGCGCAGCGACAGCGGCTGGCACGCCTTCGCCGCCGCCACCCTGTTCCAGGAGCAGGGCTGGCGCGATCACGCCGAAGGCCGGCTCGGCAACCTCTTCCTCAAGGCCGGCCATGCCACCGACACCGACAGCTGGGACCTCTCCCTGCTGCACGGGCGCAGCACCCTGATCGGCAACGGCCTGGTGCCGAGCTACCGCGCCAGCGGCAACGCCCTGCTGCCCGGCCTCTACGAGAGCAACCCCGCCGCCGCGTACACCTACCCCGACAAGACCCGCAACCAGGTCACCCAGGTGGCCCTCAACGGCCGCCACTGGTTCGACGACAAGACCAGCGCCGCGCTGCTCGCCTACGTGCGCACCAGCCGGCGCGATACCACCAACGGCGATATCAACCCCGACTACGATGCCTATTCGGAAGACTGCGAGGATGGCTTCAAGGCCGACGGCAGCCCGCGCAAGGCCCGCTGCGGCTTCACCCGCGCCGAGGGCGCCGCGCTGGACCCGGCGGTGCTCAACACCACCCATATGTGGCAGCAATCCATCGGCATGGCGCTCAGCGCGGCCAAGGAAACCGATCACCACCTGCTCAACGCCGGCCTGACCTTCGACCGCAGCCGCCTGACCTATTCGCAGTACGAGCAGCTCGCCACCTTCACCGGCGACCGCGGCGTCCTCGCCGACCCCAACGCGCCAGTCGAACTGTTCTCCGGCGTCACCGGCACCTCGCGCGCCATCGGCGCCTACCTGTCCGACACCTGGGCCCTCACGCCCTCCACCTTCCTGACCGGTTCGGCCAGATGGAATCACGTCACCGTCAGCAATACGCTGCGCAACAGCGACGGCACCGAGCAGCCGCGGGAGAGCTTCACCTACCGCCGGCTCAATCCCGCGCTGGGCCTCACCCAGAAGCTCGGCGGCGGGGTCTCGGTGTTCGGCGGCTACGCCCAGAACAACCGGGTGCCAACGGTGCTGGAGCTGGGCTGCGCCGATCCGGCCCAGCCCTGCCGCCTGCCCGCCGGCCTGCAGGCCGACCCCTACCTGAAGCAGGTGGTCTCGCACTCCTATGAAGCCGGCGCGCGCTGGCGGCCGTCGAAGGACACCGAGGTCTCCGGCACGCTCTACCGCATCGACAACCACGACGACATCCTGTTCCTGCGCGCGCCCAACACCCAGCAAGGCTACTTCGCCAACTTCGAGCGCACCCGCAACCAGGGCTTCGACCTGTCCGCGCGGCAGCGCCTGGGCGACTTCACGCTGCGGCTGGGCTACAGCTACCTGCAGGCCACCTACCAGGCCAACGGCCAGCTCGCGGTGGGCGAGCGCACCATCGACGTCAAGCCAGGCATGCGCATGGCGGGCGTGCCGCGGCACACCATCAAGCTGGGCGTGGACTGGCGGGCGCTGGCCGGGCTGACGCTGGGGGCCGACCTGGTGGGCGTGTCCAGCAGCGTCACCAGCGGCAACGAAGACGGGCTGCGCGCCGACCCGCAGCCCGGCAAGGCGCCGAAGTACGCGGACTGGAGCACGCCGGGGTATATGACGGTGAACCTGCGGGCGTCCTACCGCGTGAACAAGCACTTCGAGATCTACGCGCGCGTGGCCAATGTGTTCGACCGGCGCTACGAGACCTACGGCCAGATCTCCAACGACCTGTTCCCCAACGGCAACCTGCTGCGCCCGCACGTGACGCCGGAAGACAATGCCAGCGCCCTGTTCGTCGCGCCCGGCGCGCCGCGCAGCGCCTGGGTCGGGGTGGTGTACCGGATGTAGGCAGGC
>NZ_JBYOJU010000087.1:0-16263 GCF_057798855.1 Cupriavidus sp. 96C5-1 | reverse complement strand
GCCTGGTTGCGCTCGATCAGGCCGGTGTCGAGATCGGCCGTGGCAAAGGCCTGCGACGTGACCAGCCGCTGCAGGAAGGCGATATTGGTCGACAGGCCCACCACGTGATATTCGGCCAGCGCCTGCGCCATGCGTGCCAGCGCTTCCTCGCGGTCGCGGCCCCACACGATCAGCTTGGCGATCATGGGGTCATAGTACGGGCTGATGGTATCGCCCTCGCGCACGCCGGAGTCGATGCGCACGCCGGCCGGGCCGTGGTCGTCGTGGCCGCGCTCGAACGTCACCGCCGCCGGGGTGCGCAGGTAGCGCAGCGTGCCGGTGGAGGGCAGGAACTGCTTGTCGGGGTTCTCGGCATAGACGCGGGCTTCCAGCGCGTGGCCGTGGATGCGCAACCGATCCTGCGTCAGGGGCAGCGGCTCGCCCGACGCCACCCGCAGTTGCCACTCCACCAGGTCCTGCCCGGTGATCATCTCGGTGACCGGATGCTCCACCTGCAGGCGGGTGTTCATCTCCATGAAGTAGAAGGAGCCGTCCTGGTTGGCGATGAACTCGACCGTGCCCGCGCCGACGTAGCCCACCGCCTGCGCGGCAGCCACGGCGGCTTCGCCCATGGCTTTCCGGCGCGCCTCGCTCATGCCCGGCGCCGGCGCTTCTTCCAGCACCTTCTGGTGGCGGCGCTGCACCGAGCAGTCGCGCTCGAACAGGTAGACGCAGTTGCCGTGGGTGTCGGCGAACACCTGGATTTCAATGTGGCGTGGGCGGGTCAGGTATTTTTCCACCAGCACGCGGTCGTCGCCGAAGCTGGCGGATGCCTCGCGCTTGACCGAGGCCAGCGCGGCCTCGAAGGCCTCGCCCGCTTCCACCACGCGCATGCCCTTGCCGCCGCCGCCGGCGCTGGCCTTGAGCAGCACGGGGTAGCCGATGCGGTCGGCCTCGCGGCGCAGCAGGGCGGCGTCCTGATCTTCGCCGTGGTAGCCCGGCACCAGCGGCACCGCGGCCTGCTCCATCAGGCGCTTGGCCGCGCTCTTGCTGCCCATGGCGCGGATGCTGGAAGCCGGCGGGCCGATGAAAACCAGGCCGGCCTCGGCGCAGGCTTCGGCGAAGCCGTCGTTCTCGGAGAGGAAGCCGTAGCCGGGGTGGATCGCCTGCGCGCCGGTGGCCTTGGCCATCTCGATGATGTGCTCGCCGCGCAGGTAGCTGTCGCGCGTGGCCGCGCCGCCGATGTGCACTGCTTCGTCGCACAGCGCCACGTGGCGGGCGTTGGCGTCGGCGTCCGAATAGACAGCCACCGTGCGGATGCCGAGGCGGCGGCAGGTGGCCGCCACGCGGCAGGCGATTTCGCCGCGATTGGCGATCAGGATCTTGTGGAACATGGCTCCTCCCTGTTGACTTCCGCCGGCAGCCAGCGCGGTGGCGGGGACGGCCGCCGCGCGCGGCGGCGGCCATCCCCGCTAGCTTACCCTGCGTAGCCCTCGGTGCGGATATCCAGGCGGGCCAGCAGTGCGCGATCGCGGTCCGCCTGGGGGTTGCCGGTGGTCAGCAGCTTGTCGCCATAGAAGATCGAGTTGGCGCCGGCCATGAAGCACAGCGCCTGCAGGGCGTCGTCCATGGCCTGGCGGCCGGCGGACAGGCGCACCATGGCGCGCGGCATGGTGATGCGCGCCACCGCGATGGTGCGGACGAACTCGAACGGGTCGATCGGCGCGACGCCGGCCAGCGGCGTGCCTTCGATCGCCACCAGGTTGTTGATGGGCACCGACTCGGGATACGGATCGAGGTTGGCGAGCTGCGCGATCAGCCCGGCGCGTGCCTCGCGCGACTCACCCATGCCGATGATGCCCCCGCTGCAGACGTTGATGCCGGCCTCGCGCACATGGCCGATGGTGTCGAGCCGGTCCTGGTAGGTGCGCGTGGTGATGACCTCGCCATAGAACTCGGGCGAGGTATCGAGGTTGTGGTTGTAGTAGTCCAGGCCGGCTTCCTTCAGGCGCTGCGCCTGCTCGGCTTCCAGCATGCCGAGCGTGACGCAGGTCTCCAGGCCCATCGCCTTGACCTCCTTCACCATCTCGATCACGGGTTCGAGATGGCGCTCCTTGGGGCTGCGCCAGGCCGCGCCCATGCAGAAACGGCCAGCGCCATTGGCCTTGGCCGCGCGCGCCGCCTCCAGGACTTCCTCCAGCGCCATCAGCTTGCTGGCGGTCACGCCGGCATCGTGGTGCGCGCTCTGCGAACAGTAGCCGCAATCCTCCTCGCAACCGCCGGTCTTGATCGACAGCAGGGTGGACAGCTGCACGGCGTTGGCGTCGAAATGCTCGCGGTGCGTCTGCTGCGCGCGGAACATCAGGTCGTTGAACGGCAGCGCGTACAGCGCGGCGACCTCGGCGACGCTCCAGTCGCCCGGCTTGGCGCCGGCGGCAGGCTCGGCAAAGCGGCGCGCGGTCTGGCGCAGGGTGTCGGCGGAGATGGTGGCGACGGTGTCGTCAGCGTGGGTAGTGGTGCTCATGATCGTTCTGGTTTCCGGTTTTATTGTGGCTTCGGTATCGGTATCTGCAGGAGGCGCGGTCAGGCCGCGGGGCCGGTTGCGCCGGCGCGGCAGGCGGACAGCAGAGGGGCCAGCGCGAGCTGGCTGGCGGCATCGGCCGGCGCGCTCTGCCACGGCAGCGTGCCGAGGCAAGGGACGCCCAGCGCGCCGCGCAGGGTGTCGATGTTTTCGTCGGCGAGATCCATGGCGGGATCGATGCGGTTGGCGATCCAGCCGGCCAGATGCAAGCCGCGGGCACGCACGGCTTCGGCCGTCAGCAGCGCATGGCTGATGCAGCCCAGGCGGATGCCCACCACCAGCAGCACCGGCAGGCCGAGCATCGCGGCGAGGTCAGCCGTATCCCAGCCGCCCTCTTCCCGCGGTGCGCCGTCGAGCGGCACGCGAAAACCGCCCACGCCCTCCACCACCACCGCGTCGGCTTGCGCCTGCAGCGCGGCAAAAGCGGCGCGGATCGGCTCGCGCGTGATGCGCGCGCCTTCGATGGCGGCAGCCAGGTGCGGCGAGGCCGGCGTGCGCAGCAGGAAGGGACAGGTGAGTGCCTGCGGCACATCGACCGCACTGGCCTCGCGCAGTTGCGCCACGTCATCGTTATGCCAGTGGTCGCCGCGCCACTCGCTGCCGCTCGCCACCGGCTTCATGCCGACCGCGCGATGGCCGGCGGCGCGCAGCGCATGCAGCAGCGTGGCGCTGGCGTGGGTCTTGCCGACGCCGGTGTCGGTGCCAGTGACGAAGCAGGCGATGGGGCCGCGCCGGCTCGTCATGCATCCCTCCGCGGTATCACGCTGCCGAGGCTGGCCAGCAAGCGCTCGACATCGGCCTGGGTATGCGAGGCCGACAAGGTGATGCGCAGGCGTGCCGTGCCGGCGGGCACGGTGGGCGGCCGGATCGCGCCGACGCGGATGCCGTCGGCCTCCAGCGCCGCGGACAGTGCCAGTGCCGCCATGTTGTCGCCGACGATCACGGGCTGGATGGCAGTGGCGCTTTCGCCAAGACGCCAGCCCGCGGCCCGCGTCAGGCTGGCGAGTCCGCCGCGCAGCGTACGGATCAGGGCGCCGAGTTGCGCGCGGCGTTGCCGCCCCTCCTCGCCCGCGATCAGCGCCAGGCTGGCGGACAAGGCATGCGCCACCGCCGGCGGCGCGGCCGTGGTGTAGATGTATTGCCGCGCGGTGTTGACCAGATGCTCGATGACGGTCTCGTGCGCGGCCACGAAGGCGCCGGCCACGCCAGCAGCCTTGCCCAGGGTGCCGATATAGATGAAGCGGGGCGACGTCAGGGCAAGATGTTCGAGCACGCCGCGGCCTTGCTCGCCCAACACCCCGAAACCATGCGCGTCGTCGACGATGATCCACGCATCGTGGCGCTCGGCCAGGTCCAGCAGTTCGGTGAGCGGCGCGAGATCGCCGTCCATGCTGAACACGCTGTCGGTGACGATCAGCTTGAGCGGGCTGCTGCTGGTGCCCAGCAAGCCCTCCAGCTCGGCCACGTTGCGGTGGGCGTAGCGCTTCACGTCGGCACGCGCCAGCCGGGCGCCGTCGATCAGCGAGGCGTGGTTGAGCTCTTCGCAGAACAGCGTGGCATCGGTGCCCCCCAGCGAGGTCAGCACCGCCATGTTGGCCATATAGCCGGTGCAGAAGTAGAGCGCCTGCGCGTGCGGGATGAACGGGGCGAACCACTCCGCCAGTTCGGTCTCGAGCCGGTGGTGGGCCAGCGAATGACCGCTGACCAGGTGGGATGCGCCGCTGCCGGCACCGTATTTCCGCGCGCCCTCGCCCATCGCTTCGATCAGCGCGGGATGATTGGCCAGGCCGAGGTAGTCGTTGCTGCAGAACATCAGCAGGGGATGCAGTTCGCCGCCACAGGCGTCGCTCACATCCTGGTGCGGCGCGCACGCGGAATGCGCGGTGCGGCGGCGGCGCGTCAGCGCCTGTTCATCGCGCTCGGCGGCGGCCAGGGTCAGGTGTTCAAGCAGCATGGCTTATCTCCTTGGGTGCGCCGGTACCGTTGCCGTCGCCATCGATCCTGTCGATGCCGCCGGTCAGTACTGCGTCTAGTGTGGTTTGCAGCCGGGTTGCCAGCCACTGCGCCATGCCGGCGTCGAACACATAGGGCGGCATGACGTACAGGGTGCGCCCGATCGGACGGATCAGCACGCCATGCGCGCGCGCGATGCGGTGAAAGCGCGCGGCGAAGTCCCCGGCGCCATTCGGCATGCATGCCTCGCGCACGTCGGCGGCCCAGATCAGGCCACGCTGTCGCACGTGCTCCAGGCGCGCATCGGCTGCCAGCCCGGCCATGGCCTGCGCCAGCCACTGCGCGCGCTGGCGGTTCCGCGCCACCACGTCTTGCCTGGCGAACAAGTCCAGCGTTGCCAGCGCGGCGCGGCAGGCGAGCGGGTTGCCGGTATAGGAATGCGAGTGCAGGAAGCTGCGGGCGAGGTCCGGGTCCTGCGCGCCCGAGACAAAGGCTTGCTGGATGGCGGTGCGCGAGAGCACCAGCGAGAGCGGCAGATAGCCGCCGCTGATGCCCTTGGACAGGCACAGGAAATCCGGCCACAGGTGCGCCGGCAGCGGCGCCTGGTCCTGTTGGTCCTGCCGTGCATCGCTTGCCTGGCTGCCGCCCCTGGCCTGCTCCCAGGCGAAGAAGGTGCCGGTGCGGCCACAGCCGACCGCGATCTCGTCGGCGATCAGGTGCACGCGGTAGCGGTCACACAGGGCGCGCACGCCTTCCAGGTAGAGCGGATCGTGCATCGCCATGCCGGCGGCGCACTGCACCAGCGGCTCGATGATGATGGCTGCAATCTGCCCGCCACGCGCCTGCAACAGCACCTCGAGCTCGTCCAGCGCGCGCTGCGCCACCTGCGCCGCGCTCTCGCCCGGTGCGGCCTGGCGCGCATCGGGCGACATCGCCACGTGCGAGCGCATCAGCATCGGGTCGTAGGCATCGCGGAAGATCGCCACATCGGTGACCGCCAGCGCGCCCACGGTCTCGCCGTGGTAGCCGTGGCGCAGGCACACGAATTCGCGCTTGCCGGCCAGGCCGGTGTTGCGCCAATAGTGAAAACTCATCTTCAGCGCGATCTCGACCGCCGAGGCGCCGTCGCTGGCATAGAAGGCATGGCCGAGCGCGCCGCCGGTCAGGGCCGACAGGCGCTCGGCAAGTTCCACCGCCGGCGCATGCGTGCAGCCGGCCAGCATCACGTGCTCCAGCGTATCGAGCTGTTCGCGCAGCGCGGCGTTGATGTCGGGGTTGGCGTGGCCGAACAGGTTGACCCACCAGGAACTGGTGGCGTCGAAATAGCGCTGGCCGCCGGTGTCGTACAGCCACGGGCCTTCGCCGCGGGCAATGCCCAGCGGCGGCTCGCCGGCATCGGGCCGCAGCGGCGTGCACGGATGCCATACCGCGTGCTGGCTGCGTTCGCCGAGCGATAGCGGCGTCTGCGGCGCGGTGGGCGCGGAATTGGACTGGTCTTCCAAGGGAACCCTCCTTTGTTGTCCGCATGCCGGCCGGCTGCGCCGGCGGGAGCCTGGCGGGGCGGCACTTGCGCGCGGGTTGGGGAGAGTCATGGTAGGGAGCTCCCCGGCCAATTGGCAAACAGGACCGGATTTACACGTTGCACGCACGTTGGGCGACAAAGCACGGAGAAGCCAGCATCCACACGACATCGCGACGCCTGCATGCGCTTATCTTCACACCATGGCCCAATGCTGGCCGCGCGAGTTTCGAATCAACCGCGAAAAAAAACAGCCCCGTCCTGTCCTTTAAGGCTGCGGATCGAAGGGAAGCCCGATTTCCTTGAAAAACCGTGCCACCTCCGGCAGCCAGATCGGCAGGCCGGCCCGGCTGCCGAACAGCGCGTGCGAGTCGCGGGCGAAGGTCCCGTAATCCACCATGCGGGCATTGGCGGCGGCGCCATGCGCTTGCGCCCTGTAGGCGGCGAAGAACTTTTCCGGCAGCGGCTGCGGCCAGTAACTGTCGTTGTCGCCATACAGCCAGAGCGAGGGATAGTGCGCCCGCTTGCCATAGTCGGCGAACGCATCCTCCAGGTTGAACTCCCAGCGGTTGCACGATTCATCACGCAGCCCACCGGCAAAATTGATCACGCCAAGAACGCCCGGGTAGGCAATGGTGCCGAAGGCCATGGTGGTCAGCCCGCCGTGCGACTGGCCAATCACAACGATGCGCGACTTGTCGACGTAGGACTGCCTGACCATGTAGTCAAGCGTAGCGACCACATCCTCGGCCTGCACCAGGCCGTTGCTTTCCACATTGCAGCCACCGCCGATATAAGCACCGCCGGACTTGGAAAAGCCCTGGCGCATCGGCACCACCACCGCATAGCCGCGCCTGACGAACTCGGCGCTCTGCGCGAGGTAACGCGCACGTCCCTGGAAGGCTGGCTTGCCGAGTGCCTTGCCGTGATTGATCACGACCAGGGGGAACGGGCCCTCGCCGGATGGCTTGAAGACGGTGGCCTCCAGTTCGAGCGAGAAAATCATGCCCGGCTTGGGGATCATCACGACCTGCTCCGCCGGCCTGGGGGTGGATGAGGGACCCGGCGCGGCGTCCTGCGCGAGCGCGGCGCTGGCCATTGCCGCCAGCATCACGACCAGAGCCAGCCGATGTATTCCTCTCATGATCGCTTGCTCCGTCGCCGCCCCTCGTCGTCCTTTGCCGTCCTTTGCCGCCCTTTGCCCGCTGCCTCTTGCCGTCCGCGCCTTCAGGCCGCGCGTTTCGGCAACGGGTGGCCCGGCATCGGCTCATACGGCAGGCAGCCGGTGTCCGCGGCGTCCCCGGTGTCGTCCGTTGTGGCCTTCGATGTCATGGCGTCTCCCCCAACATGTCCCCATCGACATAGAGCCAACGCGGCGCCTCCCCGGCAAGGCGCGGCTCGCGTACGAAACGGCTGCGCTCGTGCAGCCGCCAGGCGCGCCCGCCCACCTTGTAGCGCGCCACGAATTCCACCTGCGCGTGGGTCTCGTCCTGCTGCGCATGCGCCTTGACCGCCAGTCCGAGCCAGCGCGTGGCGGCGTCGGCAGCGAGATCGTCCGGGCAGGTGGACGGATGCCAGGTGTGGCGCAGCCAGTCCATGTCACCCAGCACATAGGCGGTGTAGCGCGAGCGCATCAACTGCTCGGCATTGCCGGGCAGCGCCTCGCCGCGATGAAAGCGCCCGCAGCAGGTAGCATAGTCGCCCCCGCCGCATGGGCAGGCGCCAGTGCCGGCACCGGACGCGCGCGCTTTCATCCGATCAGCTCCGGCAGCTCGCGCATATCGGCGAAGGTGCTGCCGGCGCCGGCCGCCAGCAGCGCGTCCGCGGCGTTGCGCGCGGCATAGCCGAACACGGTCATGCCCGCGGCAACACCCGCGGTGATGCCGGTCGGGCTGTCCTCGATCACCGCGCAACGCGCCGGATCCACGTTCATGGTGCGCGCCGCCAGCAGGTAGACGTCGGGCGCGGGCTTGCTGCGCGCGACCTCGGTGGACGAGAAGATATGCTCGCGCTCATCCTGCCGGAACAGCTCGACCAGCCCGGTGCGGGTCAGCTGCAGCTTGACCTTGACGCGATCCGCGCCCGAGGCCACGCAGACGGGCAGGCCGGCGCCGGCAATCGCGGACACCGCCTCGCGCACATGCGGTACCGCCTGCACCTCCGCCTCCAGCACCGCATTGCGCCGGACGAACCAGTGCGACAGCCAGTTCTCGGGCAAGGGCGCGCCGCGCCTGCGCTCGATGTTCCCGAGCTCTTCGCGCACCGCGCGGCCGAGGAACCATTGGGTGGATTCTTCGAGCGAAATGCGGATGCCGAGCTCGTTGAGCATCTCGTTGAGCACGCGGTTGACAATGGGCTCGCTGTCGACGAGCACGCCGTCGCAGTCGAAAATCACGCAATCGAAACGGGGATGGCGCAGCGGCCTGATGCTGGCGTTCATGCGGGTTGTTTTTCCTTGCTGCTGTCTGTGTCGCTGTCCGGGTTGCTGCCCTTGCCGGGAACCGCGCGCAGTTCCGTCGGGCGCCGGCTCTTGAGATGCGCTTCGATCTGGTCGAAGCGGTCGAAGCCCCAGAACGGTTCGCCGTCGACGATGACGAAGGGCGAGCCGAACACGCCCTTGGCCATGGCCACCTCGATCTCGGCCTTGAGCTGGTCCTTGATCTGGAAGCTGCTGGCACCGGCATCCATGGCGCGCCCGTCGATGCCGAGCGACTCGGCCAGCTTCACCAGTTCGGCGGGTTCGGCGATATTGATGTCATCGACGAAGTAGGCGTGATACACCGCCTTGGCGAACGCGGTGGCGATATCGTCGCCATGATGGTTCTGCAGCCACAGCACGGCGCGCGCGGCCTGCGTGGTGGGCAGCGGGAAGTGCGCCGGACGCTTGTACTCGATGCCGTGGAAGCGCGCCGTGCGCTCGAAATCGCGCCAGGCGTAGTCGCCCTTGAGCGGCACCTGCGGCAGCGGCGCGCTGCCGGTGGTCTTGAACACGACGCCGAGCAGGATCGGATGCCAGGCGACGATGCGCCCGTACTTCTGCGCCAGCTCGTCGATGCGCGTGCTGGCGAAGTAGCCGTAGGGCGAGGAGAAATCGAAGTAGAAATCGATGGCAGCAGTCATGGTTGGGGGCTCCTGGCCTCTGGCCGGGTGGGTTCAGTACGTTGGTGCTGCGATGTTACGCTGGTTCGGGGGCACGGGCGATGCGGCCGCCGCCCGGTGCCATCGGGCGCCATCAGGCCAGCGCCCGCGCAATCAGTATCTTCTGGATATCGCTGGTGCCCTCGTAGATCTGGCAGACGCGGACATCCCGGTAGATGCGCTCGACCGGGAAATCGTTGACATAGCCATAGCCGCCGAAGACCTGGATGGCGTCCGAGCATACCGTCTCGGCCATCTCGCTGGCGTAGAGCTTGGCCATGGCGGCTTCCTTCAGGCAGGGCCGCCCCGCGTCCTTGAGCGCGGCGGCATGCCATACCATCTGCCGCGCCACCTCGATTCTTGTCGCCATGTCGGCCAGGCGGAACTGCACCGCCTGGTGCGAGAACAGCGGCTGGCCGAAACTCTCGCGCTCCCTGGCGTAGGCCAGCGCCGCCTCGAAGGCTGCACGCGCCATGCCGATGCTTTGCGAGGCAATGCCGATGCGCCCGCCTTCCAGCCCGGACAGCGCCATCTTGTAGCCCGCGCCCTCCTCGCCCAGCATATTGGCCGCAGGCACGCGGCAATCCTCGAACAGGATCTGCGCGGTATCCGAGGAATGCTGGCCGAGTTTCTCCTCCAGCCGCGCCACGACATAGCCGGGCGTGGCGGTGGGCACCAGGAAAGCGCTGATGCCGCGCTTGCCCGCGGCCTTGTCGGTCACGGCGAGGACGATCGCCACATCGGCGTTCTTGCCGCTGGTGATGAATTGCTTGACGCCGTTGAGCACGTAGTCGTCGCCGTCCCGTACCGCGCTGGTGCGCAGCGCGGCGGCGTCCGAGCCGACATGCGGCTCGGTCAGGCAGAAGGCGCCGAGCATCTCGCCGCGCGCCAGCGGCACCAGCCACTGCTGCTTCTGCGCCTCGCTGGCGAAAGCCATCAACATGCTGCACACCGGGCAGTTGTTGACGCTGATGACGGTGGAAGTGCCGCCATCCCCTGCGGCAATCTCTTCCAGGATCAGCGCCAGCGAGAGATAGTCGAGCCCGGCGCCGCCGTATTGTTCCGGCACGGCCACGCCATAGGCGCCGAGCCCGGCCAGTTCGCGGTGCACGGCCTTGGGGAAGACCTTGTCGCGGTCCCAGGCGGCGGCGTGCGGGGCGATCTCCTGCTGCGCGAACTGGCGCACGGCGTCGCGGATCATTTCCTGTTCTGGCGTAAGCAGCATGTCAGGTCATCAAGGTTGTTGCCACGGCAGGCATGCCGGGGGAGTCAGCGCACGCGGCGTTCACCACGGGATCACGCTGCCGTCGTAGTTGCGGAAGGTGCCGTTGTCCTGGCGGGTCGCGCCGGCGATCACGCCGCGCATGCCGTAGACGCTTTGCTGCGGCGTGAGGTCGGCTTCCTTGCCGCCCATCTCGGTCTGCACCCAGCCGGGGTGGAAGGCCAGGCAGGTGGCATGGCGCGCGTCGAGCGAGGCCGCCTTCAGCGCGGCGTTGGCCGCGGCCTTGCTGACCCGGTAGAGCCAGCTGCGGTTGCTGTCCATGGTGCCGATGCTGCCCATGCGCGAGGCCAGCACCGCCAGCACGCCGCCCTTGCCGGAACGCCCGGTCTCGACCAGCGGCAGCAGCAACGGCAGGGCCATCATCGGCCCCAGCACATTGACGTGCATCACCTTGTCGAAGTCCTCGCGGGTCACGGGCTGCGCGCCTTCGGTGCGCGGGCCGATCACGCCGGCGTTGTAGATCGCCACGTCGATGGACTCGCCGTCCAGCTTCCAGCCCAGGCCGGCGACCTGGCCCGCGTCGGTCAGGTCGGCGCGCAGCGCTTCGGCGCCGAGTGCCTCGATGGCCTTGACGCCGTCGTCGCTGCGCGCAACGGCCAGCACCCGCCAGCCGTCGGCGCGGTACTGGCGCACGAATTCGAGACCGATGCCCCGCGAGGCACCAAGGATGAGAGCGGTTGGCAAGGCGGTACTCCTTTGTTCAACGTTGGGTTGCGGCCAGGCTGCCGCACGAGGCGGCAGCCGCTAGGTTGCTATCGACGGCAGGCCCGGTCAGGCGCCGACGATCTCCAGCCCCACGGCGGTGGCTTCGCCGCCGCCGATGCACAGGCTGGCTACGCCGCGCTTGCCGCCGGTCTTGCGCAGCGCGCCGATCAGCGTGGCCATGATGCGTGCGCCCGAAGCACCGATCGGATGGCCAAGCGCGCAGGCGCCGCCGTGGATATTGACCTTGCCGTGCGGGATCTTGAGGTCGTGCATCGCGGCCATCGGCACCACGGCGAACGCCTCGTTGATCTCGAACAGGTCGACGCTGTCGGTGGTCCAGCCGAGCTTGCTGTAAAGCTTGCCGATGGCCTCCACCGGCGCGGTGGTGAACCATCCGGGCGCCTGCGCATGCGTAGTGTGACCCAGCAGGCGGGCCAACGGTTCCAGCCCGAGCCGTTTGGCGGTGGACTCGCGCATCATCACCAGCGCCGCGGCGCCGTCGTTGATCGACGAGGACGAGGCAGCGGTGATGGTGCCGTCCCTGGCAAAGGCCGGCTTCAGCGAGGGGATCTTGTCGAGCTTGATGCGGCGCGGGCCTTCATCGGTATCGATCACGGTGTCGCCGCCGCGGCCCGGCACCGTCACCGGCGCGATCTCCCAGCGGAAATCGCCGCGCTCGGTGGCCTGCTGGGCGCGCCGCACGCTCTCCATGGCGAACTCGTCCTGCGCCGCGCGGGTGAAGCCGTACTTGGCCGCGCAGTCCTCGCCGAAGGTGCCCATCGAACGGCCGCCGCCTTTTTCGTCCTTGATGTAGGCGTCTTCCAGGCCGTCCAGCATCATGTGGTCGAAGATCATGCCGTGGCCGATGCGGTAACCGCCGCGGCCCTTGGGCACCAGGTATGGCGCGTTGGTCATGCTCTCCATGCCGCCGGCGATGGCGATCTCGAACGAGCCCGCGAGCAGCCCATCGTGCACGGTCATGGCGGCGCGCATGCCGGAGCCGCACATCTTGTTGACCGTGGTGCAACCCACGCCGAGCGGCAGGCCGGCGCCCAGCGCGGCCTGCCGGGCGGGCGCCTGGCCCTGCCCGGCGGGCAGCACGCAGCCGAACACCACTTCTTCGACCTGCTCCGGCTTGAGGCCGGCGCGTTCCACCGCGGCGCGGATGGCGGCGGCGCCCAGCTGGGGCGCCGTCAGGGCGGAAAACTCGCCCTGGAAAGCCGCCATCGGGGTACGGGCGGCGGATACGATAACAATGGGATCATGCATGGGAAGTCTCCAATGATTGGGGCGATGGGCGAAAACTGGCGGCGGTTGTTGGGCTCTACCTGTCGGGCTCTACCAAATGCTTGCGAGGCGTGCGGCCGGCGCTCAGCGGATCGATGCCTGCGGCGGATCGCCGAACTGGCGGTAAGCCGCCTCGAGTTGTTCGTGCAGTTCGTCGTTGCTGCTGGCGGCCATGCCCAGGTCGCGCAGCAGGCCGTCGGATACGCCGTAGACCCAGCCGTGCACGGTGACCGGCTGGCCACGGTCCCAAGCGTCCTGCAGCACCGTGGTCTGGCAGACGTTGTTGACCTGCTCGATCACGTTGAGCTCGCACAGCCGCGTATGCGCGTCTTCCTCGCGGGCGACGGTGCCGAGGTAGGCGCCATGCTTGTCGGCCACGTCGCGTACGTGGCGCAGCCAGTTGTCGGCCAGGCCGACGCGCTGGCGCTTGAGCGCGACCTTGACGCCGCTGCAGCCATAGTGGCCCACCACCGTGATGTGGCGCACCTTGAGCAGCTCCACGGCAAACTGGATCACGGAGAGCGCGTTGAGATCGCTATGCGCGATGACGTTGGCGATATTGCGGTGGACGAACACCTCGCCCGGCGCGAGCCCGAGGATCTGGTTGGCCGGCACGCGCGAATCGGAGCAGCCGATCCACAGGTACTCCGGCGCCTGCTGGTTGGCCAGGTTCATGAAGAAACCCGGATCCTCCGCATTCACGCGGTCGACCCACTCCCGGTTGTTGCGGAACAGCTGGGCGATGGCGTCACTCATGCGACTCTCCTTGCCGGTTCCGACCCGCCGCCGGCATGGCCTTGGGTTGGAGCTGCGGCGGCATAGCGATTGATGAATCTTTCTGAAACGTCATAGGCGTAAAAATCGTGGATTTGCCCGGCCAGCAGCCGGTCCTTGTGAGCCTGCCACATGGCAGGATCGAAGAAATCTGCGTGGTGGCGCAGGAAGGCGGCGCGCACGCGCGCATCGCCCAGCAGGAAAGTGCGATAGGTCTCGGGAAAGATGTCGTGCCGGCCCACGCTGTACCAGACCTCGCCCGACATTTCCTCTTCCTCGTTGCGCGGCTGCGGCACGTGGCGGATATGGGTATCCGTCATGTATTCGATCTCGTCGTAGTCGTAGAACACCACGCGGCCGTGGCGCGTGACGCCGAAGTTCTTGTAGAGCATGTCGCCCGGGAAGATATTGGCGGCGATCAGCTCCTTGATGGCGTTGCCGTACTCGACGATGCCGTGCTCGATCTGGGCATCGGAGCCCTCCTGCAGCCAGATATTGAGCGGCGTCATGCGGCGCTCGATGTACACATGGCGCACCACGATCTCCTCGCCGCCATCCTTGCCTCGCTGGTACTCGATCATCGACGGCGCGTGCTGCTCCAGCTCGCGCACCAGCGCATCGTCGAAGCGCGACAGCGGGAAGGCCACGTCGGAGTATTCCAGCGTATCGGCCATGCGGCCCACGCGATCATGCTGCTTGACCAGCTGATACTTCGACTTGACCAGCTCGCGCGTGGTTTCCTTGGGTGCCGGGTAGTAGTCCTTGATCACCTTGAACACATAGGGATACGACGGCAGCGTGAACACCAGCATGACCAGGCCCTTGATGCCGGGCGCGCTGATGAACTTGTCGGAGGAGTGCTGCAGGTGATGCAGGAAGTCCCGGTAGAACAGGTTCTTGCCCTGCTTCTGCAAACCCAGCGAGGTGTAGATCTCCGCGCGCGGCTTGCGCGGCATGATATCGCGCAGGAAGGTCACGTAGGCCGACGGGATCTCCATGTCCACCATGAAGTAGGAGTGCGTGAAGGAGAACAGGATCAGCAGTTGCACCTTCTTCAGCAACACCGTGTCGAGCGAGAGTTTGCCGCCGGGCGAGTGCACGATGGGAATCGCCAGCGGGAAGGTGCGGTCGGCGTTAAGGATGCGGCCGATGATAAAGGCCGACTTGTTGCGGAAGAACAGCGACGACAGCACGTGGATCTGGAAATTCGGCGCGATGCGGAAGTCGCCGAAATACTCGGTGACCGCGCGCACCACATAGCCGATATCGCGGGTGAGATCCTCGAACGGACGCTCGAGCTGGAAATTGTGGACGATGCGCTCGAAGCAGGCGGCCATGCCGGTGCGGCTGCCCGGATAGTAGGCGCGGAAGGTCGGCCGGGTGGGCGACTCTTCGTTCTCGATGTACTCGGTCGAGATGGCCGGCCGCACGAAGATGAAGTCGTTGTTGAAATACGAGCGGTGCAGGATGCGCGTGCACACCGAATTGAAGAAAGTCTCGGCCAGTTCCGGCTGGTGATGGTTGGTCAGCAGCCCGATATAGTGCAGCTTGATCTGCTGCCAGATCTCGTCCTCGATGCGCTCGGCGTCGTACTCGTCTTCCAGGATCAGGCTGGTTTCGCGCACGCGCTCGTTATAGAAGGCGATGCGGTCGCGCTGCAGTTGCTGCAGGCCATGCCAGTCGGCCGCCTCGAACTTCACCTTGGCCTGGTGGCTGACCTCGCGAAACAGCCGGTAATGCTTGTCGAACCCGTCCAGCATGGTGCGGGCCACATCGTAGGCTATCTGCGAGGACAACAGCTTGGGGAAGTGGGACATGACGCGGACCGGTGAATAATGCAGGTTCCGGAGATTGTAAATTGGTTCGGCGGGCGGGCGAGTGATCTTTCGGTCAATTCCGCACCGGCGGCACGTCGCCGCCGCACACCGGCGCCACGCTGGCCCGCCTGCCGCGCCAGCGTCACATGGTTTGCGAAAAAAGCTCGCGCCCGATCAGCATACGGCGGATTTCCGAAGTGCCGGCGCCGATCTCGTACAGCTTGGCGTCGCGCCACAGGCGGCCCACCGGGTATTCGTTGATATAGCCGTTGCCGCCCAGGATCTGCACCGACTCGCCGGCCATCCACGTCGCTTTCTCGGCGGTATAGAGAATCACCGCGGCGCAGTCCTTGCGCACCTGGCGCACGTGCTCCGTGCCCAGCGAATCGAGGTTCTTGCCCACCGTGTACAGGTAGCTGCGCGCCGCCTGCAGCGTGGTGTACATATCGGCCACCTTGCCCTGGATCAGCTGGAATTCGCCGATGCTCTGGCCGAACTGCTTGCGGTCGTGGATGTACGGGGTGATCACGTCCATGCACGCCTGCATGATGCCCACCGGGCCGCCGGACAGCACGGCGCGCTCATAGTCCAGACCGCTCATCAGCACCTTGGCGCCGCTGTTCTCGGCGCCGAGGATGTTCTCCACCGGCACTTCCACGTCCTGGAACACCAGCTCGCCGGTGTGCGAGCCGCGCATGCCGAGCTTGTCCAGCTTCTGCGCCACCGAGAAGCCCTTCATGCCCTTCTCGACGATAAAGGCCGTCATGCCGCGCGCGCCCAGCTCCGGCTCGGTCTTGGCGTAGACCACCAGCACGTCGCAGTCCGGGCCGTTGGTGATCCACATCTTGGTGCCGTTGAGCACGTAGCGGTCGCCCTTGAAGTCGGCGCGCAGTTTCATGCTCACCACGTCGGAGCCGGCATTCGGCTCGCTCATCGCCAGTGCGCCGATCCAGTCGCCGGAGACCAGCTTGGGCAGGTATCTGGCTTTCTGCGCGGCGGTGCCGTTGCGGTGGATCTGGTTGACGCACAGGTTGGAGTGCGCGCCGTAGGACAGGCCGACCGAGGCGGAGGCGCGGCTGATTTCCTCCATGGCGATCATATGGGCGAGGTAGCCCATATTGGCGCCGCCGTATTCCTCGGCGACCGTGATGCCGAGCACGCCGAGATCGCCCATCTTCTTCCAGGCGTCCATCGGGAACTGGTCGGTGCGGTCGATCTCGGCCGCACG
>NZ_JBYOJU010000086.1:0-16500 GCF_057798855.1 Cupriavidus sp. 96C5-1 | reverse complement strand
CGGCAGGGCGCACTCACTTGAGGGTGCAAGTCCCTTACACACCCGGCAAGGGGAAGTGTTAGCCAGAGGCAAGGGTTCCCCGGGCGACTGGGGGTCTGAAGGAAGCCCGAGGCAAAGCGCTGGCCTGACGAACAGGAAGCGGATACGAGGCGCCGTATTGGGGTGAGGTAGCCGTAATTGCTGAAGCCCAATACTTGCACGGAACGATGCGGCGTAAATCCGACAGGCATAAGCATGAAGGTGAGTGCGTCATACCCGGGGAGATCTGCACCGCTGCCATGGTGCTACCGACGTCGAGAGGCGTCGGGATGGCGGTGCAGAAGTCAGCAGAGGCCATAGTAGGCGAGCGGTTGGCGCTGAAGGGCCGAACATGAACGAGCGCGATTAGGACGACAGACCTCGATGCTTACCGACGAAGCCCAAATGCACGAACGAGTGCAGCCCACAGCGGAGGACGGCAGGCGGAACCTGCCTGGGGCCGATGGGGGTGCGGAGGCTGGCACGGCGGCTGTCGGGCAAACGAAAGCGCGGGCGCCATCGCTGATGGAGGCGGTGGTCGAGAAGGGCAACATGTGGCTGGCGTACCGGAAGGTGGTCAGCAACGGCGGCGCGGCCGGGGTGGATGCCCTGGCGGTGACGGCGTTGCGCGACTGGCTGAAGGTGCACTGGCCGAGCGTCAAGGTGGCGCTGTTGACCGGCCAATACATCCCGCAGGCGGTGCGCGCGGTGGAGATCCCCAAGCCTGCGGGCGGGGTGAGGACACTGGGCATCCCGACGGTGGTGGACCGGCTGATCCAGCAGGCGCTGCTGCAAGTTCTCCAACCGATCTTTGAGCCGGGATTCTCCGAGTCGAGCTACGGCTTCAGGCCGGGGCGCAGCGCTCAGCAGGCGGTCTTGCAGGCACAGCGGTATGTGCGGGAAGGCCGGCGCTGGGTGGTGGACATCGACCTGGAGAAGTTCTTCGACCGGGTCAACCACGACATCCTGATGTCGCGGGTGGCGCGGCAAGTGAAGGAGGTCCGGGTGCTCAAGCTGATCCGGCGGTATCTGGAAGCGGGGCTGATGCGTGGTGGGATGGTCGAGGCAAGGAGGCAAGGCACGCCGCAAGGCGGGCCGCTGTCGCCGTTGCTGTCGAATATCCTGCTGACGGATTGGGACCGTGAGCTGGAGAAGCGGGGCCTCGCGTTCTGTCGTTACGCGGACGACTGCAATGTCTATGTGCGCAGCGAGACGGCAGGGCAGCAGTTGTTGGCCGGCATGACAGCATTCCTGGAGGAGCGGCTGAAGCTGCGGGTCAATGAGGGCAAGAGCGCGTGTGCACGACCTTGGGCGCGCAAGTTCCTGGGTTACAGCCTGACAGGGCAGCGTCAGCCGCGGCTTCGTATCGCGGCGGAAAGCCTAAGCAGGCTAACGGCCCGGGTACGGGAGTTGGTGCGTCCGGGGCGAGGGGGGAGCCTGGCCCATACGATTGCAGTGCTGAATCCGGTGCTGCGCGGGTGGATCGGGTACTTCCAATACACGGAAGCGAAAGGGGTGTTGGAGACGCTGGACGGGTGGGTGCGACGACGGCTGCGCTGCTTGCTATGGAGGCAGGCCAAGAGACGTGCTACCCGCACTGTGATGCTGCGTCGGCAGGGATTAACGAAGGATCGCGCGTGGCATTCGGCCCGCAATGGTCATGGGCCATGGTGGAATGCGGGGGCTAGTCATATGAACACCGCGTTCCATAAGCGCTACTTCGACGCCATGGGGCTGGTCTCGCTGCTTGATACCCAGCAGCGCCTGCAGTCTCGCTTGTGAACCGCCGTATGCGGAACCGCACGTACGGTGGTGTGAGAGGGCTGAGGGGGTGACCCCTCACCCTACTCGATTTCCCGAACCGAAAGGCGCCTTGATCTCGAGGCAGTGTTAGCCGAAGCCCCGGCAGCCCTTGCGCCGGGCGAGCGCCTGGAAGACCAGGCCGGGATACCGGCATTGCTCATACCGGCGGACTTGGCACCATCCTTGCCTTCCTAACGGCGACCAGATGGGCCAGCGAATCGACAACACCCTTGATGGCCGGCATGCTCTGCACCATCCGGCCGCTGCTGTGGCCGGAGCCCGCGCGCCCGGTTCCAGGGCACGGCGGCGGGCAGCGGCGGCATCCTGCTTCCGGACGGCGCTCGTGGGCGATGGCGGAGGGTACCGTGTATTCGAGCCCGCCGCCCGTGGCGAAGGGGGCCGGAGGGAGGAGCGGGCAGGGTGGATGACCCGCACACCATAAAAAATTGCGTACTTGTGCACGGTTTGCTAAATTTGCGCAAAAAAATTGCCGACAAACATATTGCGGAGCAACAATATCGTGAGCAAGGTGGAGCTGGACAAGATCGACAGGAAGATCCTGGAGGTGCTGCAGACCAACGGGAGGTTGACCAACCTGGAGGTGGCCGAGCGCGTGAACCTGTCGCCCAGCCCCTGCCTGCGGCGCATTCGCCGGTTGGAGGAGATTGGCGTGATCCGCCAGTATGCGGCGCTGCTGGAGCCGGGAAAGATCGGGCTGGGTTTGCTGGCCTATATCAATGTGCGGCTGGAGAAACACGGCGGCGCGCCCAAGGGCAAGGCGCCGCTGGACCTGTTCCGCGCCTCCATTGCGATCTGGCCCGAGGTGGCGGCCTGCCACGCCATGACGGGCGAGATGGACCTGCTGCTCAAGGTGTACGTGGAAGACATGGAGCACTTCGCGCGCTTCATGAAGGACCATCTGCTGGCCCACCCGGCGGTGATCGACGTGCGCTCGAGCTTCGCCCTCGAAAGCATCAAGGACACCACCGCGCTGCCGGTGGCGGAAGGCTGAGGACTACAGCCCGCATATGAAAATGGCGCGCCGGGCGGGCGCGCCATGCTTGCGATGCCTGTCGGTGCCGCAGGGGCCGCGGGTCAGGCGGTACCCTTCTGCGGCAGCATCGAGCGCCAGAAGCGCAGGCCGAAACGGCGGGCGTCGCGCAGATTGCGGCGCAGCATATAGTCGAGGTCGGCTACCTGCTCGTCGAGTGCCTCGGTCAACCGGCTGACGGTATCCGCGGGCGGCAGTTCCAGGTAGGCATCGGCCTCGCCATAGGCGTACTGGACTTTCATGCCGGCCTTCTTGGCGATGTGCATCATGGCCGAATTGCGCGACAGGCAGTGCATGTACAGGGTGCGCACGTTGCTGTTGCGGCCATGCATGGCCGCACGCTCGAACAGCGCACTGCCGATGCCGCGGCCACGGGCGCTCTGCGACACGGAAACGCCGAATTCGGCCACGCGGCCCTGCGTGTTGTCGCGCAGGTTGGCGAAGTGGCCCACGCCGATCAGTACCAGGTGTTCGTCGTAGACGCCGAATACGGTGTCGTGGTCGAAATCAATGCTGTCGACGTAGGCTTCGATCACGTGATCGCCGACGGACTGGCCAAAACGGAGCAGGCGATCCTCCTCGCCCAGGGCGAGGAAATGCTTCAGCAGACGCGAGCGATGATGCGCTGCCAACTCGCGCACCAGGGTGGTGGGGCGATGCGAGGCTTGCGCGGCTGCGGCTGCACGGCGGAGATCTTCGTCGGATACGGCCCCGACGGCCTTGCTCAGTTCGAGCGGATTCACTTTGATTCCTTACGATGTATTCAAGTATAAAAATAGCACTCAACGGGTGTTCGCCCATGCACTTTCGGCGTTCCCTGAGAGGGGCAAGGGCAAACACTATCTTGCTGCATTGCAGAAAGTATTGTAGTGGAATTGTCAGTTCGGCGTAAGGTTGGGGCTGGCAGAACCTTGTGGCATTTTGTAAATTCCGTGTTAGCTTAGCAAAATCAATGGGTTAGCGCCGATTTGCCGCTGGCCGCGACGGCTTGGGGTGTGGGTTTGCTGCAACGCGGCAAAGCATGCGGCTGCCGTTGGTCTCGCTCTTGCCCATTTGCGTGGGCGTATGGGCGGGCAATTGCTCACATCAAAATGTGATTTTTGAAGTTCTTTTTGGCCTCGTGCCTTCTTCCCACAGGATTTTTTTCAGGATTTTTCGTGGACCCCAAGGCAGAGCCCCCGATTCTCGTCATCTATGCCCATCCCAGGCCGCACCTGTCCCGGGTCAACCGTCCACTGGCGTCGGCGCTGGAAGCGCTGCCCCATGTAACCGTCCGCGATCTGTACCGTAGCTATACCGACTACGACATCGATGTCGTCGCGGAGCAGCTCGCGCTGGCGCGGGCGGGCACACTGGTGCTGCAGTTTCCGGTGCAGTGGTACAGCATGCCGGCCCTGCTCAAGCTGTGGGTGGACGAAGTCCTTGAGAGCGGCTGGGCCTACGGCCCTGGCGGCACGGCGTTACGGGGCAAGTCCCTGCTGGTGGTGGCCAGCACCGGCGGCCACGCGGACTCCTACGGACCCGACGGTACGCATGGCCACACGATCGAGGAGTACATGCTGCCGCTGGCGCAGACTGCCGTGCTGTGCGGGATGAGCTGGCTGCCGCCCCTGGTGCTGCATGACGCCGACCAGGTCGATGCCCAGGCCCTGGCTGACCATATCGGCCGGGTTTCCGGTGTGCTGAGCGGCGCCGCGGGCGCTGCCGCAAGCTGAGGGGCCGGCCATGGAACAACACGATTTCCTGGTGGCCCTGGTGGTCTTCCTGGTCGCGGCCGTGGTGGCGGTGCCGGTGGCGCGCCGCTTCGGCCTGGGCGCGGTGCTCGGTTATTTGCTGGCCGGCGTGGCGATCGGGCCCTGGGCCCTGCGGCTGGTCACCAACGTCGAATCCATCCTGCACTTTTCCGAGTTCGGCGTGGTGCTGATGATGTTTGTGATCGGCCTGGAACTGGAGCCCAAGAAACTGTGGGAGCTGCGCCGCGTGATATTTGGCTACGGCGGCGCGCAGATGGCTGCCTGCGCCTTGCTGATCGGCGGTGCCGCGGTGCTGGTCGGGGCACCCTGGCAAGTGGCGCTGGTGGCAGGCCTCGGCCTGGCGCTCTCGTCTACCGCGATCGCGCTGGCCACGCTGTCCGAGCGCAACCTGTTCGGCACGCCCGCGGGTGCCGCCGGCTTCGGCATCCTGCTGTTCCAGGACGTCGCCGCGATTCCGATGATCGCGTTGCTGCCCTTGCTGGCGGCCGGAGGCGCGGAGGCAGGGCCGCATGGCGCGGCGGGCTGGCTTGGGGCGGCCAAGGCGGTCGGCGTGATCGGCGCCGTGGTGGTGGGCGGGCGCTACCTGGTCCGCCCTGCGTTGCGCTTTATCGCCCGCACCGATATGCGCGAGATGTTCACGGCCTTCGCGCTGTTGCTGGTGGTGGGCATCGCCTTGATGATGGATGCGGTTGGACTGTCGATGGCGCTGGGTACCTTCCTGGCCGGCGTGCTGCTGGCCGACTCCGAGTATCGCCATGCGCTCGAGGCCGACCTGGAGCCATTCAAGGGCTTGCTGCTGGGTCTCTTCTTCATGGCGGTCGGGATGTCGATCGACTTCGGCGTGCTGATGCAGGCGCCGGTGCAGGTCGCCGCCCTGGTGGTGGGCTTCGTGCTGCTGAAGACCGTGACGCTGGCCGTGCTGGCGCCGCGCTTCGGCATTGCGCGGGGCCAATGGCTGCTGTTCGCGCTGCTGATTTCGCAGGGCGGCGAATTTGCCTTCGTGGTGTTCGGCGTGGCGGGCGGCGCGGGATTGCTGCCGGAGCGTACCCAGGCCCTGCTGGTGCTGGTGGTAGCGCTCTCGATGGTGGCCACGCCGCTGCTCCTGCTCGCCTATGACCGCCTGGTGGCGCCACGGCTGGCCCGGCTGGCGCGGCGGCCGGACGACGTGATCGCGTCACAGGACAACCCCGTGCTGATCGCTGGTTTTGGCCGCTTCGGCCAGATCATCGGCCGGCTGCTATATGCCCAGGGCATCGGCGTCACCGTGCTGGACCATGACCCTGACCAGATCGAGTTCCTGCGCAAGTATGACTTCAAGGTCTTCTACGGCGACGCCACGCGCATGGACCTGCTGGAGTCCGCCGGTGCCGAGCGCGCCCGCATCCTGGTGGTGGCTATCGATGGCATGGAAGACAGCCTGGCACTGATCGACTGCGTGCGCGCGCGCTTCCCGCACCTGGAGATCTACGCGCGGGCCCGCCATGTGTCGCACGTCTACCAGCTCAAGGACCGCGGCGTGCATCTGTTCGAGCGTGAAGTGTTCGAAGGTTCGCTGTTGCTGGGACGGCGCGTGCTGGAAGGGCTGGGCTACGACCCGGTCCAGGCGCGTTCGGTGGCGCTCAGGTTCCGCCGCCACAACATCGCGGCGATCGAGCGTTTCTACCCGCACTACACCGACCAGAAGAAGCTGGTCTCGCTGGCGCGCCAGGCGCGCGACGAGCTGGAGGAGATGTTCCGCCAGGACCGGGACCAGCGCCGCCGGCGGGAAGAGGAGGACTGGTCCTGATCCCCAGCGCCTCAGCGCCGATCGCCGGCGCTATGCGGCATCGCGCGGCGGTACCGCGACGCCGGCACGCGCCCCCGGCAGCCCGCCCGCGAGCAGGTCGATCACCATCTCGGCGAAGTCCGCGTAGGACAGCTTGCCGCCCGGCTTGAGCCAGGTGAAAGTCCAGTTGATCATGCCGAACACGGTCATGGTCAGCGCAGCCTGGTTGTCGTGGGTGACGCGTTCCGGATAGGCGCGGCGCAGCTGGCGCGAGAAGGCGGCCACCACGTCGCGCTCGCGCTTGAGGATCTGGTCGCGCTGCTCTTCGGCCAGGAACTTGACGTCGTTGATGAGGGCGACGTGCCGGGTTTGCGAGGTTTCGTACTCGGCCAGGAAGGCACGGATCAGGTTGGCGAAGCTGTCCACCTCGCTGTGGCCCTGGCGCTCGGCCTCGGCTTCGACCTCCGTCACGATCAGCATCAGCCGGCGCGTGTAGCGGTCGAGCAGGTCGAACAGGATCGCTTCCTTGCTCTCGTAGTAGTGATAGAGGCGGGCCTTAGAGGTGCCGCAGGCGGCGGCCAGGTCGGCCATCGAGGTACTTGGATAACTGCTCGCGGCGAAGGCGGCGGCGGCCAGTTCCAGGATCTGCTCGCGCTGTGCCTCGAAATCGGGTGCCTTGGTTCGGGCCATGTAGACGTTCGCCTATTCGCCGCCGGAGGCCAGGTTGCGGCGCAGCTCGCAGGTCTGCAGCGAATCGGCGTTGCCGCGCAGCACGAGCTGGCCGGCGCCGATCAGTTCCCGACAGCGCCAGAACACGAACCAGTCGCTGGCCAGCAGGCCCTCGATCGCGCCCATCACAGCGCCCACCACCTGCGCGGCTGGCGCCCACTCCAGCGGGGCGCGTTCCAGGATCACTTCATCCACCGTGTGATAGGCCGCGGGCACCAGCGTATTGCCTTTCCACAAGCGCACGTCGGCGTTCTCCTTGACGTTCTGCTGCCACTCGTAGCCCAGGCGGCCCAGACGCAGTACCGAGACCGGTGCGATGGTGGAGAAGCGGCGCGCCAGGCGGGCCGCGGGGTACATGCCGATGGCAGCCAGATTGCCGCGCGCGGGGACTTCCAGCTCGCGCAGATCCATGGCGACTTCGTTGATGCGCTGGGGCGACTGGTAGAGGTGGAATACCACCCGGCGCAGCATCAGCTGGTCGGATGCGCTCTGGCCATGCCAGATGGCGACCTCCAGTTCGTCCTTGCGCAGCCCGTGCAGCTGGTCGAGCGCCTGGTGCATTTCGGCGGCGAAGTCGATATCGCTGTGGGGCGCCACGCGCTGCCAGAAGCCGGAGCGGATGAGTCCGCTGCTGTCGACGTCGGCAAGCGGCCCGACGGCGAGATCGTCGCGCAGCACGACGACCGGGTCGGGCCGGGCGGCCTGGGCGAGGGCTTGTCGCAGCGTGTTGCCCGCTACGTCACCGTTGACGACATGGATGTATTGCATGGGCGTGATTGTATATGGATGCGAAGGGCCTCAGGCCTCAAACGCAGGGGCCGTGGCGGAGCGGCTCATCCACCGGACTGCGTCGTGCGCGTTCCGTCCATGCTGCGAGCCCTTGGGAGCGCTTCCATTGTAATGTTCTCTCAAGGCCCCATGGCGCTTCGGCGAGCGGCAGCGCTTGCCGCAGACCCGGCGCCGCATGGCGAGAGGAAATTGTCGGCATATTCGCGGTCTTATATAGAAAGAGGCTCCCTGCCTGAACCGGGCAGGGTGGCCGGATAGCTCGCCCGCCCTGGTGCGGTTCGCGCGGGAATGGATCCCGATGGATCACTGCGCGACACCCTTTCCATCGCTCGGAAAGGCAGTCGCCCAGTCGTGGGGCGTTATGAATGGAGGCAATCATGCCGCATGCTCGCCTTGGGCGTGCCGGCGCCCGGGGGGGGCGCCGGCTTGCCATCTTCGCGCTATTGGCGCTGTCCGCAATCCAGGTGCCGCTTGCCGCGGCCAATGAACTCAGCATGGTCCGGCAAGCCTTTGTGCGGCAGGTATCCCGCCATCTGAGCCTGCCGGCCGCCGTCGCCACGCGGTACGCCGATCTGCTGGCCTCGGCGCTGCAGGCCGGCGGCCAGGAAGCAGACGCCGGCGACTGGGCGGTGCTGGTTGACCGCAACCCGCGCGTCCAGGCGGCCATGCTGTTCGCGCGAACCGATGAGCGCGCACCCTGGCAATGGGTCGGCGCCACCCCCGTATCGACGGGCAAGCCAGGGGCATTCAACCACTTCATCACGCCTGTCGGCGTGTTCGCCCACAGCATGGAGAACCTCGATTTCCGTGCCGAAGGTACCTACAACGAGAACGGGATCCGCGGCTATGGCGTCAGCGGCATGCGCGTCTATGACTTCGGCTGGGTCGATGCCCGGCGTGGCTGGGGCAAGGGCGGGGAGAGCCAGATGCGCCTGCAGATGCACGCAACCGATCCCGCCCGGCTGGAGCCGCGCCTCGGCCGCCCGGCTTCCAAGGGGTGCGTGCGGATTCCAGCCACGCTCAACCGCCTGCTCGACCACTACGGTCTGATCGATGCGGATTATCTGGCCGCGGCCGGACGCGGCGACTCGCTCTGGATCCTTGCGCGTGATCGCACCCCCGTGGCCCGGCCGGGCCGCTACCTGGTAATCGTCGACTCGGGTGCGCGCGCTCCGGACTCCCCGCTGTCCCAGTGATCCGGCGTGCTGCTCCCGCAGCGCTGGGGGAAGTAGCGTAGCGGCAACTTTGCGCTGAGGCGAGTAGTATCGATGCTGGCGGATAGCAATGGCGCTTCCGTCACTATCCCTGTTTTCCCTGGAGCAAACAGCAATGACGGATGCGGCATACAAGAAGATCGTGGTGGCGGTGGATGGCAGCGCAACGTCCGACCTGGCGCTGACCGAGGCAATCCGGGTCGCCGGTCCCGGCGACGCGGAAGTGCTCGCCCTGTATGTTGTTGATAACGGCCAGATCCTGTTCGATGCCGGCTACTACGACCCGACGCCGGTGCTGCAGGCCCTGGCCGACAGTGGTGAGCGGGCTCTGGCCAAGGCCGCGCAGCGGCTTGCCGCGCAAGGCGTGCGTCATCAGACGCGGCTGGTCAGGCAGCAGACCGTGGCGGGCGATATAGCCGGATCCGTCAATGAAGTCGTGAGCGATTGGGGCGCGGACCTGATCGTGATCGGCACCCATGGTCGGCGCGGCGTGCGCAGGCTGGTGCTGGGCAGCGTGGCCGAATCCGTGCTTCGCCAAGCCAGCGTACCGGTGCTGCTGGTACGCGGGAAGGCAATGGAAGCTTGATCCCGGTGGGCGGCGCATGTTTGCGAGAGCACGGCTGCCGGGCTCCTGGCATCCAGTCCTGCGCGCACTTGGCGGCGTTCAGGCGGCGAAGCGGATATGGCCGCTGCGCAGCAGGATTTCACGCGCCTGGGTCAGCTCGAACAGGTCTTCGGCAATGCGCTCGATGCGCTGCCGGTGGCTGGTGAACGCTCGCACCAGGTCTTCCTTGCGCGTCGACATGGCACCGAAATGCGTTTCGAGCGCCTCTGCCGTAATCGAATACAGCGTTGGTTCGCCGTTGACAGTGGCAGGGCAGGACAGGGTCAGGCTGGCCGCGCAATAGGTGGGAACGCTGCGGGGAAAGGAGATTTCGGGCATGGCGTGCCTCACACCGGTCGCTGAGGGATGACACCATTCTAGGTGATCGCGCCGATCCGTGAAGCCGCTGGACGCCTTGCCATTGACGCCGCTCAACCGGGCTGCGGCAAGCGGCGGTGGCTGGCGGCCTTGCGCTGGCCGGCGGCCAGCCGGCGTATCGAGGCCACGGCGGCGTGGGCCGTGCCGGCCTGGGCGGCGGCAAAGGCAGCCTGTTCGGCCAGGAACCTGTCCAATGGCGAGGCGGCCTCGGCATACGGCTCGCCCGGGCTGGCCGCCACGGCGCTGGCGCCAGGGTGCGTGGCCAGCTCGGATAGCAGCGCCGCCAGGGCCTGCAGTACCGCCAACGTGGCAGGGGCCGGCAGGCCCGTGTCCGCCTCGGCCGCAAGTCCGGCGCGTACCAGGCCCGCCAGCGCGGCCATGCGCCGCACGGTCAGGTGCAGCTGGACATACTCCGCAGCCAGCTCCGGCGCCAGTTCTGCGGTGCCTTGTTGCAAAGTGTGCTCGGCACGGGTCGAGGTGCGTCCGGCCGCTACCCGCAGCGTCTCCATTCGCGCAGGCGTGGGAGCCGGTGAGCGGGTTGGCGAGGCCGTGAACGCACCGGCGCCGGCAAAAGCCGCCCGCAGATAGACCGCGTTCGCCGCGACCGCGTCCAGGCTATGGCGGTAGACGCGCGACAGTTCGGCGCGCGGTGCCAGCACATAATAGCTAGCCAGGGCGATCAGGCAGCCCAGTGCCGTATCGATGCCGCGCAGCGCGGCAAAGTGGCTGCTGTTCGCTGCCGGCGCGCCAACCCAGGAGAACAGGATCACGGCCGGCGTCAGGCACAGGGCAAAGGCGCCGGGGCTGCCGGCCAGGCGGCCGATATAGGCCGCGGCCAGGCAGGCCGCGCTGATCGCCAGCGCGAACGGTGCGGGCGGGTGGGCCAGGCCGATTGCGCACGCCAGCAGGGCGCCGGCCAGCGAGCCGGCGAAGCGCTGGAACGAAATGCTGCGCGTGGTCTGCAGTTGGGGGCTCAGCACCATGATGACGGTGACCGCGACCCAATAACCGTGGTCTACCTTCCATAGTTGCGCTGGCATCAGGCTCAGACTGCCCGCCAGTGCGAGCCGCACCGCATGGCGGGCCACGCGGGCGTCGCGTGCGGCGTGCTCGGACATGGCGGCACGCCAGCGCTGCCATGTCTGCCGGAAGGAGCGGCGTGGCCAGCGGTGTTCGCTGCGCCAGTCGCTGAAGCCCGGATACCGTGCCAGGGTGCCCAGGGCGGCCTGGTACAAAGCCGGTGCGTCTGCATTGGCCAGGGGTGCGTGCAGACGCCGCAACTCATGGGCCAGAGCCGCGCAAAGCGACGGCAGGTCCGGGGCATGATGCGCCAGTGCCTCGCCAACCTGGACCCGGATATCGGCAACGCAGCGTTGCAAGTGATGCAGCGGCAGCTTCCGAGCCGAGTGGTTGTCGTTCTCTTCCATGCCATCGCTCCGGCTGGCGGACATGCCGTCGGCGCGGCTGCGCAGCTCCGCGGTGACGATCAGCAATGCGAACATTGCATCGGCCAGGCTCACCACATAGGCATAGTGCATCAGGCCCAGCGGGTCGCGCAGGCTGTGCCTCGCATGGATTGCCTGGCGCGCAGCCTCGATACGCTCCCGGATCTCGCGCTTGCTGGCGGTGGCGTCGTCCACGGCGTCGGTGCCGGCCAATGCGGTGGCGAAGCGCAGCAATGCGTCGAACACCGACAGGATTTCAGCGCGTGGGCGCGCGTCGCGCTCGGAAGGAATCAGGGCCAGGCTCAGCAGGCAGGCAAAAACGCCGCCAAGCAGGAACTCCTGGCTGCTCGCAAGGATGCGCATGGCCAGCGTGGCGTCTCCAGCCGGTTGCAGGCACGCGGCGATCAGTACCACATAGAGCAGCTTGGCCGACAGGGCGGCGACATTCCCCCGCGTTTCCGCCAGGCCGGCGGCCATTCCAGCCACCAGCACGACCGCCAGCGCGGCCCATGGCGTGGTAGCCACGGCCGCACCCAGGGCGCAGGCCGCAGCGCCCCCGATACCCACCGAGCCCAGCGCGGCCAGGCGCTCGCCGGCAGTGCCGCGGCGGTCGGCCAGGCAAGTCCAGATCGATGCGGTTGCTGCCCACAGATACCCCGGCTGCCCGGTAAGCCATCCCATGCTGGCCAGGGCCAGGAACGAGAAAGCGTAGACCAGGCCTCGCTGTAGCATCAGTGCGTCGGGGCGGGGCAAGCGCAGCGCGGAAATCATGTCGAAAAAAGAGGGTGGGCGCCCGAAGCATGGATTTTTCGTACTAGGCGCCGGGATGGGCTGACTCTACGGGATCGGATGCTGCGATGCAACATAACGCGGAAAAATCCGCGTTTCACCCCGCCTCGGTGCAGTCGCGCGTTCCTCTGGTGCGTGAATGGAGCCCCTTTGGTGCGACCGCGACGAGTGCCCGTCAGCCAGGCCGGAGTCCAATCCAGCAATGGCAAACCGAGGTTAACGGCAAAAAACGGGCAAAAAAAACCCGCGCAGTTTCGTGCGCGGGTTGGAATCCACCGAGGTGGTGGAGGAGACAGACTCCACTATATATGATTTGTTGCGACGCACCAAGCCGCTTGTGGGCCAAGCGTGTCTGACTTCACAAACATGTTGCATTCACGCAACACCTTAACGGTTCAATACACGGAAGGCGGGGTCTTCTGGCTTCTCTGGCTCGTTTTCATCGCGTGTGGCGCGCCCATTTCAGCGGAAGAACAGGTAGGCAATCGCTACTGCGCCACATAAGCCGGCCAGGTCCGCGAACAAGGCGCAGGCCAGTGCATGCCGCGTATTGCGGATATTGACGCTGCCGAAATACACCGCCAGCACGTAGAAGGTGGTTTCGGTCGATCCCTGGATGATGGCGGCCAGCTTGCCCTGGAAGGACTCGACGCCGTACGTGGTCATTACGTCGATCATCAGCCCGCGAGCGCCCGCGCCCGACAGGATCTTCATCAGCCCCACCGGCAGTGCGGGTACGAAGGCAGTGTCGAGTCCCAGCGAGGCGAAGCCAGCCGTGAGGCATTTCATCAGGACATCCATGCATCCGGTGACGCGGAACAACCCGATCGCCACCAGGATGGCGACCAGGTAAGGAATGATCTGCACCGCGACGCCGAAGCCCTCCTTGGCTCCGTCGACAAAGGCATCGTAGACGTTCACGCCCCGCACGGCGCCGCAAACCAGGAAGACTACGATCAAGGTCAGGATGAAGCCGCTGCCGGCCAGTGCCGTGGCAGTGCTTACCTGCTCAGGCGGCGCATGCCGCAGCCACAGGAAGAGGGCTGTGACGGTGGCCGACAGCAGGCCGAGTGTGCCCAGTACCGCCGGCTTGAGCAGATTGAGCCGCTGCGCCCACGCCACCGCCAGCAAGCCCGCCACGCAAGAGATGCAAGTAGCGAGCAGGGTGGGCAGGAAAATGTCGGCCGCATTGAATCCGACCAGCCCCTGCTTGACGGCGATGGCCTGCCGCATCGCGATCACCGAGGTCGGGATCAGGGTCAGGCCGGCCGTATTCAGCACAATGAACATGATCTGCGCGTTGCTGGCCGTGTCGGGGCTGGGATTCAGCGACTGCAGCTCCCGCATGGCGTTCAGCCCGAGCGGCGTGGCGGCATTGTCGAGCCCCAGCATATTTGCCGACACATTCATCATCATCGCCCCTTGCGCCGGATGCCCTTGCGGCACGCCCGGGAAAAAGTGGCGCAGCAGCGGATTGACCGTGCGTGCGAAGGTGTCGACCACGCCGGCGCGTTCGCCAATCCGCATGATGCCGAGCCACAGGCTCATCACGCCTGCCAGGCCCAGGGAAATCTCGAAGGCCGTGCGTGCGTTGTCGAACAGGCTTGCCAGCATCGCCGGAAACACCGTGGTATCTCCCATCGCCAGGCGGATGCAGGCGACGACGAAAGCGAGCAGGAAGAAAGAAAGCCAGACCAGGTTGAGTGCCATCGGCGAATAGCGGGAGGGGTTTGAGGCGGGGATGATGCGGGCCCTCGCATCATAGCGTGAGCCGTCGCTCGAACTGCCGCTGGCCTGGAGGCCAGGGCTGCTGGTACGCGAAGCCGGCGCGGGTGATCGGTGTTACGCAAAAACGGCGGTTCGTCGGTATACAATGCGGACAATACCGCTGCGCCCGAGATCCTTACGGGATGGCGCGATGGTTCCCGATTCCTTGATGACCGTCCGCGAAGGCGCGTACGCGCACCTTGCCCGAAGACGGCGTTTTTGCCGACTGAAGCCAGAACCTATGTCCGACGCCATTGGTACCGAACACGCTCTTCCTGGTTCGGACTCTCCCGGCGCCAGCCTTGGCGCCCAGCACTCCCCCTTGTTCGCGCTGGTCACAGACACCCTGCGAGAGCGCATCCTGGGCGGGCAGTACAAGCAGGGCGACCGCCTGGTCGAGAACAAGTTGTCCACGGAACTGGGTGTGTCACGCATCCCGGTGCGGGAAGCACTGCGCGCGCTCGCTGCGGAGGGTCTGGTCCGCATCGAGCCGAGGCGAGGCGCTTCGGTGGCAACGCTATCGCCCAATATCGCGAAGGAAATGGTCGAAGTGCGGGCCACGCTGGAAGGTCTGAATGCCAAGCTGGCTGCCCAGCGCCGGGATCCAGCCTTGGTCGCGGAGCTGAATGAAGTGCTGCGCCAAGGCACCGAGGCCGCGGCAAGCGGTCGTTCGGACCGCTTTATCGAGCTGAATTCCCGCTTCCATGAAGTGCTGGGCAATATCGCCGCCAACAGCGTGCTGCAGGATATGGTGCGCACGCTACGGGAGCGCACGGGTTTGCTGTTCGCTCCGGCGAATGTGACGCGCGCCCGGCAGAACTGGGAAGAGCATGCGCAGATTCTGCAAGCAGTTATTGCAGGCGATGCCGATCTGGCAGCGCTGCTGGCTACCCGCCACGTCTATAGTGCGGCAAAGGCGGCAGAAGAGATGGCCGCGGGCGAGGCCAGCGCGGTGAAGGGCGACGGGCCGGGCGATGCGGCCAAGCGCGGCAATAGCGCCGTGAGCCCCGGCTAGTCGGTGCACATCGATCGCCGTGTTGCGGTATTTGGTATACGAACACCGCGCTTTTTCCCTTTGTACCGCGATCGATAGCCGGATTCGGTTTTGTGCCTTATTCCACAAGGCCCGAAGCGCAGGCGCGAGGCTCGTTTCTGCACCGCATTGGGGTGGATGCCGCCCCAGTATGACGCAGTGCACCAATATTCGGTATACTAACAGTCCTGTTGAACCACAATCGGGATTGACCATGGACTACCCGGCGCCTTCCTATTTCCGGCAGTCGGTTGGTGAGCAGTTGCTTACCCACTACGCCCAGCGCGACGCCGTGCGCCGCTCCACTCCGCTTCTACCCGTTCAGTGGGCCGGCCTGCGCGCCTTGTTTCGCCGTTCCTGCGCGCGCGGGCACAAGGCTGTCTGACCTCTACGGAGTGATTGCCGCCCCGCGTGCCTCCAGCAAGGCGCGCAGGATAGAACGGTGGCACCGCTCTTCCTGCTCGCAATAACAGCCCAGCGAAAAATTCGTTTGCCGGGATATTGCGGCCAGCAGGTCGAGCGTCCGGCTCGCATCCGGTCGGGCCATCTCTGCCCGAAAGTGCCGCTCGAACGCGCGCCAGGCTTTCTCGCTTCCTTCGCCCTGTATGGCAAGTGCCTCCGCGACCAGCTCGGCGGACGGCGATAGATTCGGAAACCACACATCGTAAAAGTCACGGGTGGCGAATTCTGCCTTTGGTACGCCGCGCGGCGGTCTGCGTACGGTGCCGATACGGATGCCTTCGTTTGGTGCCCTGGCTGAGCCCAGTCTGACGATGCGGATGCTCATGCAAACTCCTCCTTTCCTTATATATAGATAGAACATGGACGTGTCCGGCTCGCCGGCGCGCGTGTCCGTATATATTGCAGCGACGGAGCCGTCGCTGGCGAGCGATCTCCTGCGGGATGGTGTTCCTGCGTATGTGGAGAGGTCGTTGGCAGAAGCGAGGGTTGGGCGATGCAGGTGACCGGGATTGCCGAATGCACTGGAGCTGCCGCTAATGCGTGATTTGTGTGGCTTGTAGGTTACTTTTTGGCTGCATCAAAATCATTTCCGAAAAGCCTTGCCAGGACCGGCGGAGTCCCTTAAGATTCGCCCCCTTCGCCACACAAAGACCGCTGCAACGCAGACGGGACCAGGGTTGCGGGGGTTGGCAGGGGAGGTTGGCGAGCCGTGTTCAGGCGCCGGCCGCAGCAAAGAAAGTTTGCGAAACCTGTTGACGAAACGCGGATTGTTCTTCATAATCTCGTTTCTCTGCTGCAGACAACGCAGCGACGCGGTAAGCAAAGCGAACCGCGGCCAGTTCTTTAACAAACAAACAACCGATAAGTGTGGGCGCTTGATAGCGGATGCGGAAGGCTTC
>NZ_JBYOJU010000085.1:0-17021 GCF_057798855.1 Cupriavidus sp. 96C5-1 | reverse complement strand
CCATCGGCCCGATCCTGCTGGGCGCGGCCAAGCCGGTGCACATCCTCAACCCGCAGGCCACCACGCGCCGTATCGTCAATATGACGGCGGTAGCGGTGGCGGAGGCCAGCGCGGTGCGTTGATGCCGCCGCCCGGGTGCGCGCAGGCAGGCATGCCCCGTGCACTTGAGGGGGCAAGTCCCCGACACCCTTGACAAGGGGAAATGTTAGCCAGAGTCAAGGGTCTCCCAGGCGACTGGGAGTATGAAGGAGGTCTGGGGCAAAGCCCTGGACTGACGAGCAGGAAGCGGATGAGGCGTCGTATCGGGGTGAGGTAGCCAGAATTGCCAAAGCCCAGTACTTGCACGGAACGGTGCGGCATATATCCGACCGGTATGAGCGTGAGGGGGGCGTCATAACCGGGGAGTTCTGCACCGCTGCCATGGAGCTACCGACATCGAGAGGCGTCGGAATGGCGGGCAGAAGTCAGCAGAGGCACATATCGTGCGCTGAGCAGTGCGTTGTTCGGGAGGATTCAAGTCTCTCTGACGCTCGGACGAGGGGCGTTATATCCAAAAGCGGGGGCAACGCCTTCCGGCGATCGATGCGCTGGGACGGTACCTTGCGGCGTGGGGCTTTGCCGCTTACCCGGCTGCGAACTGGACCGCGGGCGGCGAGGCAAGGCGTTGCTGGGGCACGCCGCCGACCAGGCCGAGCGGGTGCCGTGGGCCAAGACCGACCGTGCAGGCCGCGCTGGCCGCAACCACGCTGAACCGGCAGATCAAGCGCTTCTTCCAGGCCTGCGCGAGCGAGCTGGACCTGGTGGATGCGCGCGCCGCGTCGAGCAGGCCGAGTAACGAGGGAAGGGCGAAAGCCTCACCTGATCCAGGGCGATCCTACAATCCTGCCCGCATCAGCCCCTTGCTGTCCATCCAGCGCTGCAACACCTCCGCGATCTGGTCGGAGTTGCGATCCGTCATCGCCATAGGTTCATAAAATGAACCCAGTGTGGATGAACTTCGAACGATGCTCGGACACGATCGAATCGAGCAGCGCCTTGCTGTCGTCGGTTTGCTTCGCAGCGACCATAGAGCGGATCGAAAACGCGCGCAGCGCATCGGTGACGGACAGCGTGCCTTCGGCCGAATCCTTGCGCCCCGCGAACGGAAACACGTCCGGCCCGCGCTGGCACTGGCAGTTGATGTTCACGCGGCAGACCTGATTCACGAGTGGATCGACGAGCGCGCCGATCTGTTCCGGATCGGATCCGAAGATACTGACCTGCTGCCCGTGGTCCGACGTCGTCACGTAATCGAGCGCGGCTTCCACGTCATCGAACGGTGCAACCGGAATGATCGGCCCGAACTGTTCCTCGCGATACAGCATCATCCCTTCGGAAACGGGATATACGACGGCCGGATAGAACAACGTCTTGCAGAACACGCCGCCCGACTCGTTCACCACCTGCGCGCCCTTCGCCTTCGCGTCGTCGATCGCCTCGGTCATGTAAGCGGTGCGATGCATCCCCGGTAGCGGCGTGATCCCGACGCCATTCTCCCACGGCATGCCGATCTTCATCTTCGCGAGTTCCTCGGAAAACCGCGTCAGGAAGGGGCCGACGATCGACCGATGCACGAGCAGCATCTTCAGCGCTGTGCAGCGTTGCCCGTTGAACGACAGCGCGCCGAGGAGGCACTCCTTCACGGTTAACTCGAGATCCGCGTCCGGCAGCACGATCGCCGCGTTCTTCGCGTCGAGCCCGAGAATCGCGCGCAGCCGGTGCGACTTCGGATGCTGTTTCTTCAGGTGGTCGGCGACCTTGCTCGACCCGATCAGCGCGAGCACGTTGATCTTGCCCGACGCGAGCATGTGCGGCACGACCACCGCGCCTGGCGCATAGATCGTGTTGATCACGCCCTTCGGGAAGGCGTCGCGGAACGCTTCGAGCAGCGGTTCGAACAGCAGCGTGCCGTACTGCGGCGGCTTGAACACGACGGTGTTTCCCATCAGCAGCGCGGGGATCAGCGTCGCGAACGTCTCGTTCAGCGGATAGTTGTACGGCCCCATGCACAGCACGACGCCAAGCGGCGTGCGGCGGATCTGGCCGATCGTGCCTTCGGCAATTACGAAGCGCGAGTTCGCGTTGTCGAGGTCTTTCAGCGCGTCGATCGTCTGCAGCATGTATGTGACGGTGCGATCGAACTCCTTCTCCGAATCGGCCAGGCTCTTGCCGATCTCCCACATGATCAGGTTCACGACCAGTTCGCGCTGCGCGACCATCCGCTTGATGAAGTCCTGCATGCACGCAATGCGCGCTTCGACCTTCATCGTCGGCCATTCGCCGCGGCCGGCGTCGTACGCGCGCACGGCGGCATCGAGCGCCGCGTCGCTCTCCGGCTCGCCCATTACTGGGTAGCTGCCGATTTCGAGCTGCTCGACGCTGCCGTCGGCTTGCCGCACGCAGACCGGCGACCGCACGGTTTTGCTCGCGCCGTTCCACGGGACGAGCGTGCCACCGACGAGCGATACGCGCTGATGGATCGGGGATGTCAGCTGGATGTTGGCAGGGATGTCGTCAACGGACGGAAAGTGCTGTTGCAAACTATCGGAATTGATCATTGCCATTTTTTGCCTCTATTCATAAGAGCATTTCATACTGAATGGCGAACTTGCGCTTGATCGGCGTCTGAAGCGCCCCGTTGCGCACACGCGCCTCCATGATCACAATGAACAGGATTTTGAGTTCAGCTACCGCGGCGAGCCTGGTGTTTGCGGGCTTTCGCCGCGAATGTTCGCTGCCGCTCTTCTGGCTGGCTGCGAACATCGGGCGAGTATATATGGTGTGAGTCGTAGCGGCAGGTCTTGTGGCGGGCGCTGCGCTGCAATATAACCGGAGCCCGCCCACCAGCAAGCTCAAAAGGCGTCGCGTGGTTCCGCAAGATCTCTTCCGGCTGTCTCCGGGGTGACGAATGTCGCGATGACACCGATCGCTGTCGCAACCATGAGGTATGCAGCGATCGGGATCCAGGAGTTGCTGAACAGCGCAAGCAAGGCGGAAACAACCATTGGCGCGGTACCGCCAGAGAGGAGCGATCCGACCTCCTTCGACACGGCCAGGCCTGTGTAGCGGTAACGCGAACCGAAAAGCTCGGGCATGTATGCTCCCTGGATGGAGTAGAGTCCGAGCACGCCGACGGAGATTCCGACGATCAGCGCGAGCATCATCTGCGTGGGTTCACGCGTGTTCAGCAGGAGCATTGCTGGAATGGTCCAGAGGAACTGGAAGATCGCAATTACCCGGTAGATGATCCGCCGTCCATACCTATCGGACAGCCATCCCGCGAGCGGAACCGTCGCAAAGCCGATGATTGAGGCGATGAAGACCGCCCGAGTGCCGATCACACGATCCATCGTCATCACTGTTGCTATATAGCCCAGCAAGAAGCTCTGGTAGATCGAGGACGGGGCGTTTTCAGCAATGCGCAGCCCCATGGCGGCGAAGAACGGCTTCCTGCCGTAGCGCCAAGCGTCGCCCAGCGGTGTGCGCTCCTCGGCTGAAGTCTCTTCCGCAACGGCCTCGAACACGGGCGTCTCGTTCAAGTAGCGACGGATGAACAGGGCGAACACCGCGACAAAGATGCTCAGCAGGAACGGAATGCGCCAGCCCCAGTCCATCAGCCAGTTCGCGGATCCGCTCGCGAGGAGCATCCAAACGCCGGACGCGACAAGGGTCCCGGTGTTCGTGCCGATCGCAACAAAGGAGGCTACCAGTCCCCGTCTGTGCGGCGGGGCGTATTCTGTCAGGAGAACCGAGGCTCCCGCGAGTTCCGCTCCAGCGCCGAAGCCCTGAACGAGTCGGAGCGCGATCAGCAGGACGGGTGCGAGGACGCCGACCTGCTGGTAGGTCGGCAGAAGGCCAATCCCGAACGTCGACAGGCCCATCAGGGCGACAGTCACAACAAGGACGAACTTGCGTCCCCGCTTGTCGCCCAGGCGTCCGAAGAAGACTGCGCCGAGCGGGCGGGCGAGGAAGCCCACCGCGTACGTGGCGAAACTGAACAACAGACCCAGCGCCGGGTCCACGTTTGGGAAGAACAGGGCGGGCAGGACAAGCGCCGCAGCTAGTCCGTACAGCTGGAAATCGAAGTACTCCAGGGAGGTGCCGGCCCAGCCTGACACGATGGCCCGTGCGAGTTCCCTTGGCTTGGCAGTGTAGCGAGGAGTCTCCGCGCTTGTTGTCGCCTCACTCATTGTTGTCGTTGAATTTGACATTCTCGTCCTTCTCGATTAGTTCAATAATTGGCGCTATTGAATAAATCCGGCCGCTGCGCGACAAGCTGACGTTTGCACGCAATGGCCGGGGTGGTACTGCTATGCGAGCTTGTCAAGCAACTCACATAGGCTGTTGATCCGCTCAACGCGTGGGCGAAGATGGATCGGAATATCTTCCGAAGCACAGAGTGCAAATACCGTCATGCCCGCAGCCAAACCAGCCTCCATTCCCGGCAGGCTGTCTTCAACAACGGCACATTGTTCGGGGTCGAATCCCATCGACTCAGCTGCATGCAAGAAGAGCCCCGGCGCTGGCTTCCAGTGGCCGATGTCGTATGCGCTGAAAATCGGCCCCTTTATCAAAGGTAAAAGGCCACAAATATCCAATGTCAGCTCGATCTTTTCGCGCGGGCCATTCGAAGCAACGCAATACGGCAGTTTGAGATCGGCTATCACAGCCTGTGCGCCGGGGATGATTTGGAGCCGCTCGCGGAAGTACCGAGACATCCTCTTTCTCACTTGCGACACGAAGTCCTCGGGCACGTTGTGCCCGAGACGCTGCTCGATCTCCTGGACGCAGACGGCCATGCTGATTCCCTTAAATCGCGCCTCGGCTTCCGATGCATCCATGGCGAGCCCATGTACTGCAGCCTCATCGAGAAGCGCTGCGAGTCCGATCGGCTCGCTATCAACTAACGTTCCGTCGCAGTCGAATATCACCGCTTTGATGCGTGCGTGCGGGCGAACTCTGTCGGATATATGGGCTGATGCGTTCATGCTCGTACTCAGACAGGCTGGGGATTCGTGCAAAGGTCGTAGAGAACAGCGGCGCTCTTCGGCCCGTCTTCAATGACCAGATCGTGGCCAGTCATAACGGGAGCATCGTCCCTCGAGAGGAACACCCTACCGTTTGCTACCTCGGCAGATCGACCGTATGGAGTCATGGAGGTGGCGTTCACTATCCTGTCGCGGGTCAGCTTGTGGTGAATCTTCTCCATCTGGGGAGTTTCGATTGAGCTGGGCGATGCCGCGTTGACAGTCATGCCGAACGGGGCAAAGTCAATCGCGCACGACTTTTCCCATACGAGCGCACCGCCCTTCGAGGACGAGGAAACAGCACGGTCGCTCCCCAACTCCGCCGAGTTCGATGCTTTCATCACGGACAGGCAAGCGCGCTGGAAACCAGTGATCGCGCGTGCCCAGATCAGGCCCGAAGTCCTGAATTGAGCCCGAGCCACGTCCGACTCAGGCCACCGTGGATGGCCAAGACGCCTGAGTGGCCGCATACCTTGCCGTTGCAAACCAGGCTGTCGATGCTGGCCGAATGACGGTAGCCCAGCGCGAGCCAGCCATAGAGGCGTGGAGCGCGACACGATGAAAGTCACAGCCACGGGCAGTGGAAACACGGCCGCTCGGCCCACGGTGGATTGCATGGAGGAAACCCCTTATGGGATGATTCTGGACAAAATGAAATATACGTTCTAATATCGAAGCAATCAAGAATGACTGTTTCGGTATTTACCCTATCCCTATCTATGGGCACCGCCATCACCTACGACGAACCGAAGGACGCGATCACCCGCGCCTACCCGGACCTGTCCAGGCAACTTCAGCGCATCGCTCGATTCGCACTGGAGCTTCCATACGGCATGTTGCGCGAGAACCTGCGCGCGGTGGGTACTGAAGACCTGCTGATCGTCGCGAGCTTCCAGAGCTACTCGCCCGATGTTGTGGACGCCGCGCAGTCGAGCGCGGGACGCTGTGTGCCGGTGATATCCATCACCGACGGGCCGCTCTCGCCCTTGAAAGCGCCGGCCAATGTCTGCTTTGAGCTAGTTGACGATTCCCCCTGGCCGCTCCGCTCGCTGGTGGCGCCGCTGTGCCTGGCACAGGCATTGGTCACGAGCACCGGTCATCACTTGGTAGAAAAAAAGCCATCAAATCCCTGAGCCGCAAAGGAGGCCAATGACCATGAAAAACCGTGATTTCGATCTCATCTGTGTGGGCCGTGCCGCCGTCGACCTGTACGGCGAGCAGATTGGCGGCCGACTGGAGGACATGCAGACCTTCAGCAAGTACCTGGGCGGTTCGCCGGCCAACACCGCCGTGGGTTCGGCCCGTCTGGGTCTGAAGTCCGCCATGCTCACCCGCGTGGGCGACGAACACAACGGCCGTTTCGTGCGCGAGACGATGGCGAGCGAAGGCGTGGACGTGAGCCACGTGGTCACGGACCCCGAGCGCTTGACCGCGCTGGTGTTCCTCGGCATCCAGGACAAGGAGACGTTTCCGCTGGTGTTCTACCGCGAGAACTGCGCAGACATGGCGATCGCTGAGGACGACTTCGATGCCGGCTTCATCGCCAGTGCCACCGGCCTGCTGATTTCCGGCACGCATCTGTCGCAGCCGAAAAGCTACAAAACCTGCCGTAAAGCCATTGCGGATGCCAAGGCGTGCGGCACGCGCGTGATCCTCGATATCGACTACCGCCCCGTGCTGTGGGGCCTGACCAGCCCGGGCATGGGCGAGCAACGTTTCGTGCCGTCTGACGAGGTCAGCACCCACATTCAGACCGTCATTCCCGAATGCGACTTGGTGGTTGGCACCGAAGAGGAAATCCACATCGCTGGCGGCAGCGCCGACACGCTCAAGGCGCTGCGCCGGCTGCGCGAGCTCACGCGGGCCACGCTGGTAGTGAAGCGCGGTCCCATGGGCTGCGTGGTGTTCGAAGGGCCCATTCCTTCCACCTTGGAGCAAGGCGTGAAGGGTCCGGGCTTCCCGGTCGAGGTGTACAACGTGCTTGGTGCGGGCGATGCCTTCATGTCGGGGTTTCTGCGCGGCTGGCTGCGTGACGAGCCGCTGGAACGCTGCTGCGCCTATGCCAACGCTTGCGGTGCCATCGTAGTGTCGCGCCACGGCTGCGCGCCGGCCATGGCTAGTTGGGAAGAGCTGCAGAGCTTCTTGCAGCACGGCTCGCCCACGCGGCGTCTGCGTGAGGATGAAAGACTCGAGCACCTGCACCATACCACCACGCGCACGCGCCAATGGGACGAACTTGCCATCCTGGCCTTCGACCATCGGGCGCAGTTCGAAGACATCGCCGCGAGCCACGGTGCTGATCTGGACCGCGTGGCGCACTTCAAGCGCCTGATTGCCGAAGGCGCGCACCAGGGGGCGGGGGAACGTGCAGGCGCGGGCGTCATCCTGGATGGCCGCTTCGGCGAGGATGTTTTGCCCACAGTCACAGGCAAGGGCTGGTGGGTCGGACGGCCGGTAGAACTTCCGGGGTCGCGCCCGCTGGCCTTCGAGGCCGGCAACCGCTTGGCACTGGAGATGCGTTCCTGGCCCGGTGAGCACGTGGCCAAATGCCTGGTGAGCTACCACCCGCATGACGCCGAGCCCATGCGTGAGGCGCAACTCGCCAAATTGGCCGAGCTGCAAGCCGCCAGCGTGGGCACATCCCATGAATTCCTGATCGAGGTGATCCCGCCCCGGGACTTACCGAGCGACGAAGGCACTCTGGCCGAGGCGCTGGAGCAGATCTATGCAGCCGGTATCCGGCCTGATTGGTGGAAGCTACCGCCCGGTGAATCGGGCATCGAGTGGGAGAACATCGCGCGCGTGATCGAACGCCATGATCCGCACTGCCGCGGTGTGCTGGTGCTGGGCCTGGAAGCCAGCGAGGAAGCCTTGGGGCAAAGCTTTCGCATTGCCGCGCCGCACAGCGTGTGCCGCGGTTTTGCCGTGGGGCGCTCCATCTTTGCGGAAGCGGCCACGAGCTGGTTCTCGGGCCGCATGGACGACGCCCAGGTAATCAGCGACGTCGCGCAGCGCTACTCGCGCCTCATCACCTTGTGGGACGACGCACGGGCGGGCGCGGCGGAAGCGGTGGCCTCCAGTAGTTAAACGGCAAAGTTCGGCGTTGCCGACACGCCGAGCGACCTGCGCTGCCACAGCCATCAAGGTAGGCATGGTGGTAGGCCTGACTGGCGCCTTTGCGTCCGAATGGCCGTTCATGCCGATGTACTTGTCGTTCATTGCCGTGGTGACGTTCCGTCCACGCGGCCTGTTTGGAAAGAGGAGCATTCTCGATGTCTGATTCACGTGACAAGCCCCTTCAGGGCAAAGTGGCCGTGGTCACCGGTTCTGCCGGCACCATGGGCCTGGCGGCAGTCAAGTTCCTGCTGGAAGATGGATGCAAGGTTGCGATGGTGGACGCCAATGCGACGCGCAACCAGGCGCTGGCCGAAGAGCTTGGTCCCGATACCCAGGCCTTCTCGTTCGACATCGGCGACCTGGAACAGGTGCGCGCATACCACGAGGCCATTGTCGATGCCTTGGGCCCCGTCGACATCCTGCTGAACAACGCGGGCATCTTGTCCAATAACAAATCCGAAGCCACTGACGAGGCGGAGTGGCGCCGCGTGCTGGGCGCAAACTTGGACGGCGCCTTCTTCCTAGCCCAGCGCGTGATTCCAGCCATGAAGCAGCGGCGCTTCGGCCGCATCATCAACACCTGCTCGCTCGCCGCCAAAACCGGCGGGCTGACGGCCGGCACGGCGTATTCTGTGTCCAAGGGCGCGCTTAGCTCGCTGACCTTTTCGCTGGCGCGCGAGCTTGCACCATTCGGCGTCACGGCCAACGGCATTTCGCCGGCCTATGTCAAGACGCCCATGATCACCGAGCAACTGACCGAGGAGCAGCGCCAGAAGCTGCTCAAGGACATTCCAGTGGGCCGCTTCTGCGAACCCGAAGAATTCGCGCACGTGGTGCGTTTCCTGGCTTCTCCGCTGGCGGGCTTTATCACCGGCGAGGTGGTTGACATCAATGGCGGCCTGCTAATGGACTGATATGACAGATTCCAGCAAAAACACCCTCACGCCCCAGATCAACTTTGCTTCCGAGTTGCAAGGCTTGTTCGATCTCCGCGGCAAGGTAGCCTACCTGCCCGGCGGCTACGGCGGCATTGGCGAAGCTATGGCGTGGGCGCTGGCCATGGCAGGCGCCAAAGTGGCGGTGTCGGGCCGAGATGAAGCCAAGGCAAAAGCCGTGGCGCAGCAGCTCCAGGCCGCAGGCCATGATGCACTGGGCCTAGGCATGGATGCGCATTCTGTAGCAAGCATCCGCGTTTCGGTGGACGCTGTAACGCAGCACTTCGGTCAGCTCGACATCCTGGTCAACTGCGTGGGCATGCAGCGCGAGCAGGCTCTGCTCGAGGTGACTGAAGAGGCTTACGACGAGATGCTGCAGGTCAACTTGAAGGCCGCCATGTTCCTGGCCCAGGCCGCAGCGGAAATGCAGATCCAAGGGGGCCGCGGCGGCGCGCAGGTGCATCTGCTATCGGTGCGGGCGCAGCTAGGTTTGCGCGGACGCGGCTACTCGGCGTATTGCAGCACCAAGGGCGGCTTGGTCATGCTGATCCGCCAGCATGCGAGCGAGCTCGCTTCACACGGGATCACCGTCAACGGCATTGCGCCCACGGTGGTGAGGACGGAGATGGCGCGCCACTGGCTGGAGAACTGCGAAACACGCAAGCAAGTGCTGGATCGCATACCGCTAGGCCGCGTCGCAGACCCCGCAGACGTAGCCGGCGCGGCGGTGTTCTTCTGCAGTCCGGCGGCGGCTTTCGTCACGGGCCAGGTGCTATACGTCGACGGCGGCATCACTGCCAGCCAATAAGCCGGATTCAAGCGGGCCTGGCAGCCACGGCATCTGATTCGCGGGGCGGCCGGCCCGTCTGGCCTGCCCCGCCGGTGCTCTCGGTCGGGCGGGTCTTGCTCGTCTGGCAATCACTCAGGCCTTCGTGGCATCATGTTCTCTCCGACAAGCACATACGGTCTGGTAGCTTTGGATCGCCCACCTCGCGCCTTGCGATGAGCCTATCCCAGAAGCCACCCGCATCCGTCGAGCGGCTCCTGCAGCGCATCGCGCAGGAGTACGACGGCTTGAGCAAGCAACTCAAGGTCATCGCCCGCCATGTCGAGGCACACCGCGACCACCTCGGTCTGGAGGGTATCCAGTCCGTTGCCCAGCAATGCAGCGTGCAGCCGTCCGCCGTGGTGCGTTTCGCCAAGCACTTTGGGTTCTCCGGTTTCTCAGAGATGCATCGATTGTTCCGCGAGGGGCTGGCGGAGCAGATCACGCCAGGGCGCGCCCACAACCTGCGCCTGAGCGACGCGAGCGAGGCTCGTTTGACGAGTCTCTTGCCCGAGCAGATCGTAGACGGATTCATCAAAGGTAGCATCGTCGGGATACAGCAGTTGCGCCAGGCTCTGGACCAGGACGCGTTCTCCCGAGCTGTGGAACTTCTGGCGGAAACGCCAGCGATCTGGATCGCCGGCATGCGGCGGTCCTTTCCCGTTGCGGCGTACCTGGACTACGCGCTGCAGCATACCGACAAGCGCATCGGTCTGGTCAGCGCCCTGGGCAGCATGCAGCATGGGCAAATCCGCTCGGTGCGTGCCGGCGATGTGCTGATCGCGATCTCGTTCATGCCTTATGCCGAAGAGACCGTGCAGGTTGCGCAGCAGGCCACGCAGCGCGGCGCGCGCCTGATCGCCATCACCGACAGCCGCATGAGCCCGCTTGCGCGCGAGGCCGAGACCACCCTGATCGTGCAGGACAGCGCCACCTTCGGCTTTCGCGCGCTGACTGCGACCATGGGGCTGGCGCAGAGTCTCTTCGTCGCTCTGGCCTACCGGCTCGAGCTTTCATACCGGCCTGCAGGCGCGCCGGACGGCGCGGAAGAGGCGACCTGAGTGCAGCCTTTCCGGGTGCGTCTGCTGGTACTGCCCGGAATGACTGGTTGTGGTTCCCTCTCTCCCTCGATGTGGGACAGAGAGGAAATCCATCGCTTTCTTTGTGTTTTACTTTGTCGTCGGCATCGAGAACTCGGCGCCCTTTGCGATGTAGCCCTCGATGCGTTGCAGAGCCTCGCGCGTGACGATCGAACCCATCTCGACACCCCGAACATGCTGTCGCCAACGCCTAGCCGTCGCGCACGCGCGGCGAGTGCCGGCACGATCTGGTCGACTACGTCTCCGGCGAGCACGGTGACGCTGATCGCCATGCAGCGCTCACCGGAAGCGGCGCCAATCAGCCCATCCACGGCCTGCTAGATGTCGGCGTTTGGCATCACGACGAGATGGTTCTTCGCGCCGCCGAGCGACTGCACGCGCTTGCTAGTGCACATGCATCGGTCGCGTTTTGGCCTGCACTGCATCGATTTGCGGCACAAGCTGGTCGAACGCGTGCAGCAATTGGAGCCGGCGAGGTGTTGGATGCCACCTGCTTGCGAGATCGTCTCACGGGTGGGTACGCAGCACGCGCGACCATCGAGGCGAGATTGGTGCGATCACTGTTCGAACAGCGCATCCTTGTTCTGCGTCAATGAATGCCTTGCGAAGCTCGCGCGGGCAAGGCCGGCTGGGAGCTACGGTTGACATGGTTTCACCCATACCGGAGACGCGCGTGGCATCACAGCGACCTGCGGCCATGCCTGTGCGCTGAACATTCGCAATGGTGCCGAGTTGGAAACCGTAGGCCCGATACATACTTCGCGCAAACCGCGACTTTGGCTTCTACCAACGGATGAGGTCGAATTCGCGGTGTTTCATGGTCATTGGCCACCCTTGCGGCCCGTGTTTTTGGCCGCGGATCTTTCAGCCAAATGGTGCCCGGTGCTCATGACCAGCGCCTGTGCCAAGCAAAGCGGCGCCACCAGCGAGCGGAAAGGCCTGGGCGAATCGTCAGCCAGCTCGAAGCAGACCTTGGCCGGCGCTTTCAGTGGCGATAGCGGTCCGTCGGTGATGGATACCACCTGTACGCCACGGTTCGCGCACGACTGCGCCGAGTCGACCACCTCGGGGGAGTAGCTCTGGAAACTTGCAACGATCAGCAGGTCTTCAGTATCCACCGCGCGAAGGCTCTCGCGCAGCATGCCGCCCATGCCATCGAGCAGATGAGTGCGAAGGTCCAGTTGGCTCAGCGCATATGCCAAATAGCCTGCCACGGGAAAGGCACGGCGCTGTGCCAGTACATGGATGCGTTTGGCACTGGCGATGAGTTTGACAGCGGCCTTGAGGTCAGCCTCGCGAACGTGCTCTTCCAGATGACCCAAATCGGCCACTGCGTCGTCAACCAACTGGTGCAGCACACCGGCCGGTGCACTTTTACGGATCTCTTGCCTGCCTCGCAGTTGGTCGATACGCTCACGGTAGCTGGCAGAGCGCTCCAGCAGGTGGTCGCGAAAAAGCTGTTGCATCTCGGAGAAACCGTTAAAGCCCAGCGCGTTGGCGAAGCGGATCATCGCCGAGGGTTGCACCTCGGTGGCCTCGGCTACGGCGGCCACAGTGCCTAGCGCGATATCGTGCGGACGCTCAAGTGCGAAGCGGGCGATGCGCTGCAGCTGCTTGGACAGGTCAGGGTAGGCGCGGGTGATCGCCTCCTTGAGATCTTCGTAGGTGATGACGGTGTCCATAGGGCGGGTAATTGTAGAAAAAAAGTTTATTATTTATTCTACAATAGAATATATATTTCATTTTGTCTAGGGCCATCTCATAAGAGGTACCCCTCAATGTAATCCACAGCAGGCCGGTGGCGGTGCCTATGCAGCGTAGCTTGCCGGGAAACTATGCAGAATTGACGATTCATGTCGTCGGCCCCTGTTGAACGCCGCCTGGCCCGATTCGACCAACTTGGGGGCATGTGCAGCTGGTCGGCGCTTGTCGCACCCCCTTCTCTGAAGGGCTGTGTCAGTCCCGATGAAGCGCTCAGTCTTGCCCTGTTGGTCTGCGGTCGGTGTGGTCCGGATGGCCTAGGCTTCCAGAAGGCCTGCGCCGCTGCAGGGACTCAAAGCGCTGCGGATTGGCACACTGCTCCGTCGATGCTCGTACGGACCGTGCGGCTATGGCATTCTGCTAGGCTGGAGCTTGTCATTCCTACATGAACGGCGGCCTGCGCGCAAACAAGTTCAGGTGTGTGATCGGAATCGCTACCAGTTGGGCCTTCAGGAGAGGAGCCTTGAAGTAAACTGGGGCCATGCACGACCACGCAACAATCTGACCATCAATGAAATCAACGAGATGGGCGAACGCATCAAGAATTGGGGTAAGTGGGGCCCTGACGACGAGATCGGCACGCTCAACTACGTGACGCAGGAGTGCATCCAGGCCGCACGCGACACCATCCTCGACGGGCGCGTTTTCTCGCTTGCGCTGCCTTTCGACAAGAAAGGGCCGCAGACGGGCCTGTACGGCAGCCGCTTCAACCCCTCCACACCATGCTGGCGACCGGCACGGACGCAGCTGCTGGCGTCCAGGACCACGACCGCGGGCCGACCCAACTGCCCACGCAGCTAAGCTGTCGCTACGCGGACGACATGGTCATCATGCCTCTGCAATGCGGCACCCAATGGGATGGTCTTGGCCATTGCTTCAACGGGGATCGCATGTGGAATGGCTACGACGCTCGGCTGGTCGACGTCAACGGTGCCAAGAAAAACGGCATCGAGAAGACCGCCAACAAGATGGTGGGCCGCGGCGTCCTACTGGAGGGAGACTTTGTGCTCGTGCGCACCGGCCATATCGAGGAGTGTCTCGAGCGCCAGAACTGGGGGGGCTACGCTGGCGGTGACGCCCCTGGTCTGATGTTCGAGACTGCCGAATGGATTCACCGCAAGGAGATCGCAGCCATCGCCTGCGACACGTGGGGCGGCGAGGTCCGCCCCAATGAGTCCATCGAGGCGTGGCAGCCGTGGCATTGGATCGTTATCCCCATGATGGGCATCACCATGGGCGAGATCTTTTGTATGAAGGATTTGGCGGACTTCTGCGCTGAGAGCAAGCGCTATGAGTTCTTCTTCATAGCTGGACACCATCATGCTGCCTCTGGGGCATCATTGCCCGACGTCGATCCTTCATGTCTTACCCTTTCTTTGATGTAATCGATGATGCTCTGGACAGTAGTCGTGAAGTAGCGCTCGACCTGTTCTTCCGGAATCTCGATTTCGAACTCCTCTTCCATGACCATCCCTATCTCGACAATGTCCAGCGAGTCAGCGCCAAGGTCTCCGATCAGTAACATGTCATTTTTCACAATTTCGACTGGATACTGAAGTTGCTCTGCGATTATCCTCTTTACACGCTCTTCAATTGAAGCGTTTTTCGCCTCTGACTGAATTTTTGGAGTAGCCTCATTCCTATCGTCATCCATGATTCAACCTATATTCCGGTAAGTTGGTGAAGTATTAATCGCGGGAAGCGTGATATTACTGTCGGTGATAGTTCGGTAGATTGCAATGAAATAGAAACCCCGCAGAGGAAGGGGAAGGTTTCGGATTTCGATGAGCTGCGTTTCCTTGGCGGCGTCTACCTGGAAGACTACGACCTGCCTGATGAAGGCGCGAAGAAAGAGATCTTGCGGCAAGCCAACCGGCTCAGGCGCGGACCCCGGGGAGAGACGGTTCCGTTACGCTCGAGGCGAGCCGGGAACTCGGTCACGATGACCGTACTGCGAGATCCGATCTCAGACCAGGAAGACGCGTACGCGCGCGCGAAGTTCTTGGAAACCATTGGCCCTAGACTTTGAGGAAATAGCTCGCCCCTCCGCCCATGGCAGTAGGCCGTCTGATGTTCGCCGGACAGGCCGAGCCCAAGGGCGTTTTGCAACTCGCGGCAATCGCTATGGTGACCTTTGGCATCTCAGGTTCGCCCACACTGTCACATCTTCATTTTCTGAACCCTGCGTTCTCCCTTAGTCTCCTCTGCACCCATGCGACGAATGCCAATCCAGTAGCGCATCTCAGAGAGGAGAAGCGGGGCCGGGGCGACGAACACCGTCGCGCGCTATCCCACGCGGCACAGCACGTGCCGTGATTTCCCGCGGAGAATGAGGAAGTATGCACGGCAGCTACTTGCTAACGGAGAGTCGCGGATTGTCGACCGCAATGGAAAGCCGCTTGGTGCCGGCGATGCCGACCGGCCGCTCTTGCATGTCCTACCGCGGCTTTTCGTGCCGATCAAGGCACTCTCAGGAAGTCAGTCGTTCACCTCCCATTCCCATTTGTCGTGTGAGTGCATCGATCTCACCGTCACCAGCACACTACCTTGCGTGGTTGCCCCAGAGGGTGGGGTAATCGTGAGACAAGCTTACCCAAACCGACGGTACTTTGTCGGTGGGTCGCGATCGATCCGCAATGGTTGGCTAGTGCCGCTAACGCTGGACATCACCGAGTTCGATATCACGTTCGAATGGGAAATCGACAGTGGCTGGCAGGTGTTTCGCCAAGACGACTGGCAGATCCGCCATGTCCTACACGTCAAACTGCTGCCAGGAAACGGCTTGACCTATGCGATGGACAGCGCGTGCTTGCTACGGGCAGGTAAGGATGCCGGGCCAGGTTCTACGACTGGTGTGCACCACGCTCCCGTGAGCGCTGGAGCCCGGTGTGGCGGCCGTTCGAGGGGCCGCTCGATCCGCGCGCGCAGTCCTATGCCATCGGGGTGCTGGCCAACCTGTACCGCTACCTCAAAGACAAGAACTACCTGGCCGGCAATCCCTGGCAAGGCATCCATGTGCCAAAGAGCGCCAAGCCAGAGATGGACACCGGCCGCAGCCTGAGCGAGGCGCAATGGGCCTTTGTCACGAACCGGCTGGCAGCCTCGGAGCCGAGCTCGGCCAACCAGCGCCTGCAGGTGGCGCTGCCGCTGCTGTACCGCACCGGCCTGCGCCTGTCCGAGGTCGTGTCGTTGACCACGGCGGATCTCGACCGGGTGAGCCTGCCGCGCCCGGGCACGCGCGAGCGTGAGGAGGGGTGGAGGCTGACGGTGCTGGGCAAGCGCAGCAAGGTGCGGCGGGTGCCGGTGCCGGACGGGGTGGTGGTGGCGCTGGGCTGGTACCTGGTCGCGCGGAGCTTCGCGGCCTATCCGCGTGACCAGCGCGAGCCGGTGGCCCTGCTCGGCCACGCGACCGACACGGCGGCGCGTGCGCCCTGGTTGAAAGCCGACGGCGCCGGCGCGGCCGCACCGCTGCAGCCGGGCACGCTCTATCGCCACGTCAAGCGCTTCTTCCAGGCCTGCGCGCGCGAGTTGGCGCTGGTGGACGCGCGCGGTGCCGAGCGGCGCGCCGCAGCCAGCACGCACATCTCACACGGGCTGGCGGCCAGCGTCCTGTCCATCCCCCGTACCTGCAGAACGGGGCTGCGAGGGGCGAGAGCCAGGGTCACGGATACTTTCACGAACGTGAAAAATCCCCGGATGCGCCGACACCCGGGCTCAGCGGCACCGCCTCCGGTCTCGTCTGGGCTGGCGCCGCGGTGGCAGGCTTCCACCCAATCCGGTGCCGTTCTTGCGTGGCTTCGTGCCGCGCATCGTCCTCGGTATGCAGGTAGGCGCTGGTGGTGGCAATGGACGCGTGCCCGAAATTGTCCCGCACGAAGCGCAGGTCCACCTGCTGGTCCGTCATGTGCGAGCCAGCGGTATGGCGCAGCCAGTGCGCCGACGCGCTGGCCAGCAGGCCGGCCTGGCTTTCCCATTCGGGGCCGCGCGCGCGCAGCCGCTCGGCCGCCAGCGCGAACACCTCCTTCAGGATCAGGTGGAGAGCGCCACGCGACAAGGGCCGGGGCGCCCGGGTCTGGCCAATGACTGGCAGCACCAGGGGGCGATCTTCGCCGGGCATCGGGCTGGGCGGCAGGCCGTGGGCGCGGCGGTAGCGCGCCAGTTCTGCCACCAGCTCGTCGGTGGCCGGCACCAGCCGCGTCTTATTGCCCTTGCCGGT
>NZ_JBYOJU010000084.1:0-19512 GCF_057798855.1 Cupriavidus sp. 96C5-1 | reverse complement strand
GCTATTGCACAAAGGCTTCACGAAGGGCGACGACCGGCTGATTCGGATCACGAAGGCGGACAAATGGGCCTAAGTGCCCAAAGAACGCATCGGCTGGTATCGCAGCCTCGGGGGCACTTACCCCCCTTTTGCTAATCTGGTTCCTTGCCAGCATGATTAGCGCAACCGCCGTCGGGATGCAGGTATTTGGCCCCATTCCGCCAGGGATTTCGCCATTCAACCAAGCGCTGCAGATATGCCGCTTCTTCCCCTTCCTGCCCTCCGCTATGGCAGCCATCTCGGCGGGGATGTAGCGCCTGCCAAACAGAGTCTCCGCGAGTGAGCGTTTCAACAGGTACATCGACTCACCAAACGAGAGCCCGGACAGGTCTTTGCTCACCAAAATCGTATGCAACAGTTCCGCAGCCTCCTTGACCGTCTGCCCGTGCTTGTCCACCCGGGCCTGCAACACCTTCAGTACACCGGCCAGGCCATGAGAGAGCACCATCGCGTTGACGCTTTCACGGATGGATGGAAAAGTGCCCGGCAGAGTGACAGGTTCGGGGTGACCCACGGTATGGGCCTTGACCGTCCCTACGCCAGGCACGTCAAGGCGGATTTCGGCGAGCGGACTCCCAAATGCGATTTCCCCAGCTCTGAACACTGGAATACGTCCGGTGACTTGCTCGACCCAGTGCTCCAGTGCTGCGCCCATCTCGGAGTCCGCGTTTTCTTCCTCCTTCGCGCGCGAAGTGCTTCCCCAGGTTGTCACCACACGATGTGGTGCACCCACCTGCCGGATCGCCGTGCTCGCCAGTAAGTTGGAAACACCCGGGCTTGCCCCCATACCAATGATCGCAGTGATCCCCGCGGCCTCGGCCTTGGCGTGCAGACCCAGCATGGCCAGAGTCGGCTCGGGATCGTCGCAGATGTCGATGTAGTGGCAACCCGCATCGATTGCGCACTCGAGCACCGCCGTGCCGAAGAGGTAATATGGGCCGATGGTCGATACCACGACGTCGTATTGCCTCAGGACATTCGTCAGGGCCACACGGTCGCGTGCGTCCACCTCCATGGAATCTATGGATGGATGCCTCAGTGCAAGCGCATAGTCTCGGGCCGCACCCACGTTTCTGTCGGCGATGGTAAGCCGGGTAAAGGCCTTGAGCTTGATCGCCGTCTCGACAAAATGCCGGCCCATGAGGCCGCAGCCTCCCAAAGCAATCACGTTCATGCCGGTTCTCCTCCAAGCGGCCCGAGCATGGCCGGAATTGAGTTCAGGCTGACGGTGCCGTGCGCCAGGTCATCCAGGGAGTACGGCGCACTCCCGGTCAACCCCAGTTGCGTCAGCAAATGAAGCGAGGCTAGACGGGGCCTGCCGCTCAGCCGGCTTGACTTGCCAACGTCGCGATTGTCAAACCGGATCACCCGATAGCCCGCCCGCACGGTGCCTTCAACCAGAGCATCCGGCCATCCCGTCAGTTGCTGACCAAGTCCGTGAATCATCACGGCGGACGGGTCCGTGTCCGAGCCCAGTGACTCATATGCGAGCCGGACATTGCCAATGCGAGCTAGCCCCAGTGTTGAAACCAAGATGCACTCCTAAGAACGTCATGTTTCGATGATACCTCAATAAACATCATAACGGTTATTATGTCTTTTTGCACTGGAGTTCGCTCCAGTGCAAAAAAATTTTCCGATGGACTACCGCCTGCCGTCCGGTACCGGCTGTCGTGCCCTGTCCGGTACGGAGACCGACGGGATCACCGAGCTCTTGGAGCCTTGATTCCGCTCCCGGTTAGCCTGCCGTGTCCGATCTCTGCGCCCCCCGATCCTTCGCTGTCACGGAAGTCACAAGGCCAGCCTTGGCGCGGCCCGGTTCCCCAGATCATCCATGCAGGAGAAGCCACCGGCACGGAAACCAGGCTGAGCGGCGTGGAGGCAAGTAGCCCGCCGATGACGGCTACAACCCGGCCAAACACCCTGGAGCGGAGCCAGTGAGCGCCCAGCATACTCAGCATGTTGGTTGAGTCAGAGTGAGCGCTTTGGCTTTACTGATTCTTCAACGCTTCGGCACAGCAAGCGCCAGTGTTTCAACCTTTCTGATCCAGGCATCTTTGCAATCTCCGTAGGCGTGCGAGTCATTGGGGTGTAGCCGCTGGCATCGCGCCTTCTCTTGATCGTAGGCACGAGAGACGTCAACGTTATTGCGAAGGTAGTCCCGAAACGCAAGGTGCCGGACAATCTCAGGGGAACCTTCAGCGTAGCAATGAAGCTGGACGAGCCTGCTCTTAGAGATTGGATCGGTCTTAGTGCAGTAACGACGGCCTGGCAGGCCGAGTTCGCCCCGCCACTCGTAGCCTAGCCGCTCGATTTCGCCCCTGCGGTGATCCAAATCCGACAAGCTCGAGACTACTGGGATGAGGTCCAGCACCGGTTTCGCGCGGATGCCGGGAATCGCTGTTGATCCCACGTGGCGCACAGCCAACGCGCACGCGCCAATTGCTGCGATCAGTGCTTGGGCCTCCGTGATCGCCTCTGGAACGCGGCGAGGACGCCTGGTCCGGCTCTGCGCAACAGCGCAGGGGGCGGCAAAGCCGCTGCGTCACAGAAGTGAAGCTTGTTGAAGTAACGTCCCGCATTGCCGGTCCAGGAGGGGCCCTGACTAGGACATATTGCGACACCTGGCCAGGCACGACGAGCGGCGTCCTGATGTGTCCGAGGCTATGGTCTAGATCGCAATGGGTGGACCGCGGCTAATGGGCACGGTGTGCGGCAGCCTATCGAATGGCGCCACGATGGGAGCTTGGCGCGCCAACACCGATCGCATCATAATGGATATAATGTCATCGATCGCATGACGTAGAAACGTGATATCCGAGTAATACACCTTGAGACCTCAAAGCTACCAACTACCCAGTTCTGCCATGTTCCCTCCCCTGTCGAATCACTGTGTTTTGTCGAGCGCGGGTTCGATTCGACTTCTGACAACGTCCACTATTCGAAGAAAGGAAGACTAGCCGTGCAAGGACCCCTGCCGAACCTGCCCTGGCTCCTCGGGCCGGATACCCGGCGTCTGTTATCCCAGGCCGGCCCTCTGATCTATTGGCGATATCTGTTCACACTGGGCGCCGTCTCGGCGTTCTGCCATCCGGTAGGAGCCAGCCGCTGGTGGATCAAGCGTCTCAAGCTGATCGGCCGTTCCACGTTCCGCCGCATTGCCGTCCAAACTTGGCTTGGGGCGGTGGCATCGTGTGGCCTGCTACGCCGCGTTGTGGCGGCACGCCCGGCCGTGCTCGAGCGCCCGTTTCGACCGCTGGCCCGCTTTGGATTTGATTTCGACGAGCGCATGCGCATCGTGCTGGAGCACTATCGCATCATGCACGCCAAGCTGCCTGCGGCGGTCTGCGAGCGCATCTACCTGTCAGCGGGCCTCGAGTGGCATGTGCCTGGCGCCGGGTATGCGCTGCGGCTTGCCGATTCGGGCCCCAACCCCAAGGAAGGCGAATTGGCCTTCTACTGGATTGACAAAGCCCACGGTGCCTGCTTGGCGCAACTGAGCTTTTACCTGACACAGGGCAAGCACGGCACAGAGGTGTTCATTGGTGGCTTGCAGGGGCCATCGGGCGGATCTAGCCGCGATTGGATCCGTGAGGCAACTCGCGCCTGCGATGGCCTGCGGCCAAAGGATGCGGTGATGGAAGCGCTGCTGGCGCTGGCTGCCACGCTCGGCGTGACACGCGTGGTTGCGGTGTCGCGCATAAACCACGTGGGTCGTCAGCGGCGCACTCCGCGCGCTATCCTGGCCGACTACGAGAGCTTCTGGACCGAGGCAGGCGGTCGGGAACTGCCCTGCGGGAACATGGAGGTGCCGGTAGCGCAGCCACGGCGCGACGTGATGTCGCTGCCGTCAAAGAAGCGCTCGGCCTACCGACGCAAGCTGCAGCGTCAGGAGGCGATCGAAGCGTTGGTCCGCGGTTGGCTGGGCGGGCCCAAAGTCGCCGTCCATGGGGATTCAGAGCAGGCTGTGGCAATAGCGTAGCCGAAAAGACCGTACTCATCAGGGTTCCCGCACACTCGCTGGAACTCATCCGTCAATCCGCCCCCAACGACTACCCGGAAGACGCCTTCGCTCGACAGGGTCTCGTTCACTGGCATGGACTATCAACGATCATTCTCACACTCCATGAATTGAGCCTTCCGAGATGCTGATGCGTGGCGCCGGGTCGCTTTGCCTCTCCCCTGCTGCCAACTGCAACGCCGGCGCGTCACAGAACGAGTGGCGGTATCACCTATCGTAGGATTGCCGGCGCTATGCTCCGCGCAAGTACCGCATTCTGCGGAACTTGTTCCGAGCTCGGCGGTTCCGCCCCCCGGAAGGGAGAGAGGCGGATATTCGTCCGTTTTCCGCAAGCCATGCTGAACTTTCGCTATGCCTCCACGAACCGAGATCGGTACGATTCTCTTTCTGCACGTCCGACCAGCAATTATCGTTGGGCAAGTCAAGCGCGGCAACCGTTCTGGCGACCCTCACGCATACCGAGATGACTGCACAACTAAATTCCGGCTTTCCATCAAGCAAAAAAAAAGCAAACAATTCGATAGAGGGAGCGAACGGGGAAATGATTGCATCCACACTCCCAATCTCGTGGGCGAAGGTCAATGCAATGGATGTCTTTGTGGGGTCGCTACTCACCCTGCTGATTGTGCTGGCGTCGATCCGGCTTTCGAAGGCAGCAGCAGGAAGACTCCGACAGAGTCCCTTCTGGAATACGGCAGTTGCATATCTTGCGTTTCCGGTCTGCGTTACTATTGGATTGCTCCTCGTTCAATGGCCTCTGAAGTCAGATAGCTATCTTCTGCATGTTTACATCGAAGTGGCCGTGGTGCTTCTTTTGTCGCACGCAATGGCCTGGGCCATCGCGCTGGTCTTTAGACCGACAGTCCTGCTAGATCGGGCACTTCGATTTGTAGCGCTGGTAACAGGGATTGTAGTAGCAGTACAGTCCCTAAAACCGCCAAAGGAACTGCTGCAGCTAGTCTCCGACCTTGAGCTCAAGGTCGGAGCATCGAGGATCAGTGCAGAGGGTCTCTTCAATGGTGCGAGTTTTGGAGTGATTTTCTTCATCATTGCCATTTCCGTCTCGAAAGCTGTCGAACGGAAGCTGCTTCAAAGCAGAGCTCTCCCGCACAACCTTTTGCTTGCGCTTGCCAATATCAGCCGAGTAGCGATCTGGTCCGTTTCCGTCGTCCTCACTTTGGTGGCCATTGGAATCGATGCGACAACGATGGCTGCCTTTGGAGGCGCCTTGGGCATCGGGCTTGGTTTGGGGATGAAGCGCCTCGCATCAAGCTATATCAGTGGTTTGATCATTCTCTTTGAACAATCGATTCGCATCGGAGATACCATCTCGACCGGATCCCTAAAAGGGAATGTCACACACCTAACGGCGCGCTACACCATGATCCGATCAAGCGATGGTGTGGAAGCAATCATTCCAAATGATGTTCTGACCTCCACTACAATCGTGAATGAGTCGTGGTCAGATCGCAATATCAGGCTGGAAACATCAGTTCTCATAAAATCCGATAGTGACCTCAGCAGTGCGAGATCCAGCATGCTCAATGCCATTACCGATCAACCAAGAGCATTGTCGGAACCGGCACCGAGCGTCTACGTAGCCGGCATCGAGCGATTAGGTATACGCTTGGAAGCGCATTTCTGGATTGCGGACCCGGACAACGGAAAGCTCAATGTCATCTCTGATGTAAATGCTTCGATCATTCAACGCTTCCGCGAGAAGGGTATCCACTTCCCTGGCTCGCTGGACCTACTCTGCACTGGATTGATGCCTGACCCGGACCGGTAGCCACTAGCGACAAGAGCCTCTTGTGAGCGCGACGACGCCACAACCAATCACTTTCAGCATCGCATCGATTTCCAAACAGTTCAGGGCATTCTCGAGCCCGCCCTGGAAGGACAGGCGGGAAGTAAGCGGCGCCATTCTGAAGATAGGTAAGCGACTGTCCAATACCGTCCTTACGCTGAGTCCCCGCTGAGGAAAATAGATGCCCATCAATGGTTGGATGGGCATCTCTGCTCGCTATGGCGACCCTTATCGGAAGTACCTTCTGCAACGAACCGCGGCGACGCTTCACCAACGAGTACAGGCGCCAGATCGTGCAAACGCTGCTGGCGTCGCCGATGTGGCTGTCGCGTGTGGCGCGTGAGCATGATCTGAACCACAACCAACTGGCCAGACGGCGTCGCGAGTACGAGCAAGGGAAGTGTGGCACCGCGGCCAATGAGGTAACGGAGTTTGTGCCAGTCTGCAACTCGGCGCAGTTCGGGTGGCAGTGGTTGCCGACGCGCTGTGCGCCAATCGAGCATCAGCACTTTGTCGTGAAGCGTCAGCGACAGGAACCGGCGCATCAGTCTGCGAAACCACCAGTACACCCTTTGCCAGGCCGGGCAATCCTTCGGCAGCATGCGCCAGCCAGATCCCGAGCGCATCAGATATCGAAGGCGTCGATGAATTCCCTCAGATCGGGTTTCCTGCGCCGTCCTCACTGGTCGGGCTTGGGCTGCAAACCATCAATTGCCGCCCGCTGCACGTCTGTCAGGTCGCTTGACTAGCGTTTCGTCTTGGCTGCCAAGCTTGCCCTGCCGCTCTCGGTGTTCTCTTTCCACATCCCAACTCTAGAACACATCCGCAGCGAATTCTCAAACAGGCTTTAAGCCCTGGGGACAAGGAAAGCCTGGATATGGCGCTTCACAAGCATGCGCTGCTGAGCCGGCGCGAATCGATCAGGGTCGATGACACGGCCTACGCCCAGGCCGTCGACTAGTGCCACCATTGCGTCAGCTTCCATGGCCAGGTCTAGGCTGCCGCGGATAAGCTTCTGCTTCTGCAGCGCAACCAGTTCTCCGGCCAGAGAGTCCCGCATGAACGCATAGCGCCGCTTGTGCTCGACGGACAGCATCTCGCTGCCCACCGATGCCTTCAAGAAGGCCAGCCAGATGCGCCACCCCGTTTCGCCCTCCTCGTCCAGCGGCAGCGAAGCGTAGAGAATGGTCTCGAGGCGCGCGATGCCAGTTACGCCATTCAGACGGCTCTCGACCTCCGCGACCAAGCCACTGATCAGGTGATCGAGCGCATAAATCAGCACCTCATCCTTGGTACGGAAGTAGTGCACCACCGCGCCGGTCGTCGCACCCATCTCTGCCGCGATTTCGCGGATGGTGACATTCTCTAGCCCGACGCGGAGGATAGCACGCCAAGTCGCTTCAAGGACTTCAATACGCTTGCGCTCATAGACGTCCTCCTTGGTGTCCGCGGGCGCAGCCGCTTCGGCCTGCTTACCCGCGACAGCCTTGCGATTGAGGGGACGAGGTGCTCGATATGTAACCATGGGTTTCATTTTGTTTGTGCGGCAGCCTGGCTTGCGCCGGGCCCGCGCCATCATTGATGTGAAATCCCAGCCGTCGGGTGTCCGGCTGGACCGCTCCCTAGCATCATAACAATGATGATTCGCAATTTGCAGAAACCTTCACAGGCGGCCATCCTGAATTCGTCCGGTGCCGCCCAAATTACGAAAATAAGTGAAGCGGATTCGATCTGCTATCTGGCCTACGAACAGCCATTCCTGCGCCGGTCAAGGCTGTAGGGCCTAGTAAGCAGCGATAGCCGCACCTTGTCGCTCGTGTTCGATGCGTCGCCGCCAGATCAATCCGTTTGCCTAGAAAGTAGGTTCGTAGGCGGACACCGCCGGTTGAGTAGTTGCCGGCCGCAGCCGGTTCATCGCCGAGGCGAGTTGCTGGTTCAGCGACGCGGCCGAAAACTGATTTTGACACTACCCTATGGCCTTCATCATGTCGCCGCTCATTGCGGTGAAGTCCTTCGCGTTGCCCCGGTCGGCGCCGTGCACCTCGAATTCAGAGCACTCGCGCTTCTCGCCACTGACGGTGTCGAGGATCTGTAGCATGGTCCCTTCGACCGAACCGCGAATCTTCGACTGACCGGCCGGGCGACAGGATTGTCACCGCAGGAGATATGGCGCAATCGTATCGATTCAACCGACGTGAGCCGGCGCAAGACGTCGTCGCAGTTGAATAGCGCCAACACGCCCGCGAGCGTGGTGCGGGATACAACTCGCCCCGTACACAAAGCTCGCTCTCGCGAGTGACGCCGTAGATTTGCGAAATGCCGGAGCCAGCATCGCTGTCTTCCTCGAGTTCATCGAGCATGCCGAAGAAGGCTGATAGCCCTACGCAACCACGCCCGTAATGCCGGCGCCCTACTATCGACTGCCCTGGCTGCCGGCGGCCAAGTCATCGCGCTGCGGCAGCTTCTGCGACCAGCCGCCCGCCAAAGCTCGGTACAGGGCGACCGCCGCGGTGGCGCTGCGCGCCCTGCCATCGGCGAACGCTTCCTGAGCTCGGAGCTGGGTTCGCTCCGCATCCAACACCTCGTAGAGACTGATCTCGCCCGCCTGGAACCGTGCGCGGGCCAGGCGCGCGGCATGCGCGCTTTCGGCGGCGGCACGCTCCAAGTGAGCATCCTCGTCGCGTGTTCGCGAGAAGCGCACAAGGGCATTCTCCGTGTCCTCAAGGGCGCGAAGCACAGTTTGCTGGAACTGCGCCAGGAGTCCTTCAGCTTCGGCGTCGCTTGCAGCGATGCGCGCGCGAACTCGCCCTATGTCGAGGAAAGACCAGTCCACACCCAGCACGATCGAGTTGGTCGCACTACCGCTCTTGAAGACAGCACCCGGTCCGAAGGCAAACGTGCCCACCATCGCACCCAGGCTCAGGCGGGGATACAGGTCGGCCGTTGCCACGCCGATGCGCGCCGTCGCCGCGTGCAGGCGCTCCTCGGCCGCCGCCACATCAGGACGGCGGCGTAGCAGCTCTCCCGGCGTCTCAGGATCGATGGCCTCGGGAATACGAGGCAGCGGTCGCGGCGCGTCGAGATCGGCTATCAATGCCGCCGGAGATTGGCCGGTCAGCACCGCAAGCCGGTGCTGATCGACCGCAATCCGCACCCGCAGCGCCGGTACGCGTGCTTGCGTGCTCTCCAGCTGCGCGCGTGCGCGCGCGACGTCAAAGTTGGATCCGCGCCCTGCATCCAAGCGGTTTCCGACAATTCGCAGGGTTTCGCGCTGGTTCTCAACATTGGCAAGGGCTACGCTTAGTTGTTCCTGTGCGCCGCGAAGATCAACGTAGACGTTCGCGACCTCCCCAACGATGACGATCTGCATCGCCTGGAAGTCGGCGGAGCTAGCGGCCACCTCCGCCCGCTGCGCTTCGATGCTACGCCGAACACGGCCAAACAGGTCAATTTCCCAGCTCGCATTGACACTTGCGTCGAAAGGGCGCGAAGTGCGCGGAAAACCATATGACTGGTAAACGCTGACGCGCTCCCGCCCGGCCTGCGCGCTAGCGGTGACGGTCGGGAAGCGATCCAGTCCCACATCCCTCAGGATGGCGGCGTCCTTGTCGACGCGCGCCAGAGCAATGCGCAAGTCGTGGTTCGCCGCCAGCGACAGGGCGATGAGTTCGCTCAGTTGCGGATCGCCGAAGGCATGCCAGAACTCCGCGTCATTGACAGGCAGCTGTGGAGCGTCATCAGTGCGTGCCTCAGCGCGCGCGAATGCCGGAGAATGCGGCATCGCTGGCTGCCGGTAGTCGGGGCCGACCGCGCAGGCGCCCAACGAGAGGACAAGAATCAGGCCCGGCGCAAGGCGGTGTCTATTCATGTACGATACCTCCTCCAACCGTGATGGCCGGCTCCGACGCCTTTGTCGCCCGACGCGTGGCAAGCTTGCGGAGCACTACGTAAAACACCGGTGTCAGGAACAAGCCGAACAGCGTCACGCCCAGCATGCCGGAAAATACCGTAATGCCCGTCGCCTGACGTACCTCGCTACCCGCCCCGTGGCCAACAAGCAAAGGAACTGACCCCGCGATGAAGGCAACCGAGGTCATCACGATCGGGCGCAGGCGCAGATGGCATGCTTCGAGCGCTGCCGCGACAATTCCCCGGCCGTGCATCTCGAGCTCGCGGGCAAACTCCACGATCAGGATGGCATTCTTGCAGGCCAGCCCCATCAGCACAACCAGGCCGACCTGAACGAAGACGTTGTTGTCGCCACCTGTCAGCCAGACGCCGAACAGGGCTGCGCACACGCATACCGGTACGATCAGGATCACCGCTAAAGGCAAGGTCCAGCTTTCATAGAGCGCGGCCAGCACCAGAAAAGCCAGCATGACCGCGAGCGGGAACACGATCATCGCGGCGTTGCTCTGCGTGACCTGCTGGTAGGTCAGGTCGGTCCACTCCAGCTTGATGCCGGGCGGAAGCACCCTGGCCGCGATCTCAGTCAGCTTCTCGATGACCTGACCGGACGATAGCACTCGCGGATCGGAATCGCCGATCAGGTCCGCCGCCGGGTGGCCGTTATAGCGCACTACCGGATCCGGCCCGAAGCTCGGAGTCACCTCCACCATAGCACCGATCGGCACCATCTCCCCGCGGGCGTTGCGCACGCGCAAGTTGCCTATGTCTGCCTCCCGTTGCCGGAAATTGCTGTCGGCCTGCGCCGTGACCCTGTAGACCCGCCCGAACAAATTGAAGTCATTGATGTAGACGGAGCCCAGATAGGTTCGCAAGGTCTCGAAAAGGTCCGTCAGGGCAACACCTTGCGCCTTCGCCTTGACCCTGTCCACCTTCACTTCGAGCTGCGGGATATTGACTTGGTAGGAGCTTACGGGGAAGGTCATGCCTGGTGTCTTCGCCACCTCCGCCTGGAAGGCGGTCATCGCATTCTGCAGTGCGCCATAGCCGAGGCCGCCGCGGTCCACCAGATAGAGCGAGTAGCCGGATCCATTTCCCAGGCCTTGAATGGGCGGCGGCAACAACGCATAGGCAAAGCCGTCCTTGATCGCGGCCAGTTTCTCACTCAACTCGGCATTGATCGCTGCTGCGCTACGGCCGCGCTTGTCGAACGGATCGAGCATGATGTAAGAGGCCGCTACATTTGGTGTGTTCACCGATTGCAACGCATTGAGGCCCACATAGCTGGCCGTCGCCTCCACCCCGTCGACGCCGAGGGCAATCTCGTTGATCGTTTGCATCACTGCCTCGGTCCGCGCAAGCGACGCGCCTTCCGGCAGCTTGGCGCCAGCAAAAAGGTACAGCTTGTCCTGGGTCGGAATAAAGCCGCCCGGTACCCCATGCAAGAGCAGCACAGTCGCACCAAGCAGAATGAAATAGACGACAAAAACCACGCCTCGGCGGCCAAACGTGTAGGCCACCACGCCTTGGTAGCGATTCGAGCTGCGCTCAAAAAATCGGTTGAATGGACGAAACAGCCATCCCAGCGAACGGTCGATCAGTCGCGCTAGCGGGTCCTTCGGCGCATCATGCCGGGTCAGCAATTTGGCAGCGAGCGCAGGCGACAAGGTAAGCGAGTTGATTGCCGAGATTACCGTCGAAATCGCGATCGTCACTGCGAATTGCTTGTAGAACTGCCCCGTCACACCACTGAGGAATGCCATCGGAACGAACACCGCGCACAGTACCAGGGCGATGGCGACAATCGGCCCCGACACCTCCCGCATCGCCTGGTGCGCCGCATCGCGCGGGCTCAGGCCTTGCGCCAGGTTGCGCTCGACGTTCTCCACCACGACGATAGCGTCGTCCACTACAATCCCGATCGCCAGCACCAATCCGAATAGCGTCAGCGTATTGATCGAATACCCCAACAGATGCAATCCTGCGAATGTGCCGACGATTGAAACCGGCACCGCGGCCAGTGGAATGATCGATGCACGCCAGGTCTGCAGGAACAGGATGACCACCAGTACCACCAAAACCACGGCCTCAATCAGCGTATGCTGCACGGCGCGGATCGAATCTCGCACAAAGACAGTCGGGTCCCAAACGGGCTGGTACTCGATGCCCTGGGGAAATGTCCGGGAGAGCTCATCTAGCTTGCCGTAGACGGCATTGGCCACGTCCAATGCGTTGGCGCCAGGCGAAAGGAAAATACCCACCGACACGGCGCTCTGGCCGTTCTCCCGCACCCGCATGGTGTAGTCGCCCGCCCCGAGTTCGATCCTAGCCACGTCCGACAGCTTCACGACCTGCCCGTCTGCTCCATTCTTGAGGACAATGTCGCCAAACTCCTTCTCGCTGCGCAGGCGTCCCTGCACATTGATCGGCAGCAGGAAGTCGGTCGCCGGTGGCGTGGGCTCGGCACCGAGTTGGCCGGCCGAGACCTGCACGTTCTGCTCGCGCACCGCATTGACCACGTCCGACGCCGTGATGCCCCGCGCAGCCAGCCTGTTCGGGTCCAGCCAGAGTCGCATCGCATAGTCCCCGGATCCATACAACTGGACGTCCCCCACACCCTTCAGGCGCGATAGTTCATCTTTGATATGCAGGTTTAGATAGTTGCGCAAGTACAGGGCATCGTATTGGTTCCCCGGAGACAGCAGGCCCAGGTACATCAATGGCGTCGCAGATTGCTTCTGCGTCGTTATTCCGTACCGGCGGACATCCTCAGGTAGCCGTGATTGTGCCTGGCTTACCCGATTCTGCACACGCACAGCTGCGGTATCCGGATCGATCCCGGGCAGGAAGGTGACCACAACCTGCAGGCTACCGTCCGAACCGGCAACCGACTTCATGTACATGATCCCTTCTACGCCGTTGATCGCCTCCTCGAGTGGCGTCGCCACAGACTCGGCAATCTCCTTGGGATTGGCACCGGGATACGTCGCGCGAACTACAACGCTAGGTGGAACCACCTCCGGGTACTCCCCGGCCGGCAGCATGGGAATCGAAATCAGGCCAAGGGAAAAGATGATGATGGATAGCACGATCGCAAAGATCGGGCGATCGATGAAGAACTTTGAAAAATCCATGCTCACTCCACCGCGATGGTCGCGGTCCCACCGATGTCCGCGCGCGTTGGCACTCGGCCCATCGCGACTTCGTTCGGCTTGACGGAAGCACCAGGGTAGTAGACCCGTTGCAAGCCATTGACGATGACTTTGTCACCCGCCTTCAACCCGGTACGGACCACTCGCAGGCCATCGCTATCGCGTCCCAGCGTGACCTCCTTGCGAATCGCCTTGTTGCCTGCGCCCAACACATAGACGTACATTCTGTCCTGGTCTGTCAGGACAGCCTTGTTGTCGACCAGAATCGCCTGGGACTCGCCGCCCGACAGGCGCACGCGCGCGTACAGCCCCGGCGTGAACACGCGATCCTTGTTCGGGAGGATGGCCCGTACTCGGATGCTGCCGGTGCCTGGATCAACCTGGTTGTCCAGAAAATTCACAGTGCCGGCGTGCGGGAAGCCCTGCTCGCTGGCCAGCCCGACGCGCACCTGGTATGCATGCGCGGCTGTGCCCCCACTGGGCAGGCCCCGATAGCGTAGGTAGCTATGTTCGTCCGGGTCGAAGTAGACGTAGACTGGATCCTGCGAGACAACCGAAGTCAAGAGCGTCTGGTCGGCCACCACCAGGTTGCCTGGTGTCAGCATGGCGCGGCTAGCACGCCCTCTGATCGGCGAACGCACCTCGGTAAACTGCAAGTTTAGCCGTGCGACAGCCACTGCCGCTTCGGCTGCGCGCAGGTCCGCCTGGCCACGTTCGACGTTCGCGCTGCGCGTTTCCGCCTCCTCGCGCGAGCCGGCCTCGGCCTGTAGCAACCTCTGGGAGCGCTGGTCCTGCAATTGCGCCAATGCCAGCGTGGCTCGCGTCCGCGTCAAAAGCGCGAGCGCACTATCCAGTGCAGCGCGATAAGGACGAGGGTCGATCACGAACAGGATCTCACCCTTATCCACCATATCGCCTTCCTTGTATGCAATGCGTTCAATATAGCCGCTCACCCGCGCGCGCACCTCGACCGAATCGACCGCGCTAATGCGTCCATTAAACTCGTCCCACTCCTTGACAGACTGCAACTGGACTGTAGCGACGTCTACCTCGGCAGCCGCGCCAGCGCCCTCGGCCGGGTTTCCCTCTGAACACCCGGCCACCAGAGCGGCCACGGCTACCGAAGCGGCAATGGCTGAGCGGTGGCGCGCGCGCCTGGGTCTCGGGCCCGGCGCGGGTTGCCCAGCTTGTTGATTGGCTTTCACGTTGCTTTATCTCCATCGACGCCGAGGCCGTAGGCGGACATCGCCATTCTCGACGCACAACGCCCCTCACTGGCTTTTGGATCGACCTGTGAGCAGACAGTCGTTGGGTTTTTCCAGGCAGGCAGTGCTGCAGGCATGTGGAAGGCCGCCATCAAAAAAGGGCGAGCTCCGACGGCGACACATCATGCTGGTGTGGCTTGCCCGCGCGCGGCCAGCCCGTCTCGTTTCGTTGCCGGTCTGATTGACTCAGTCCGCTCTATGCAAAGTAGCCAGCGAGTGCATGTTGCGCCGCGCGCCTGGCTTCAGCTAGTGCATCCGGGCCGAAGGCGGTTCCCTCCACTGTGAAGAAGTGGGTACTACGCAGTCCGATGGTTTCCAGGATTGCCCGCAGGTAGGGAGTTAGAAAGTCCGGCTGCCCAGCCGCTTCACCTGAGAACCGGCCGCCGGACGAAACCGCAACATAGACCGGGCGGTCGCGCAGCACGCCAACCTTGCCCGTCTGCGTGGACCGGAATGTGCGCCTGACGCGAACGATATGATCGATCCAGGCCTTTAGTACCGACGGCACCGTGTAGTTGTGCAAGGGCGTGGCGATGATCAGGCAGTCAGATTCCTCCAGTTCCCTGATCAACGCCTCCGATACCTCCAGCGTCCCTGCGACAACACCTTCGTACTCCTCCGTCGCGGATGCCAGGGCCACCGCATAGCCGGTGTCGATGTGGGCAATGGGCATCCCACCGAGATTGCGCTCGATGAGGCTTGCGTGCGGTTCCCCGCCAAGCAGACCTTCCACAATGGCCTGTGAGAGCCTGAAGCTCTCGGATGCCTGCCCCCGATTGCTGCAGCTGACTCGCAGTATCTTCACGCCTGCTCCAGGGATAGCGGCTTGCTGAAGCGGATGGCGCCGGTCAACAAGCCCTCTCGAAAATAGAAGCGCTGTGCCAGCGCATTCGACAGGCCCGTATCCAGCACCAGCTGGGCGCACTCCGACCGCTTTGCGACAGAACTCAACTCATCCAGCAGTCTCCTGCCCAAACGATCGCCGCGGCTGGCGGCAGTCACAACGAGATCGTCCACATAGAGGAAGCGGCCGAAGATGAGGTTTTGCTGGACGCGATATCCAGCCAGTGCGAGCGGCACTTCGTCTTCCCACGCGGCCAGGAGCCGATATCCCTCGCCCATGAGCCGTCGAACCTGCTCGAGGAAGCCAGCCTCGTCCGCCAGATGCGGCCGTAGTTCCCGCATGACAGGGAAGCAAGCGCGCAGCTCACCGTCGGTTTCCGCGTGTCGTAGCACAAAATCGTTCACACCCTCTCCTTCACTTCGTTCAAATACTGTGGCTGTGCGGACATAGCGCCGCGCACCTCGGGCCCTGACAAGGCGCTATGCTATTGCGATTTGATGCACAATGGACAGAGCCACAAACTGCCATCCGAACTAGGCCATGAATCCGACGAAGATTGATACGCGGTTGCCTCTCAACGAGGACGCCCTAGAGCCGCTCTACAGACAGATCTACGCTCGAGTCAGAAATGCAATTGCCGACGGCTTACTCAAGCCCGGCGACCGCATTCCCGCTGCCCGCGGGCTCGCGAAGGAACTGGGACTTGCGAGGGGCACGGTGGATAACGCCTATGCACTACTGGTGGCTGAAGGCTACGTCCTGTCTCGCGGGCAGGCCGGCACCGTCGTGGCGCCTGGCGTAATGCTCCGCACGGCCGCTCCTCGCCCGGAAAAGCGAGCGAAGCCAGAGCCCTTCCCCTTGGGCGCACTCCCTGAGCACATCAAACCGCTGCAGCTAGGGCTCCCCGCGCTCGATGCGTTTCCGCGAAAGATATGGGCCCGGATCAGTGCACGATGCGTGCGTGCCATGCAACCTGCGGACATGGCCTACCCGCCTGTATTCGGCCAACGGGCCCTGCGCACATCGATCTCGACGTATTTGAACGTTTCCCGGGGAATCGACTGCAAGCCATCACAGGTTATCCTCACATCGGGTTATCGCGAGACGCTTGGCTTGGTGTCCCGCGCTCTGTTGGACCCGGGGAGTCAGGTTTGGGTCGAGGATCCCGGCTATCCGCCGACGCGCGCGCTGCTACAGCAGGCAGGCTACTCGCTTGCACCCGTCCCAGTGGATCACGAAGGGATCGTCGTAGCGGAGGGCGTCCGATCCGCGCCGCATGCCCGCGCTGCGGTAGTCACGCCGGCACATCAAAGTCCGCTCTGCGTGTCGCTCTCTCTGCCGCGCCGGCTGGCGCTGCTGGACTGGGCTTCCCGCAACCAAGCCTGGATCGTCGAGGACGACTACGATGGCGAGTATCGATATGTCGGCCGGCCGCTGCCCGCCCTCAAAAGCCTGGACCGCGACGGTCGCGTGCTGTATTCCGGCACCTTCAGCAAGGTTCTCTTCCCCGGCATCCGTCTGGCATACCTGGTAGTGCCCGAGGCATTGGTGGAGCGGTTCGAGCAGATCTCCCAAATATTTGGCGGCGGCAGTCCGGCCCTGACGCAAGCCATCGTGAGTGCGTTCATGGCCGAAGGTCACTTCGCCCGGCATATCCAGCGCACGCGCAAACTTTATGGAGAACGGCGCGACGTCGCGGCAGCGTCCTTGAGCGCTGTCCTCGCAAAGATGATGCAGGTCGAACCGCAGCCCGGTGGCATGCACCTCGTACTCCGTATGCATGGCGCGGCACGATCCGATAGTGCCCTGGCTGCGCGGATGCGCGCATCCGGCCTCTATGCGCAATCGTTGACGGACTGGAGCATCGGGAAGCCGCAGGCACGCGCCGTCTTTGTCAGCTTTACGAATATCGAATCCGAAGCTACCGCGGTGGCCCTCGGCAGCCGCATCCGAAAGCTGCTGTGAACGCATGCGAGGGGCTGGCCGTGTCGGACACGGTAAACGCTTGACTATCGCACGCAAAGACTACAAAGCCATAGCGATTGCACACCGCTATCCACATCATTGCGGACTACCACTTGCATTGATCGAACGCGTCTCTCTCCGGGGCGAAGGCAACGTGTGCCGAGGAAGTTCCACATGCCGATGGCACAAGCGCCCTGCCCGGCGTGCCTGCAAGTCGTCCTTCGTGTTGAACACCAGACTGGGCGCATTTGCCAAGCTCCTCGCACCCACACCGTCGGCGAAATAGCGTTGTACGAATGCCGGACTGGCCGCAGCCCGATAGCGCATCAAGCCCAGCGTGTGGCTGTTGCAGCCTGCGGCCGGGTGGGCTGTGGCCGTTACGGCCGCGAGGACAGCCCCTGCGCAACCACTCGGTGATGTGATCCTGATCGTCTACCGCTACCTCGATCAGTTCAGGGTTCTTCGCGGCGAAGGCTGCTATGCACGAGGCTGCCCACGCGGCGAGGCTGTCAGCATTCACTGCGATTGGGAAGCTATACGCGCAATCCCATGCGGAGCAAGGGCCGGTAGGCGCGCGAACCTACCTTGCTTCCAGCGGTGCCCCTCGGCGTACTCAGCGTCCTGGCGCCTTTCCTCATCATGCAGCCGGGCATGTGCGCAGGTGTCGCTGCTTCCAGGACCCCTCCGCCCAGCACGACGCGCTGGCGGAACCTGATGGCGCATACATCGTTTGGGATTGGAATGTACGTCGCGGCTGTGATTTTTGCCCGTCTATCCGGTTGGTGAGCGGGTATGCGACAGATGAGCGCTCCCGGCAGTCGTTGCCTCGTCTCTTGAAAAGGAGATGAGGACGTCGAACTCCGCCGCCTTCGATGCTTCTCCTTGCTGTAACAGGACTATGCCGAGATCCGAAGGCTGGAAGTAGGCGAGTTGCGAAGATGTTGTAAGGTCGGCTGCAACTCACACGACTCTCGCCATCCATACGTGATATTTTTTCGGATCTTCCGCGCCCAAACAGAGCTGACGTCGTCGCAAAGGGAAGTGGCCAGGTGCACGGACGTGCGGGTGGTCGGTTGCATTCCGTCCTCGGGGTGGATGGCTTTCCAGGCCGCTTACCTCTGGGCGGGCCTGGCTATTGCACAAAGGCTTCACGAAGGGCGACGACCGGCTGATTCGGATCACGAAGGCGGACAAATGGGCCTAAGTGCCCAAAGAACGCATCGGCTGGTATCGCAGCCTCGGGGGCACTTACCCCCCTTTTGCTAATCTGGTTCCTTGCCAGCATGATTAGCGCAACCGCCGTCGGGATGCAGGTATTTGGCCCCATTCCGCCAGGGATTTCGCCATTCAACCAAGCGCTGCAGATATGCCGCTTCTTCCCCTTCCTGCCCTCCGCTATGGCAGCCATCTCGGCGGGGATGTAGCGCCTGCCAAACAGAGTCTCCGCGAGTGAGCGTTTCAACAGGTACATCGACTCACCAAACGAGAGCCCGGACAGGTCTTTGCTCACCAAAATCGTATGCAACAGTTCCGCAGCCTCCTTGACCGTCTGCCCGTGCTTGTCCACCCGGGCCTGCAACACCTTCAGTACACCGGCCAGGCCATGAGAGAGCACCATCGCGTTGACGCTTTCACGGATGGATGGAAAAGTGCCCGGCAGAGTGACAGGTTCGGGGTGACCCACGGTATGGGCCTTGACCGTCCCTACGCCAGGCACGTCAAGGCGGATTTCGGCGAGCGGACTCCCAAATGCGATTTCCCCAGCTCTGAACACTGGAATACGTCCGGTGACTTGCTCGACCCAGTGCTCCAGTGCTGCGCCCATCTCGGAGTCCGCGTTTTCTTCCTCCTTCGCGCGCGAAGTGCTTCCCCAGGTTGTCACCACACGATGTGGTGCACCCACCTGCCGGATCGCCGTGCTCGCCAGTAAGTTGGAAACACCCGGGCTTGCCCCCATACCAATGATCGCAGTGATCCCCGCGGCCTCGGCCTTGGCGTGCAGACCCAGCATGGCCAGAGTCGGCTCGGGATCGTCGCAGATGTCGATGTAGTGGCAACCCGCATCGATTGCGCACTCGAGCACCGCCGTGCCGAAGAGGTAATATGGGCCGATGGTCGATACCACGACGTCGTATTGCCTCAGGACATTCGTCAGGGCCACACGGTCGCGTGCGTCCACCTCCATGGAATCTATGGATGGATGCCTCAGTGCAAGCGCATAGTCTCGGGCCGCACCCACGTTTCTGTCGGCGATGGTAAGCCGGGTAAAGGCCTTGAGCTTGATCGCCGTCTCGACAAAATGCCGGCCCATGAGGCCGCAGCCTCCCAAAGCAATCACGTTCATGCCGGTTCTCCTCCAAGCGGCCCGAGCATGGCCGGAATTGAGTTCAGGCTGACGGTGCCGTGCGCCAGGTCATCCAGGGAGTACGGCGCACTCCCGGTCAACCCCAGTTGCGTCAGCAAATGAAGCGAGGCTAGACGGGGCCTGCCGCTCAGCCGGCTTGACTTGCCAA
>NZ_JBYOJU010000083.1:0-19985 GCF_057798855.1 Cupriavidus sp. 96C5-1 | reverse complement strand
GAAGAATCTCGCTCTTTCGAGCGGTCGCTCACTCTCAGAAAACTGACTGGCTACGTCCGAAGACATAACCAACATGTTTTACTGTGCGAGCACTTATAACTTGTAAGCTAAAAGACCGAAGTCTTCCGCATCCGCTATCAAGCGCCCACACTTATCGGTTGTTTGTTTGTTAAAGAACTGGCCGCGGCTCGCTTTGCTTACCGCGTCGCTGCGTTGTCTGCAGCAGAGAAACAAGATTATGAAGCGTGATCATCGTTTCGTCAACAGGTTTCGCAAACTTTCTTTGCTGCGGCCGGCGCCTGAACTCCGCTCGCCAACCTCCCCTGCCAACCCCCGCAACCCTTGTCCCGTCTGCGTTGCAGCGGTCTTTGTGTGGCGAAGGGGGCGAATCTTAAGGGACTCCGCCGGTCCTGGCAAGGCTTTTCCGAAATGATCCTTGCGGGCACCTCCAGGTGCTCTATAAGCGTCACGGGGACCTGCATAGGGAGGAGCCATCCACCCGCGCCCGCCTCAAGCTTGACCGTATGCCTGCAACACCACGATGTTGAGCCTACGCATCTTGAGCATAGCTATCATAGCCCCCGTGACTTGGCTGCACCCTTGTCCTGCAGCAAGGTGTCGAGGATGGTGGGAACGATCGACCAGGAGACGCCGAGCCACATCTAAAAATATAGATATCGACACAGGAAAGAAGAACCGGCTCAAGAGTTCAGAAGCCCTCGCCGAACAGTTCAGCGATGACTTCCATTAGGCGAATCGGCGTTTCCCGCCGCTCCACGCCGCGAGCAGCAGAGGCAGGCAATAGCGACTAGCGCGCCAATCGCCAACGCGCCGACTGCCACCGCCGTGGCGGCGCACTCGCTAACGGAACAATCCCCATTCAAGTCGCACTTTGCCATAGCTACCTCCCGTGCCCGATGCAAGGAAACCTTGACGACTCCATGCTAGAGCAAAGCCGGGAGAGAACAAAGCATCAACCGCCCCGAGCCCAGGCCCAGGGGCTACGACACACCAGATCACAACCGGAAGCCCGACACCACAAGAGAGTTTTGCCAGCTATGCAGCAGCCGGCTTGTCGCCGGCGGATTCGGTACCCAGCACCCAACGCAGGACATCGTCGGCTATGACGCCTTCGCCGCAGGCAGGACATAGCCACACTTGCACGGCACGCAGAGGGCCACCACGCCCTCCCTGAGCAAGGATATCGGAGAGGGCAAGCGTGACGGGGTACAGCGAAGCACGATGGCAGCAAGGGCAGATCAGCACCGGAGCGGTTGGCGCGGTCATCGGAGATTTGCCAGCAACGGAGCTATCGCCGGTGGCGCAGGTGTTCGCTGGCCACGGCATCGAGATACAGCCAGCCGCCCGGAACGATCGCGGCGAGGAAGATAACACCCTGGGTCGTGCCATCGAAGCCCATCCACCGGGCCGCAAACATACCGGCAGGCGCGATCAAGAGCAATGCGCGACACAGGATTAGCCTGCGCTTCCCTTGCAAGTAACAGGCCTCTGCCAGATGCATGATCCCCTCCAACGCCATCGATCACATTGCCAAGCCACCATGCGCGCCTGCCTCGGATAGGAAGACCAATGGCGGCCGGGACTGCTGACAAGCGTAGACCGCGGAAGCGCGCAAGACTGCAAACAATTGCATCCGCCACCAGTCGCACGAGCGACAGACGGGATCGCGTCCATCGCTCGCATCAACTGCCGCCCTGCCCGATCATCTTCCGGCTAGCCGCCGGGAACACTGCGCCTGCCGCATCAGCGACGATTGCAATCTCCTAGGAACCAAACCCGGACGCAACAACTCAATACTCAACACAGCGATACTAAGCGGCCCGATTAGAAGGAAACCATGACACAAACTTTGTGGAGCTTGACGGCAAGCTGCGCGCTCCTGGCAATCCTCGGCGGGTGTGCCAACCCAGGCAACGATGGCCGGGAGTCGAGCATCACGGCCTACGGCACCGTCGACGCAGGCGTCTCACGCACGATCGATAAGTGAGACCGCTCATGAAAAAAAGAGCCCGCTTCGCGGGCCCTTGAATTAGCGATCTCAAATGCCCTGAAGGCATCGTTAATCTATCTGTCATTTGCCATCCGTACCATCCGGGTAAACAGAGGGCGGCCGATGGAAGCAAATCAGCCATGGAAATCGCCCACGCATGCCCCCCTATCACCGGATGACCCGCGACAACAGCCATCCAGGCAAAAAAAAGCCCGCACAAGGCGGGCTTAATAATCAGTTGAAGAAAACCCTGTATTCGAGGGCAGGCACAGTGTAAGAAGTTGTGGCCGGCTTGACTAATTAGGGGAATCCCTTTGCCATAGCGGGAAAGCGGTTCGCCGGTCCGCACAAGTGCGCGCAGCGCCCCGCCACGGCCCAAGCGCACAAAAACAGTATTCGAAGTTAGAGGAAAAGCTCCAGCCGGGATGTCCGGCACCCCGAATCCACCCTTCCTGCCGTGGCGCTCAAGCCACTTCGAGGGGTTGCTCGCCGCCCGGTTGCAAGTGCGCGCGTGCCTCCTCAAACAAGGCATCGACCGCCGCACGCGTACGCGCCGCGTGCATGCGGCGCGCGTCCGACAATACCCGCCTCCAGCCCCTGCCGCCGTGGATGCCGCGATGCAGGCCCAGCATATGGCGAGTGACGGCTCCCATATAGCCCCCTTGCTCGACAACTTCGCCGATATAGCGCTGCATTGCCAGCTCAACCGCCTGCCGCGAAGGCACGGGCGTCTGCGCGCCATAGAAACGCACATCCATGTCCGCCAGCACATATGGCTGGTGATAGGCCTCGCGCCCAATCATCACGCCATCGACGTGCGCCAGGTGCTCGTCCATCTCGTCATGCGTGACAATGCCGCCGTTGATCAGGATTTCCAGTTGCGGGAATTCCTGCTTGAGCTGGTATGCCACTTCGTAGCGCAGCGGCGGAATCTCGCGATTCTCCTTAGGACTCAGACCTTTCAGGATCGCGTTGCGCGCATGGACAATGAAGGTCTTGCAGCCCGCTTCAGCTATGGTACCCACGAAATCACGGACGAAATCATAGTGATCGATGGTATCGATGCCGATACGATGCTTCACTGTCACCGGAATCGATACCGCATCGCGCATCGCCTTCACGCAATCCGCCACCAGGGCAGGTTCCGCCATCAGGCAAGCGCCAAAGGCACCTCGCTGCACACGCTCGGAAGGGCATCCGCAATTCAGATTGACCTCGACATAGCCCCACTGCTCTCCCAGCTTCGCCGCTGCGGCGAGGTCAGCAGGCTCGCTTCCGCCAAGTTGCAGCGCCACGGGCTGTTCCGCCGCATCGAAATCGAGGTGGCGCGCCACGTCGCCATGGAGCAGAGCGCCGGTGGTCACCATCTCCGTGTACAGCCATGCATGGCGGCTCAACTGCCGGTGAAACATGCGGCAGTGGCGATCAGTCCAATCCATCATCGGTGCAACCGAGATGCGGCGAGGGGTTGAATTCATTGGAGAACGGCTTGGGTACTGGGTTCTACGGTTGTTTCTAGTCTGCCTTGTTTCCGCTCACTCTTGACTGCTTGGGCCTGTTTATGCACCCAAGTGCTACGGCGTAGCACTGGCATCATGGAACAATCACGCAGCGCGAGCGAAAGGACGAGAGTATAGGTTACACCGCCAATATCCGCCTGTATGAGAGTGGCAAGCTCGTGTACACAGAGCGGCCGCTGACAGGCAACCGGGATATCTCCCGATTACCCAGGGCCTGGGAGTGCAGCCGCAGACGGCCGGCAACCACCTGGCGCACCGCGCCTCGATCTTTGCCATCACACGCCTGGGGTTACCCGCTGGGCCAGATTCCAATGGATGAGCCCGTGCCGCTGGGCGGGTTGCCTGCGATCACCGCCGCGTTGTTGGTGATCCACACGATTGAGGCCGGCGCTGGTGCGCTGGAAGAAGCACGGGCCGGATCCGTACGCCTGGCTTCGCCGACGAAGCCTCGGCAGAATCAACGCATAGGCGAATTGAAATCAGCAGCGGCCCTTCTTGGCTTGCCCTGGGGGGCAGAACGACTCGTTGTCGTACTGATCAACCCTGCAATTGCCTTTCTTCGCTTGGCCAGGAGGGCAGCCGTTGCCTCGATCGCCACGGTATCCGTCATCGTAGGGCGCTACCACACAGCCACTGAGCAACGCGCCGCAGGCAACAAACAATGCGAGAAGGGATTTCATGACGTTATCCAGATCGGAGAAGGTGATTCGCACGAAGCATACCGGCTCGGCAAGCTGCTGATTGCAAACAAAGGTGCCTCAGCGGCGGAGGTATCTCCACGATCTGCCGCGAAACCAAGACATTCGGATTCTGCCGCAGCCTGCGCGGTGACGCCAAGGGCTTCAGGAAGGGCTCCTTCCAGGCAGCGAGGTGGACATGCTTGCGGCCTGACACCGTATCTGCGGCATCGACATGGGCGTCGCCACCGCCCCGCACCTGCGCCCGCGGACAAACGAACCCCCTCAGTTGGGGGTTCTGACCCCAGTATCGAGGATAGATACTGTCCCCAACAGGACAGGGGAGAAGCATGAGCGATTCGGCGGATACATCCGGGTCAACCGAGGCACAGGCTGACGCGATTCAGGAGGCCGAGGAAAAATTCGAGCATGCGGCTAGAGACGCCAGGAACGAGCTTCAGCAGGCCAACGAGGAGGCCGAGTCACAGTTCTACGCGGCGCTGAGAAACGCGGCGCCGAAGGATCCTCAAGTGATCGCTAGCGCGCAGGCACGCCTCGCCCGGGCACTCGCCGACTCCAGAGAAGCATATCGCCTGGCAATTGCAAAGGCTGAAGGTGCGCGCATTCAGGCATTGGCAATCATAACGGCGCGGACCTGCAACCGGGCGCAGCTTGACACCGAGAGCCCCTTGAGTGGCCTGGTCAGGCGGTTAGCCAGACAGCTTGCCGCTGAGCGCGCTCTTCGCCTCTCTCCCAGCCCCGGCGCCGATGACACCCCGCCGCCCACAAAGAAACGTCCCCCGCCGTAGGCAACCGCTCCCCCACAGGCTCAAACAGGCCTCGACGCAGCGGACGGCGCCGCAGCGAAGCGAAAGACCGGCGCAGCCGGACCGCCAAGACGAGCGCGTTCATCGCCCTGCTCCCGGTACCGGGCCCGCTCATCTGCGCCTGGATTCCGGCGATACGCCCACGCTCTATCCGGCGACGCGTGACAGACTCATACCGATGAATGCGCTGCCCCTTGCATCGAAGGGCCTGGGCCCGGGACCGGAGCCAGCAAGCGCGCGCTTGCCGGGCCGTGGAGGCTCAGTACTGGTCCCGCCCGCCGCCCGGCCCTCGATTGCGGTCATCGCCAGAATCCCGGCGATCGCCCCGGTCACCATGGTCGCCATGGTCGCCCCGGCCACCCTGGTCCCTGTCGCGGTTCTCCCGCGCGTCGCCGCCGTAGTACCCGCCGCCGCCACGATGCTCGCCACCATAAGGAGCGACCACACAGCCGCCGAGCAGCACGGTAACAATGGCAAGCAGTGCAAGTGTGGGCTTCATGAGTCTCTCCGATCAAGGATGCGCCTCCGATCAGCATAGGCACGGCACCATTCGGCGAATGTAAGCAATGGTTTCCAGCAGAATGCGGCTGGTGTGCGCGGGCAGGCTCTCAGGGGGCAATGGCAAACGGCGCCAGATCGAACTGCGGCTAGTTCACCTGTCCAGCGTCAATCGTGCGCATGGCGGCGGCTTCAGCGAGGGCAATGGCGGCTTCGGCCGTCTCGGCAATGCCCGCCTCCTCCGCAAACGAAGGCTGCGAGGCTTCGCCGAAAGCGTCAGCGATGACGACCATCGCCGTAAACCCACCGGCGGCCGAAGGCACCGCGCGGGCCACTATGGCGTAGCCGCCATATTCGAATTGTCGCTCCATGCTGCAACTCCTCTTCGGTGTGCCTGAGGTCATCATAGATGGACAGATCCGTGCATGGCCAGATTCGGACGCCTATCCCTCCATAAGGATATGGCTCGTTGCGTTTTCAGCCTCAGCCCAGCCTGAGCGACGGCGGGAACACGCACCAGCATCCGTCGTCGTGGCGGAAGAAGAACATCGATACCGGCCCCGAGGGACGTGCCACGTCCACCCGCACGCAGCCGCCGCGGCAAGTCAGCGAGCGGCGCAAGCGCGTGATGCGCGCGGGGGCCGCGAGGTTCGACCCCAGCCATTTGTCGATCAGCCTGCGCAGGGATATTCCGCTCGCTTGCATGTCAGTCTCCTTTGCTTCCTTGGCGCTGCCTTTGTCCCGCGAAGGGGCGCCGTGCCTATGCAGTGCGGGCACCGAAGTGCCCGCCCTTCCATTCGGATTCGAAAAAAGTCCTGAGCAGGTTGGCCAGGGTGTGCACGGCCCTGGAGGGATGGTGCAGGCACGCTTCCACCTGCTCGCTGCGGCTTTCGCCAAACAGGCACCATGTGCAGAAGTGCTCGCAGTTGTTGGTGAGCAGGCGGTAATTGTCTTCGCCGAGGCGGGAGCATGCGCGCGCCACCGCTTCGAGACCGACATACCTCGCGCAGGGATTGGCCTTCACGCTGACCGGCTGGCCAACCGCGAAGGCGTCCAGCGTGATCTCCTCCACCGGGCCGCGATGCAATGATCCGGCAAACCCGGCGTAGTGAACCACCTTGCCTGCGCCAATGTAGATGCCATGATGGGCGTAGCCACGGCGCTCCGTGATCAGGTGTGCTCCCAGCGGCAGGCCTGTGCCAATGGCATCGGCGCCTTGCCGCGGGTTGGCCTGCGCATGGCCTTGTTGTTCTTGGTGGTTCATGGCTGCCTCTGATCTGTTTGCTTGCCGCAGGCAATGCCCGCTTCGTTGCCATCCATGCGCATCAACCGTGCCATGCGCCACAGTCCCAGGCGCGACAAAGGATTGCAGGCAGCATTGCCCGCCTGGGCCGGAGAAACCGTTGCAGCACCACCAACAGCAGGCCATTCAATGTGTTGGTCCAGCGCCGCCATCAGGCCACGAACGGCATGGCGCCACGGCATTGCAGCGGACCCATTGACTACGTGTATCGGGGAAGCAGCATCAACAAGAGCGCTGCAACTGTGCCCCGAACCAGGGGGCACGCAGCGAGCGGCAACGTCTCCGTCCGCCGGCCCCAAAGCGATGGTCTGCGGCCACCATACGGCTCGGCGCTGTTGGCGAGACGCCAACGGTGCCGGCGATAGGACAGCACGCGGTCGGCCGGATTTTGCCTGGCACGCGGCGCGAGGCCAGCAAAATCAGGCACTTGCGCCGATGCATGAGAATCGGCCGACCGCTGGCATGCGCTTTGCTCCATGCAAGCATGGCGACAAGCCACCGACCGGACCGAAGACGGCCCGAATCCCATTCCACGCACTGGAGACCGATCATGGCGGCGCTCACCATCAAAGACCTCTACGCCAACCGCACGCTGGACGGGCAGGCTATGGCCGCCATCCGTGGCGGCGGCGCCCCCTGGGTGTTCGGCTGGATTCAGCCCTACGCCCCGGCAACGCCGAGTGTCGGCCCCTCCGTCAACTTTTACGAGATCAACAACAGCTTCTATGCTGATCAGATGGTTAACCAGTTCCAGAACATCGACGTTCGCAATACGGCGCCTGGCGCGAACATCAATGTGCAAGCGGGACAGGGGGCAAGGAACAACGGACGGATGTAAGCTGGCCACGCGCAATCAGCGCGGCCCCCTGCACAGTCCGGCCACGCACCGGCCGCCACGCCGGCGTTTCCCGCGCCGCGGCATGGCGGCCGTGCGCCCTGCTCGCCCGAATACCGGAGATGATCGTGACCTGTGCATCGCAATTCCGCTGGACCTCGGCGGCTCGCTCCGATGTCGGCCTGGTAAGGGAGCGCAATGAAGATGCCTGCCTCGCGCAACCCGAGCGCGGACTGTGGGCCGTGGCCGATGGCATGGGCGGCCACGCAGTGGGCGACTATGCCAGCAATCTCGTCGTGGAAATGCTGGCCAGGCTGGGCCCGCCCCGCAGCGTCGAGACCCTGCTGGACGATGCACGAACCGCCTTGCAGGACGCCAACCGGGAACTTCTCGCGGAAGCGGCGCGCCGCCAGGTGCGCCGCATCGGCAGCACCGTGGTGGTGCTGATGGCCAGCGAACGCTTCTGCGGCTGCCTCTGGGCAGGCGACAGCCGTATCTATCTTTACCGCGACGCGCACCTGACGCAGCTAACCCGGGACCACAGCCGAGTGGAAGAACTCAAGGCACGCGGCCTGATCACGGCGGAGGAAGCCATTCATCATCCGGCCCACAACACCATCACCCGCGCCGTCGGCGCAAATGCCACGCTGGACCTGGACCAGACCTGGGTCGAAGTGGCCGATGCCGACATCTTCCTGCTCTGCAGCGACGGGCTCAGCAATGAACTGAGGGATCCGGAGATCGCCAGCATACTGGCCTGCGGCGATTGCGAACTGGCTGCCCAGGCCCTGGTGACGGCGGCGCTGGGCCGGGGTGGCCACGACAATATCTCTGTGGTGGTGGCGCGGGCGGAAGACCTCTACAGCGCCGACAAGACCATGGTCAATCCAGCGCTGTAGCGCCCAGCGCGCCTGCGCAAGGCACGCTGGGCGCAAAACCGTCTATCTCGCCTTGCCGCCCTGTGCAGTACCCTGGTTGCGGAAGTCCTTGGAATGGATGCCGTGCTTCTTCAACAGCATCTGCAGGTGGGATCGATTCATGTCGAAGCGCCTGGCCAGTTCCGCCACGGTGCCGCCCACTTCCAGCAACCCGCGCTCCAGGAATGCGCGCTCGGCTTCATCGCTGGCGGCGCGCTTGGCTTCGCTGAGCGAAGCGGCCGTCGACGCATCGGCCCCGCCGGGCGGCGAGCCGCCTGCCGCCATGGCGGGCGCTGCGGACTTGGGCCGCAGATCCTGCGGCAGGTGTTCGAGATCGGCCGTGTCGCCGGCCAGGCAGGAGATCCGGTACATCAGGTTGCGCAGCTCGCGGATATTTCCGGGATAAGCGTAGTTCATCAGGAAATCCCGCAGGCGTGGCGTCAGCTTGACGGGACGGCGCTTCAGCGTACCGGCCGCCTCGTCGCCGAAATACGCCACCAGCAGGCCGATCTCGTCGCGCCGCTCGCGCAGCGGCGGCAGCGTGACGTGGATCACGCTGAGCCGGTAGAACAGGTCCTCGCGAAACCTGCCCTCATCGCTCAGGCGCCGCAGGTCGCGGTTGGTGGCCGCGACGATGCGCGTGTCGACCGATATGGTCTCGTCGGAGCCGACCCGCTGGATCTCGTGCGACTCCAGCACGCGCAGCAGCTTGACCTGCCCGGTCAGCGGCAGCTCGCCAATCTCGTCGAGGAAGATGGTGCCGGTATGCGCGCTCTCGAACTTGCCCCGGCGATCGGCAGACGCGCCGGTGAAAGCCCCCTTCTTGTGCCCGAACAGTTCCGACTCGATCAGGTTTTCGGGAATCGCGCCGCAGTTCACCGAGATATAGGGCTTGTCCGTTCGGGACCCATTGGCATGGATCACCTTGGCCATCAACTCCTTGCCGGTACCGCTCTCGCCATCGATCAGCACGGGCAGGTCGGTCGGCGCGGCCTTCTCGGCGATTTCCAGCGCCTCCAGCAGCTTGGGGTTGTCGCCGAAAGTGCCCTCGAAAATAAAGCTGCGCTCCAGCAGGGCCTGGCGGCGCTCCCGTGGCGCAAGGTCGGCCGGGGCCGTCTCGGCCACCGCCGCCTGTACAAAACGCTCCTTGTGCGACAGCTGCATCACTTCGTCGCGCAGCGTTGTCGCCTGCTTGAGCAGTTTCTCGATCTCCGCGCGCTCCAGCCTGGATGCCCAGCGCAGCGTGGAGCGCAGGATCTCGATTTTCTCGATCAGCCCGGCGTAGGAGATGGCGGAGCCGGCAAGGCCGCCCTGGTTGAATAGCTTCATGTCGCGCTCCCTACGCCTTGCGTTACCTCATCGCGTCCCATCGACACGTGCAAGCCCCGGTGCTCCGGGCCGGAAGGAAGCAGGCAGTGCGGCAGCGCTCAAGCCGCGATCAAGCCGCGCTCAGCTGCTTCTGCACCAGCTGGTAGTACATGCCCTTGCGCTCCAGCAGTTCCTCATGCCGCCCCTGCTCGGCGATGGCCCCCTCGTACAGCACCAGGATCTTGTCCGCGCGCATGATGGTGCTCAGGCGGTGCGCGATGATCACGGCCGTGCGGCCGCGCAGGATCTCCTGCATATTGCCGAGGATATTGCTCTCGGACTGGGTATCCAGCGCCGAGGTCGCTTCGTCGAAGACCAGCAGGCGGGGATCGTGATACAGCGCGCGCGCTATGCACAAGCGCTGTATCTGCCCGCCGGACAGTCCCATGCCCCGCTCGCCAACCACTTGCTCATAGCCCAGCGGCAGCTTGCTGATGAACGCGTGGGCATCGGCCATCTTTGCCACTTCCTCGATACGGCGGCGGTCCGGACTATCGTCCCCGCAGGCGATGTTCTCGGCGATGGTGCCCGAGAACAGCAGGTTGCTCTGCATCACGTAGCCAATCTGCGCACGGTAATACTCCTTGTCGATCACGCCAAGGTCATAGCCGTCCACCGTCACCTTGCCATCGGTAGGCGCATAGAAGCCCACCAGCATCTTGGCCAGGGTGGTCTTTCCCGATCCGCTGCGCCCGACGATGGCCAGCAGTTCGCCCGGCTTGATACTGAAGCTGATGTTCTCGAGCACGTAAGGCGTTTCGTTGCCGCCATAGCGAAAATAGACGCCCTCCAGATTGATCTCGCCTTGCAGGTCCGGCAGCATCACGCGCGACGGCAGGTCCTGCGGCTTCTGCTCCGGATCCAGGTCCAGCACGTCGCCCAGCCGTTCCATGGCCACGCCGGCGTCGTTGAGCTGGCCCCATAGCGCCACCAGCCCCATCAACGGCGCCAGCACACTGCCCATGAAGGCATTGAAGGCGATCAGTTGCCCGATGGTCAGTTCCCGCTGCAGCACCAGGTTGGCCCCAACCCACAGTACGGCAATGGTCGTCGCTGCATTGAGCAACTGGCTGGCCAGCCCGACCAGGATGTGAAAAGCCTGCGCCTTGTACTGCAATTCCAGCGCCTTGGCGTACTTCTTCTCCCACTTCAGGCGCACCGGGCGCTCGATGCCCATGCCTTTCACGGTCTCCACGCCGCTCAGCGTCTCCATCAGGTAGGACCTGGCGTCGGTCGAGGTGGTGAACACCTCGCGCGCATAGGCCTTGGCCCTGGGCGTTGCAATCACGGTCAAAGCCGCGATGGGGATCACAAAGGCGATCAGCACCAGCGTCATCTTGACGTTGTAGAGAAACATGATGGTGAAGTAGATAAACACCATCAGCAGGTTGAGCGCGGTGGTCACCGTCGACTCGGTCAGGAAGGCGCGGATGGTCTGGTTCTCCTGGAAACGGGCAAAGATATCGCCCGTCTTGCGTTTGGCGAAGAAGGAAAACGGCAGCGACAAGGTGTGCTTGAAGAAGTGCGACATCATCGCAAAATCCATATTGCGCACCATGAAGTTGGCGAGATAGGCCCGCACCGTACTCATCAGCTGCGAGAAGACGCTGGAGACAATCAGCCCCAGGATCAGCAGGTTCAGCAGTCCCACGTTCTGGTGCACCACCACGCCGTCAAGGATGTTCTGGATGATCAGCGGCGGCACTACCCCCAGCACCTGGATCACAAAGGTCGCCAGGAACAGGTGCGCAAGAATCCGCTTGTACGGCGCCAGGTAACCAATGAAGCGCAGCCAGGGCGAGCGCGCCACCGCCAGCTGCGCCATGCTCTCCCCGGAAGTGAAAAGCAGACAGGTGCCGCTCCACCCGCGCTCGAACTCCTCTGTCCGCATCCTGCGAAAGCCGAGAGCCGGGTCGGCCACCCATACCCAGCGCTTCGACACGCCGTAGACCACCACGTAGTGATAGCCTTCCCAGTGCACGATAAACGGGAGCGCGAAGCCCAGCAGGGAATCGTGCGTGCACTGCACGCCCCGCGTGGTGAAACCGAGCGACTCGCCGGCGCGCGCCAGGCTGTCCAGCGTGGCACCCTGGGTGGTCACGTTGGCCAGTTCCCGCAGCTTGCCCAGCGTCATGGGAATGCCATGATGGCGGCAGATCATGGCCAGGCAGGCGGCTCCGCAATCCATCTCCTCGGCCTGTTCGACCAGGGCGAAACGGCGGATCACCCGCTCGCCGAACTCCGGCTTCGAGCGCAGGTCGAGCATGACGGGACGCTTGCGCCGTTCGGCCATCTTCTTTTGCCGATGCAGCTCGCGGTCGATAAAACGGATCCGCTCCTCCAGCACTTCGCGCAGCTTGGGATTGCGCTCCAGGATCAGCTGCACGGTCTTTTCCGGAATCACCAGCAGCCTGGCATCCGTGCCGGCGATGGCCGAGGCGATCTGCTCCTGCCGCATCACGCAGGCGCGCTCGCCAAAGATGTCGCCCTGGCGCAGCGTCGCCAGCGGATACTCGACGCCCTCCTCGATGCGCACGATGCGCACCTCGCCTTGCCGCACCACGTACAGGCGGCGATCCTCCCGCGCGTCCTGCTTCAGGATATCCTTGCCGGCCGAGACCCGTTTCACGCCCACGCTGCGCACGGCTTCCTCGAGCTCGCCCTTGTCGAGCTTGCCGCGCAGATCGAACAGACGCGCGACGAAGCCGCCGGCCGAACTGATGGCGACATAGCTGGAGATGAACGCCATGGCGGCCGGATTCTGCGCGAGCATGGCTTCGGTCACGCTGCGCGGGATGAACAGCAGCTCGGTCTTGCCCGAAGAGCGTACCGAGGACTCGTGCCGGTACTCTCGCAGCATGGCGATATCGGCGAAGACTTCGCGCGCCTTGCGCACGCCCAGGCTCACCTCCTTGCCGTTTTCCTCGTTGAAGATGCGCACGGAGCCCGACTTGATGACGAAGAGGCCACCGGCCGGCTCTCCCGCGTCGCAGACCGTCTCCCCGAAGCCATAGGACAGTGCTTGCGCATGCTCAGCCAGCCACTCCAGTTCCTCTCGCGAGAACGGCGAGAGTATCTCCACGCCCGACAGGAAATCGGCGAGCGGCTGCAGGTCAGAGCTGGCTTCCATATGCTTCACCCCCCCGCACCTAGCGCGCTTCGATGACGTGTTCCTGCGCCCTGGCCATCAGCCAGTCTTCGCGCAGGCGCCGGCGCACCTCCGCCGCCACATCCGCGTCGAGGACTGCGGGATGCTTGGCACTCACCATGAAGATCTCGAAGAACGATTTGTCCTGCGAGGGAAACGGCCCCAGCAGGTCGCCTTCGGCGGCGTTGAACACTTTGGCTTCGATGTCGGTCTTCAGCGAACCGCGCAGGACTTTGCCGATCGCGCCGCCTTGTTCTTTCGTATCCGCGATGGAGTGCTCGCGCGCCATCTCGGCGAAACTGCCGGGGTCGTCCCGCAGATAGGAAATCAGCTCCTTGGCCGTGCCTTCGGCATCGACCACGATATGGCTGACCTCGATGCTGTCGAACTTCGGCGAATGCAGCTTGAAATAGGCGTCCACCGCCTCGTCGCTGGTCACCTCGGCCAGCATCTTCTCCTGATAGAGGCTGTCGGTAACAAAAACCTCGAACTCATCCAGGCTGACGCCGAGCACGTCCAGGTAATGGTTCATCTCCTTGGCGCGGTGCAAGCCCTGCACGCGGCGAAACTGATCCGCGCGCGCCTGGATCTCGTCCGCCGACACGGCGATGCCCTGCTTCTTCGCCGCGTGCACCGTCAGCTTGTCCCTGACGATCTGCTCGATCAGCCCCTCGAACTGGCCTGTGAGTTTCAGGACCCGGATAAACTCCTCGACGCCGATGACTTCGTCGTCGACCCGCACAATCGCTGTCATCTCGTCTGCTCCTTGATCTTTTTCCCGCTCTTTGCACCACACCCTGCCCGCCGGCGCCCGGCCACCGGCACATCCCCTCGGCCGCCCCGCGCCGCCGCACGCGCCATGCGCATGTCAGCCGGCCACCTGCCGGAACGGATCCAGCCCCAGATCGATCAGGCGGCGCTCGCGCACCACGATCTCCGCCGTGGCGGTCATGCCATAGCGCAACGGATAGCGGTTGCCCGCCACCAGGTAATAGTCCTGCGACAGCCTGACCCGGCCCTCGTACACCGGCTGCTTGTTCTGGCCCGTCAGCTTGGTGGCCGGCGCGATGTAATCGAGCGTGCCGTTGATCAGGCCATAGCGCTGATAGGGAAAGGCATTGAACTTCAGCTTGACCGGCAGGCCCTCGCGCAGGAAAGCGCGATCCCGTTCGGCGATCACGATCTTGAGCACCGGGCGCGCATTCTTTGGCGCGATACCGCCGAGCGGCGCATTCGCCTGGACCTTGTCGCCGCGCTGGGTGGAACTGACATCCGTGATCACCCCGGCCACGGGTGCCAGGATCAGCAGGAAGTTGTCCTTATCGATATTCTCGAAGCGGATGCGCGCCGCCGCTTCGGCCACCAGCCGCGCCGTCTGCACCTGCAGGCGCAGCTTGTCCTCGGTGTTGCTGATCTCGCGCAACGCGGCGTCATACTGGATGCGCAGGTTGGTCAACTCCTGGCTGCTGCCTTCGAGCTGCACGGTGGCCTGGTTGAACTCCTGGCTTAGCTTGGAATCCAGCTCGGTGAGCCGCGACTGGGCAATCTGCAGCGCATTCTCCGCCTCGACCGCGGCGATCCGCTTGGACTCCACCTGCGACTGCGAGACACCGCCACCGCCGGGCAGCGCGAACAGGCGCGCATACCTGTCCTGCTCCTGGCGGGCGAAATCGCGGGCGCGGCGCGCGCTGTCCAGGTTGCTGCGCGCCTGCTGCAATTGCGCGCGCTGCTGCTCCGCAAGGCGGGTAGTGCCCTCCGCCGTCCGGGTCTCATGGAGACGCTCGGCCACTTCGATCTGCTGCTTCAGCGCCGCGGCCTTGCGCTCCATCAACAGCTTCTTGTCGGGGAACTGCTTCCACTCGCGCTCGGAATCCTGCAGCTTCAGCTGCGCTTCCAGCGCATTGGTGGCGGCTTCGATCGCGCCACGCGCATTCAGCCGCGCCAGCACATCGTCCTTCGACACCGGTTGGCCCTCCGCCACGTAGAGATCCGCCAGCTCCCCGTCGACGGGTGCGTAGAAGCGCCGTACTTCAGACTCGGGCGCCAGCGTGCCGTCGGCGGTCACGATCACATCCGCATGGCCCACGAAAGCCCACACCAGCGCGCACAGGACCAGCAAGACCATGACCAGCACGGACAGCTGCATCAGCTTCCAGGGCTCCGCGCTGAGAATGGCGATGCCCTCGGCACTGTGATCTTCCAGCGCCTCAGCCAGCGGCTTAAGGCGATTGTCCCGGCCGTCGTCCTTCATCGCCCTCCCCCCCTATCAATGCAAGCTTGGCCTTGAGCAAGGCAGGATTCAGCACCATGCGCAACTCCTGCAAGGAACGCCGCTGCAACGCCGACTCCGAATCGATGTCCGCCTGGACCTGGCTCCACTGCGCCGTATCGCCGACTTTCAGCTGCGCGTAGATACGCATGCCCTGCCGCGCCTGCGTGCTGGCATTGGACAGCAAGCGCGCCTGCGTGCGGAACTTTGGCGAAATCTCGGATTCGAGCCGCTGCTCGCCGCCGATCGCACCGTCGCGGCGGTATTGGCGCCATGAGGCCAGCGCGCCGTTCATCAGCGTTTGCGCGCGCCTGAGCGCGGCGTCGTGGATAGCCGCCACATCAGGCTCGACCGCCTTGAGGAAATAGCTGTCCTCGGCCGGATCCAGCATGGCGTAGAACGACAGCAGGCGCTCCTCGAAGCCGGGGCCTCCGCGCGCCTTCGGCAGTTCAGCGAACTGCGCGGCCACGGCTTGCCTGCGCGCCAGGTCCCTGACCGCCGCCTCGGCCCAGGGTCCCGTCGTTATCTGCTGCAGCCCGGCAAAGGTCCCGGCACTGTTTCCCGCACGCCAGGCCTTGTCCGCCTCGCCGTAATGCTTTACCACGTCCGGCGGAGGCAGGCGGCCGGCCGCCAGCTCTCGGTAGCGCGCCTGGAACACAGGCGTGGAAAATCCGGGCTTGGCCATTTGTGCCATCACCGGTCCCAGCGTCGGTGCGCGCATTGCCGCGTCCAGTTCAAGGTACTGCCGCAAATCCTGATTGAGCCGCTCGATGCCGCCGAGCCTGGGGTACTTCTCCGCGTAATCCGCCAGCACCGATTGCAGGGCCTGAGGACTATCGCCTGCCAGGCCAGTGGCAAGCGCCGCGTTCAGGCGGTCGATGGCCGCCAGATAGACCGAGTCGTCGCTTTGCAACTTGCGCACGTAGCTGAGCGCATCTGCGTACGGCTCCCTGAACTGCGGCACATAGGAAGCGATGCGGTCGAGGGCGCGCTGGTGCGCGGGCGTATCGTCGTTCCAGTGCTTCAGCAAGGCGCGGATGCTGCCTTCGTCGGCGTAGATGCGGATAGGCGCCTCCACGCCACCCCTGCCCGCCACGAATCGATTCAGCCTGCCGATCCAGTCGAGTTCGTCCAGCAGTCCGCGCGCATCGGCATTGTGCGCGCCGAGCGCCTTCATGCGTGTCAGCGCCGCTTGCGCGCCGTTGAAGTCGCGCGACTGCAGTTGGGCTATCCATGCCGGCACTTGCGCCCTTAGCAGGGCTTCGGTGCCTGCCGCCTTGAACTGCGTGCTCTCCGGGTGCCGCGCAAGATACGCGTCGGCGACGGCCGCCGCGCGAGCGTAGTTGCCACTCGCCATCAATGCCTTCATCTCGCGTTCGGACGCGCCGCGAAAATACTGCACAAGCAGCAGCATCGCGACGATCGCTGCCAATGCCCCGCCCCAGCGTGCCGCGCGCTTCAGGCTGGCACGCTCGGTCGCGCCGAAACTGCTGCCGAGCCGGCCCATGACGAGTGCGAACCTGCCCTGCGCGCGGGGCCCGTCCTCCGCCTTGCCATCGCCCTCGGGCTGGGGCAAGGCCTCGCGGTTGATTTCATCGTCCTGCTGCGCGTCGTAGTCGACGCAGAAGATATCGAGGAAAGAACCGGCCGCGGCGACGAACGTGGTCTTGTCGGGATCCTGCGCCGGCGCCACTGACACTGACGGCGCGGGTGCCGCCACGCCCTCCACCGGCTGCATGGCGCTTTCCGTCTCGGAGGGCCGCACGACCGGACGACTGGTGACGGTCTCGTCCGCGACTGCCTGACTATGTATGGCGACCCGATAAACAAAGTGATTACCGCCAAACGCAAGCAGATCCCCTTCGCCAAGCGCGACCGCGTGATCCTCCACGCGCTTGCCGTTGACGAAGGTCCCATTGGTACTGCCAAGGTCCTCGACGAACGGCTGGCCGCCCTTCAGGAAGACGTGCGCATGACGCCGTGAAACGTAGTTGACCTGATGGGAATAGACATCCTTGTAGCGGGAAAACGTCTCATCGGCCTTGCTGACCAGGAAGGGAAATCCCGTCAGCTCGATCGGCAGCAGCCCGAGATCGTCGCGCTCCGGGCTTAGCGTCAGCACGAGCTGAACCTGGGGTTCGGCCTGCAATGGTGCGCGCGAATGCAGGCACACCCGGTAGCACAGCGCCGCGCCAAAGCGCAGTTCATCCCCGTCGCGCAGCCTTGCCGGTTGCTGCGCCACGGTCTCGCCATTGACCGTGGTGCCATTCTTGCTGCCCAGGTCGGCGACGTAGGCCGCGCCATGCTCGGAGAAGATGCGCGCATGCCGGCGCGACAGCACCGCCGCCACCTCGGCAGGGTATGCGGTAAAAGGCGCTTCCGCGCGCCCCACGGCGAACAGGCTATCGTTGATGCGGATTTCGTCCAGTTCCGGATGCGAGACGGGCACGAGCACGATATCGAACACCTGCCCCACCGTTGCCCGCATCTCGACAATCAGAGCTTCGTCTGGCGCCATGTTTCGATACCACCAACAACGCTTGCCGCGGCGCATGCGCCGCGGCAAGCCATTTCTCCATGGCGGTGGAGCGAGCCGTACCGGCTCGCTCCACCGTGAACGTGTTGACTAAGGACATAGTAGGCCACGCATGCGGCTAGTCAAACGTCCGCCGGCGGCGTACTGCGCGCCCTGCGGGGCATTTCCGGCTTGCCGGGCAACCTCGCGTAGCCCGGTGCCACCGCCGCCGCTGCGCTACTTCGACACCTGCTGCGTCGTCTCCTTGCCCGCATTGGCGACTGCGACGCTCGGCCAGCCGCCCCCAAGCGCCTTGTAGAGGGTGACAGTGTCGGCAAGGATCTGTTGGTGATTGGCCAACAATTCGAGTTGCGCGTTCAGCAGCGACCGCTGGGCCTCGAACACATCGAGCTGGGACACCACACCTTCCTTCAGTTGCGCATCGATCTGCGCCGCCACCACACGCAACTGCTCCACCTGTTGTTGCAACTCCACGCGCTGCTTCTTGTGCGCATCGACGTTCACCAGTGCGTTCTCCACTTCCTCGAAGGCGGTGATCACCGTGCGGCCGTACTCGTTCTCGGCCACCTTGGTCTGTGCCTCGGTGGTCTTCACATGGGCGCGCACGTTCGGGTCCAGCATGGGCAGGTTGATGCTAGGCATGAAGCCGAACGTGAAGGACTTCAGCAGATCCGTCAGCGCAAAGCTCGCAGTGCCGCCGCGGCCTGTCAGGCTGACGCTGGGCAGTTGCGCCAGCCTCGCCTGGCCCACCAGGTTGTAGGATTCCAATACCCGATATTCCGCCGCGACAATATCCGGGCGCCGCGATAGCAGCTGCGACGGCAGTCCCGCAGGCACCGGCGGCAATTGTATGCGCTCCTGCAGGTGCCCGGTCGGCACCTTGAATACGCCGGCCGGCACACCCACCAGCGTGCCAAGTGCATTTTCCGAGATATCGCGCGAGCGGCGCAGCTCCAGCAGGTCCTTGGTCAGCCGATTGATTTCCGCCTGCTGCTGCATCACGCGAATCTTCGGGATCAGGCCATTCTGGAACATCGCCTGGTAGGTGGAGAGGATCTGCTTGTTTTTGGCCAGTGTCCTGGCCTGCTGATCGATCTGTTCATCCAGTTGCAGTATCTGGAAGTAGGTGGTGGACACGTCAGCCACCAGGGTAAGGTAGCCGGCACGCCAGTCCGCCTCGGTGGCGCTGAATTCGGCGGCCTGCGCCTGCACGCCCTTCTCCACCTTGCCCCAGATGTCGATGTCCCAGTTGACCTGGGTGCCAAGGTTGTATGTCTTGACCAGCGACTGTCCAGTGCTCTTCTCGAAGCTTGCCCCGGCGCCGACGTCGAACACCGGCAGCGCGCCTGCCTTGGCCTCGCCGATCAGCGCGCCCGCCACCTTGATGCGCGCGGCAAGCACCTTGATGTCATAGTTGCCAGCGATCGCCTTGTCGACCAGTCCGTCGAGATAGGGATCGCGAAACGCCTGCCACCAGTTCGGCACGATCGTGTCCGACGCGGAGACCGTGATCGAACCCTGTCGCGCCCAGTCCGGCTTGGCCGGCGTCTCCGGACGCTGATACACCGGCGGACGAAAGTCGGCGCAACCGGCCAGTGCCAGCAGGCAGGCGCCTGTCATCAGGAGGCGCTTCGCCACCGTGTGCACTCCATGCACGGGAAACAGGGTCAAGAGGACTGGCACGATCGCCTCCTGCGCGCGCAAGCGAACCAAAAAGGACGCGGCGGGCAGCCAGGCTCGCCATCGACACGCTACGCATTCATTGTGTATCCGCGGGTGGCACGATCCAACCCGAGAATTCCGAGAATTTCGATTGGGCTGCCATGACGGCGGCAAGGGAAAGCCGCCCGCCCGGCAAGCCGGGAGGACGGCAGCGGCGTCAACGATAGATATTGTTGCTGGCGTTCTGGGTGGAATCGACATGCGACTTGATGTCGGCGACGAAGGCCGCGTTGTTGCCGTTCATGTTGACCACGTTCTGGGTCTGGCCGATCAGTTGCGAGGCGTTGAAGGTGGAGTCGATCTTGACGGCGCTGAAGACCGGCAGGAAGGGCACGTAGCCGCCGCGCACGGCGC
>NZ_JBYOJU010000082.1:0-20071 GCF_057798855.1 Cupriavidus sp. 96C5-1 | reverse complement strand
ATCGGGAGGTAGTGGCCATTCGTGCCGGTAACGGCAGATGCGTGAGCCACCACGGGCCATTGCCATCAGGGGCGCTATACTGAAACCAGTGCCATCCGCATTGGCAATGCCGTTCGCGCCGGTAGCGTCAGCAGTTCATTAGAACTGACGCGCCCACCACGAATCCGCAACGTCCCCAAGCCCGACACGCCAGCCCCCCTGCAAGGGGTCGCTTTCTTTTGGTTACTTTTCTTTACGAGTAAAGAAAAGTGACACCTCCATGTGCCCATGAGCCCGACACCACTCCGCCTTTAGGCCCTGCAGACCTGAATCAGGTCCCTACAAACGCAAAAGGACCCTCCAGGCGCCAAGAAAGCATCCATCAGCCCCCCCCAAAAACCACTATCGAAAATTCACCGTCACCTGATTCGCCTGCCCCAGCAACACCGGCGTCAACGCCCCCCGCCCCGGCACCTGAAAAGCAAAAACAAACCCCTTCGTAGCATCGTCGCCGCGAAAGGCCTCGGTAAGCCCCTCCGCCCCTGCCAGCAGCACGCAGCGCTGCGCATTGCAGAGATAGGCCTGCAGTTCCCGCGGCGGCGACGGATTGAAGCTGTAGCGCCACCGCACCGTCGTGATCTCGCCTTGCGACTGTGGCAGGTAGCCAGTCGGCGCGATCGGCGTGGATACCGCACGCGCCCCTTTGCCATACAGCGCGGGGCCGCCCACGGAGGCGGTCCAGGAATGGAGCGCGGACACATCCGGCGCCGCCCACGCCTGGCAGCAGGCATAGGCCAGGACCGCTGCGGCGGCGCAATGGCGGCGCAAAGTCATAGCAGGCCGCGCAGCTGCGAGCGCAGGCGCGTGATGGCCTGGCTGCGGATCTGGCAGACCCGCGATTCCGTCACCTCCAGCACGGCGCCGATTTCACGCAGGTTGAGTTCCTGGTCATAGCACAGCGACAGCACCAGTTTCTCGCGCTCGGGCAGGCGTTCGATGGCGCGGATGAGTGCTTCGCGCATGCCGCTTTCCATCAGCACGGTGAGCGGATTGCCATCGTCGCTGACGCTCAGGTGCCGGTCGAGGAAATCCTCCTCGCCGGAGCGTTCGAAGTCCTCGTAGTGCAACAACTGGCAACCGTAGACCTCGTTGAGCAGTGTCTGGTACTCGTCGAGCGGCAGGTCCAGCTCCTGTGCCACCTCGGAGTCCAGTGGCGCGCGGCCCAGCGTCTGCTCCAGGCCGCGTATGGTGCGCTCGATGCGCCGCGTGAACTGCCGCAGGCTGCGCGATTGCCAGTCGTTGGCGCGTACCTCGTCGAGCATGGCGCCGCGGATGCGCTGGCTGGCGTAGGTCTCGAAGCGTGCACCATGGGTGTCTTCGTAGCGCTTGGCGGCGTCGAGCAGGCCGATCATGCCGGCCTGGATCAGGTCGTCGAGCTGGACGCTGGCGGGCAGCTTGGCCGCCAGTTGCAGAGCGATGCGACGCACCAGGGATGCATGCGCGGTCACGGTATCGGTCTGTTCGAGCTTTCCCTGAATCGTGTACATAATGGAATTCTCGTGAGTCCTGGCTTGGCTTGCCGGCCCCGGCGCTAGGCCAGGGCCGTGGCTGACGGCGCCGTCGGCGCCGTCAGGGTTGAACGGGAACCGGTGGCCAATGGCCAGGCCGCAATGCTCAATGCAATGCGGCGCAGCGCGGCGGTGGCGGGTGCGGCGGGAAAGGCCTCGACCACGCAGCGGCCCAGCGCGGCGCTGCGCCCGACCAGCGGGTCGGACGGCAGGCTGCCGGCGGGGCTCGCGTCGACGCCGAGATACTGGCTGGCGGTGCGCGCCAGGTTACCCAGCACGGCGCCGGCGGCGGACTCGCTGGCGGCGGCGTTGATCACCAGGTGGAAGCGGCGGCAGGCATACAGGTGGTTCATCCGCTTGATCGCGGCGTAAGCGGCCTTGATCGAGTCCGGCTCCGCGCGCAGCACCACGACAAGGTTGTGCGCCGTGCCGGCAAACTGCGACAGGCCACCGTCCGCCTCACTGCGGGCATCGCTCACCACGGTGCGAAAGGCGCTCAGCGCCTGCGGGTCGCCGCTGGCTTGCGGGCTGCCGGGCAGTACCGCGATAGCCCCGGCAGGGCGCTTGCCCAGCGCCGCTTCCAGCGTCAGCGCGCCACCCAGCACGGCGGCCAGGGTGCCCTCCGGGCTCGCGCCGGCCAGCCGGGTGGCGCGCGCGCCGAAGCGATCCTCATCGATGAGCAGCACGCGCTCGCCTTGCAAGGCAAGCGCGTTGGCCAGGCCCAGCGCTACCGTGGTGGCGCCGGCGCCGGCATCGCTCGCGACCACCGCGATGCGGCGCGTGGCGCGTGGCGCCAGCATGCGCCGCAGGCTCTCCGCCTGGTCGGAGGCGAGTAGATTCACGGCTTATTCCCCCTGCACCTGCGCCAGCGGCCGGAACGTGCGGCTATGGCTCATGCTCGCTTCGAGCAAGCCACCGGCGTCGTTGGCGCGAGCACTTTCCGGCTGGGTTTCCGGCGCGGCGGGCATGGTGGCGCGATGACCCCGGGCCGGATAGTTCTCCAGCACGTCGAGCAGGGCCAGCAGACGCCCCATGCCCTCCACCAGCACGGCTGCACCCGGCGTCTGGCGGGCCGGCGCACGGCCGGACAGACGCGCGAGGAAGGCCGCGGCCGTGCCCTCGGCTGCCAGTTCCAGCCGCAGCGCGGCCAGGCCCATCTGCAGCGCCAGCAGCCGGGCGCAAGCCTGGACCTCGGCCTGCGCGGACCCGGTGCCGCCGTCTTGCCGCTCTGCGCCCTGGCCAAGATGGTCCAGCGCATGGCGCAGCGTGCGCAGTTGCGCTTCGCCGGCCTCGGCCCAACGGGCCCAGCGGGCCAGCTGCGCGCCTTCGGCCGACAGCGCCGGATCGCACAGCAGGTAATTCACCGCGAGGGTCTGACCGTTCTCGCGATCGACCACGCGCGACACCAGCAAGCCTGCCTCGATGCCTGCCTCGGCAGCGCCGCGCGTGCCGCGGGCCTGACCCTCGAGCACCCGCACGGGGCCCTGGGCGATCCACTGCACGGCATCGCTGCCGCGGTAGTCGATATCCTCTACCGCGTGGAAGGTCAGCGTTTCGGCCAGCGCGTCGAGCTTGGCGGCCGCGCCGCCGCTGGCCACGCGCGTGGTCTTGCGGGCGGCGGCGAACCAGCGCTCGCCAGCTTGCTGCCAGCGCGCCAGCGCGGCGGCACCTGGCATGGCGTCCAGCACATGGACCACGGTACGGGCTGCGGCGATGGCAGCGCACAGGTTAGCGGCATCCGCCTCCCAGCCACCCTGGGCGGCTTGTAGCGAGGGGCCCACCCGGCCCGCCGGCGCGGCGGCAGCGGCCAGCGGCAGGCCGTCGCGATCCGCCAGCCACAAGGTGTGCTGCCAGGGGCGCGGGGCGCGGCGGCCCGCCGCCGGCGTGGCCACCGTGGCGCTCAGCGCCAGCACGAAACGATCGCAATGGCGGCCCAGGTCGCGGCACGCGGCCTCGCGCACCTGCTGCGCCATCAACCGCGGCGAAGGCGTGCTCTCGGCACGCTGCTGCCACAGGGTACGGGCCAGATCGAAGCCATAGCTGCCCGCGTTCAGCCGCTCGACGCAATCGCCCACCGCATTGGCGCTGTCGGTGAGCGAGCGCAGCATGCCATCGGCACCGCCGGAGCCCGCGCCACGGGCGGTGTCGCTGTCGTCCTGCGGCGGCATGGCGCGCCGCGCGGCTTCGGCGTCGGCAAAGACCGAGCCGCGGCGCGGCGTCTGGAAGGCGCGCTCCACCAGAGCCGCGCCGCTGGCGAGCTCGAGGTGCTCGGGCACGCGCTGGCCGGTGGAGGCGTAGTAAACCGGCAGGCGGTGCCGGATCACCACATCGAGCACGGAGCCCAGGTGCGTGGCTTCATCCAGCTTGCTGACAATGCATCCGTCGATACCGCCGTCCGGCGTGGCGTCATGACGATAGGCATGTACCACCTCATTGAGCGTGTCGCCATGGCTGGCGCCGTTGAGCAGGAGGATGCGCTGCACAGGCGCCTGCACGCCGGCCAGCATGGCGATCTGCTCGGACAGGTTGCGGTCGCGCTGGCTCATGCCGACGGTGTCGATGATCACCAGGTGCTTGTCGGTCAGCGCCGCCAGCGCGAAGCGCAGGTCGGCCGCATCCTTGACCGCGTGCACGGGCACGCCAAGGATGTCGCCGTAGATGCGGAGTTGTTCGTGCGCGCCGATACGGAAGGTGTCGGTGGTCAGCAAGGCCAGGCGTTCCGGGCCGTGCTTGAGCACGAAGCGCGCGGCCAGCTTGGCCGTGGTGGTGGTCTTGCCCACGCCGGTCGGTCCGACCAGGGCCAGTACGCCGCCCTGGGCGAACAGCGCATCTTCGTCGTTCAGCACCGGCACCTTGCGTGCCAGTTCCTGGCGGATCCAGGTCATGGCGGCAGGCCGGTCGTGGCCCAGCGGAAGATGGCCAAGCAGGGTGCGCGCGAGTTGCCCGGAGAAGCCAGCGGTCACCAGCCAGGTAAACAACGAGTCGCGCAGCGGATCGCCGCCCATCGACGGCAGGCTATGGGTGCCCACGCCGGAGAACTGCCGCTCCATCATGGCGCGCATGGTCTGCAGTTCGCCACGCAGGTCGCCCAGGGCGCCGTCGACGGCAACCGCGGCGGGCGGTGGCGCGAAGACAGGCGCACTGCTGGAGATGGCGCCGAGATCGGTATCGCGCATGGCGACAATCTCCACGCCACCTTCAACAGTGCGGTTGGACAGCACCACGGCGTCCGGCCCCATCGCCTCGCGCACCTGGCGCAGGGCCTCGCGGCCATTGGCCGCCACGAATTTAGCTACGCTCATTCTGCGAAACCCCTCACGCTGCGCCACCGATCATTGCGGTGATCCTGATATTTCGGTTGTCCGGCACCTCGGCATGCGAGAGCACCTTGAGCTGGGGCATGGTCCGGCGCAGGAAGCGCGCCAGCAGCGGCCGCAGCGGATGCGGCACCAGCAGCACCGGATCCAGCCCCAGTTGTTCCTGCCGTGCGACCGCACCCTGCGTCTGCTGAAGCAGGGCGTCGGCCAGGCCCGGTTCGATGCCGCCGCCGTTAGTGAGCGCTTGCGACAGCACACGTTCAAGCCCGGCGTCGAGGCCGATGACCTGGAGATCGGCACCGTTGGGGAACCACTGCTGGGTAATGGCGCGCCCCAGCGCAATCCGCACCAGCGAGGTCAGTTCGTTCGGATCGCTGATCTTGGGCGCATGCTCGGCCACCACATCCAGCACGGTGCGCATGTCGCGGATCGGCACGCTTTCGTCCAGCAGGTTCTGCAGGATCTTCTGCAGCGCCGTGAGCGTGATGACCTTGGGCACCAGGTCCTCGGTCAGCTTGGGCGATTCCTTGGCGATGCGGTCGAGCAGCGCCTGCACTTCCTGCCGGCCAAGCAACTCGGCCGCGTGCATGTGGATCAGGTGATTGAGGTGAGTGGCTACTACCGTGCTGGCGTCCACCACGGTATAGCCAAAGGTCTGCGCCTGCTCCTTGAGGCCGCTCTCGATCCATACGGCGGGCAGGCCGAAGGCCGGGTCCCGGCCCGGCGTGCCCGGCAGCGCGCCGGAGACCTGGCCGGGGTTGATCGCCATCCACTGCCCGGGTGCCGCCTCGCCGCGGCCGATTTCCACGCCCTTGAGCGTGATGCGGTAGGCGTTGGGCTTGAGTTCGAGGTTGTCGCGGATATGCACCACCGGCACCAGGAAGCCGATCTCCTGCGCCACCTTCTTGCGAATGCTCTTGATGCGGCCGAGCAGTTCGCCGTGCTGCGCGCGGTCCACCAGCGGGATCAGGCGATAGCCCACCTCCATGCCCAGCGGATCGACCAGGGTGACGTCGTCCCAGGTGGCTTCGGTCGACTCGGGCGCCGCAGCCGGGGCGCGCTCCTCGCGCTTCTTTTCCTGCGCCACCGTCTGGTCGCGCCGCGCCACGAACCGGCCAAACCAGATCAGCGCCCCGGCGAATACCAGGAAGGCAAAGTGGGGCATGCCCGGGATGAGGCCCATCATGCCGATGATGCCGCCGGTCAGGTAAAGCACGCGCGGGTTGGAAAACAGCTGTCCGGTCAGTTGCTGGCCGACGTCCTGCTCGTTGGAGACCCGCGACACGATCACACCGGCTGCGGTGGAGATCACCAGTGCGGGAATCTGCGCCACCAGGCCATCGCCGATGGTCAGCAGCGTGTAGTTGCGCACCGCGGTCGAGAAGTCCAGGTCGTGCTGCAGCATGCCCACCACCATGCCGGCGCCTACGTTGATGAACATGATCAGCAGGCCGGCGATGGCGTCTCCGCGCACGAACTTGCTGGCGCCGTCCATGGCGCCGTAGAAGTCCGATTCCTGCGAGACCTCGGCGCGGCGCTTCTTGGCGCCGTCTTCATTGATCAGGCCCGCGTTGAGATCGGCGTCGATCGCCATCTGCTTGCCGGGCATGGCGTCGAGCATGAAGCGCGCGCCCACCTCGGCGATACGCCCCGCGCCCTTGGTGATCACCATGAAGTTGATCACCACCAGGATGGCGAACACCACGATACCCACGGCGAAGTTGCCGCCCACCAGGAAGTGGCCGAAGGCCTCGATCACCTTGCCCGCGGCATCCGGCCCGGTGTGGCCTTCCAGCAGCACGACGCGGGTCGAGGCCACATTGAGCGACAGACGCAGCAGCGTCGAGAACAGCAGCACGGCAGGGAAGGCGGCAAAATCGAGCGCCTTCTGGGTGTACATGCCCACCAGCAGCACCATGATCGACAGCGCGATATTGAAGGTGAACAGCAGGTCCAGCACAAAGGGGGGCAGCGGCAGGATCATCATGCCGAGGATCATGATGATCAGCAGCGGGCCTGCCAGGGCCTTCATCTGGCCGCCTGCCCGTGCTCCGGGCAGGTTGAACAGCGAGGTCAATGCGTTCATGCGTGACTTTCCGGTACGGCAAACTCGTCCGGCACCGACAATCCGGAGGGGGCATCCGGGTGCGGGCCGTTGGTGTGGTGCCAGTGCTTCAGTTGATAGACCCAGGCCAGCACTTCGGCCACGGCTGTGTACAGGCCCGCCGGGATTTCCTGGCCGAGATCCACGTGACGGTGCAGCGCGCGCGCCAGCGGCGGTGCCGACAGCAAGGGCACGCCATGCTCGGCGGCGATCTCGCGGATGCGGGCGGCGATGGCTTCGCTACCCTTGGCCACCACGCGCGGCGCGCTCATGCGGCCTTCTTCGTAGCGCAAGGCCACCGCGAAGTGGGTCGGGTTGGTCACCACCACGTCGGCCTTGGGCACCTCCGACATCATGCGGCGGCGCGCCATGGCGCGCTGCTGCTGACGGATGCGGCCCTTGACGTGCGGATCGCCCTCGCTCTCCTTGTGCTCCTTCTTGACCTCCTCCTTGGTCATGCGCAGCTTCTTGTAGAAGGTCCAGTATTGCCAGGGCACGTCGAGCGCCGCCACCAGCACCAGCGAGGCCGCCACCATGGCGGAACAGCTCATCACCAGTTCCAGCATGTGCAGCAGGGCTTCATGCACCGGCGCGCTCATCAGCGCGACGGCTTCCGGCAAGCGCCGCCACAGCACCCAGGCGGCCACGCTGCCGACCAGCAACGCCTTGGCGATGGCCTTGACCAGTTCCACCAGCGATTGCGCGGAGAACAGGCGGCCCAGGCCCTTGAGCGGCGACAGGCGGGAGAAATCGGGAGAGAAGGACTTGGCCGAGAACAGAAAGCCGCCCAGCAGCATGGGACCGGCCAGCGCCGCCACGCCGAAGAACAGCAGCAGCGGCAGGAAAGCCAGCAGGCTATCCCAGACCGCCATGGCAAAGCGCGACATCATGCGCGCCGGATCGAAGGCGGTGGCCGGCTCGAAAGCAAGGCTGGCGTGCATCACGGCATCGAGCTTGCTGGCCAGCGTGCCGCCCAGCGTCGACAGCCCGATCACCCCGCTCATCAGCATGATCAGCGTGGAGAGCTCGCGCGAGCGCACGACCTGCCCTTCCTCGCGCGCCTTTTCCAGGCGCCGGGTTGAGGCGGGTTCGGTTTTCTCGAGATCGCTTTCTTCGGACATGGCCGCTCCGTTACGAAGCGGCATGCGGCCGTTCGTCAGGGACGATTATCGGAGCGCGAACCCGTGGGCATTAGGGGGAATAGGGCGGGGATTCCGGTGTTGTTTGCGCAATGGCGGCACCAGTGGCGCGACGCGCGGGGCCTGCGGCCGGGCGCCCCCGCCGCGGCGGCGGGGGTTTTCCGGCAGCCTGCCGCTGCGCCGGAGGCGCTGCCGCGGCAGGCGGGGCGACGCTCAGAAGCCGAGGCTGGCGAGAAGGTCATCCACCTGCGACTGGTCGGAGACCACATCCGCCTTGCCTTCCGGATTGATCTGCGGCCCGTTCATCAACGTGGCCGGCGCTTCCATGCGGCGGTCCGCCGGCACATTGTCGATCAGCACCTGCAGCAGTTCGTGCTCCAGCGACCGGATCATGTCCATCATCTTCTTGATGACCTGGCCGGTCAGATCCTGGAAGTCCTGCGCCATCATGATGTCGAGCAGATGGCTGCCGGTGGCGCGAGCCTGCTGCGGCACGTCGGTGAGGAAGGCGCGGGTGTCCAGCACCAGCTCGCGCGCGTCACCCAGTTCCACCGGTTTCTCGAACCAGGCACCCCAGCGCTTGTCCAGCGCCTCGGCCTGCTTCTCCATGCCGGCCTGGATCGGCTGCGCCAGCTCCACTGCGTTCAGCGTGCGCTCGGCAGCCTGCTCGGTCATGGCGGCAATATAGCTGAGGCGGTCGCGCGCATCGGGAATCGCCTGTGCGGCGCGCTCGATTTCCTTGTCGAGCCCCAATTCGCGCATATTGTCGCGCAGCATCCGTGTCAGGGCGCCAATGCGCTGGAAAAGCTGCTCGGCAGATTCGTTGCTCAGAGTCGGAGTCGTCGACATGTCGCCCACCTTATGCCCCTTCCTTCGCCAGTTTCTCGAAGATCTTGGTGATCTTCTCATCGAGCGTCGCCGCCGTGAACGGCTTGACCACATAGCCGTTCGCGCCGGCCTGTGCCGCGGCGATGATGTTTTCCTTCTTGGCCTCGGCCGTCACCATCAGCACCGGCAGCTTCGCCAGCGCGCCATCGGCGCGGATCGCCTGCAGCATGCTCAGGCCGTCCATGTTCGGCATGTTCCAGTCGGAAACGACGAACTGGAAGCTGCCGTCCTTGACTTTGTCCAGGCCGGCGGCGCCGTCTTCGGCTTCCTCGACGTTGGCAAAACCCAGTTCCTTAAGCAGGTTGCGGATGATCCGACGCATGGTGGGGAAGTCATCGACCACCAGGATCTTCATGTTCTTGTCCACTCTAACGGCTCCAAAACAGTTGTGGAAAGTTACTGCAATACGTACGCCCGCCCCGCCCCGCCCAGGCGGCCAGGCAGGCGCTTGTGCCCTGTCAAACCCGCTGCGCGCGCGTCCCGAAGGTTGCCAGGCGCGCCATGACGCGCTGGCTCATCGCGTGCAACGGTACCACCTCGTGCACCCCACCGGCGGCAATCGCCTCCTTGGGCATGCCAAACACGATGCATGTGCTCTCGTCCTGCGCCAGGTTGTAGGCGCCGGCCTCGCGCATGCGCAGCATGCCCTGTGCGCCGTCCTTGCCCATGCCGGTCAGCATGACGCCGATGGCGTTCTTGCCGGCGTGCACCGCGGCAGAATCGAACAGCACCTCGACCGACGGACGGTGACGGTTGACCGCCGGCTCCTGCGACAGATGGGCCACATAGTTGGCGCCACTGCGGGCCAGGCGCAGATGCGAATCGCCCGGGGCGATATACGCGTAGCCCGGCAGCACGCGCTCGCCGTGCTCCGCCTCCTTGACGGTGATCCGGCACAGCCCGTCGAGCCGCTGCGCGAAGGAACGCGTGAAGCCGGCGGGCATATGCTGGACGATCAGCACCGCAGGGCAATCCGGCGGCATCGGCATCAGGAACTCCTTGATCGCCTCGGTGCCGCCTGTGGAGGCACCGACGATGATCAGTTTTTCCGTCGACAGCAGCGGGCTTCGCAGCATCGGCGCCGCCGGCTCGGCTGCCCCGGCGCTCGGCGGCGCGGCGCTGCGGATGCGCGCGCGCGACGCCGCGCGGATCTTGTCGGCAATGGTGTCCGTGTAGTCCATCAGGCCGTCGCGAATGCCGAGCTTGGGCTTGGTGACGAAATCCACGGCGCCCAGTTCCAGCGCGCGCATGGTGATTTCCGAGCCGCGTTCGGTCAGCGACGACACCATCAGCACCGGCATCGGACGCAGCCGCATCAGCCGCTCGAGGAAGTCGAGCCCGTCCATGCGGGGCATTTCCACGTCGAGCGTGAGCACATCGGGATTCAGGCGCTTGATCAGGTCGCGCGCCACCAGCGGATCGGGAGCGGTACCCACCACCTCCATATCGCTCTGGCTGTTGATGATCTCGGTCATCAGGCTGCGTATCAGCGCGGAATCGTCCACGCACAATACCTTGATCTTTGCCGCAGTCATGTTTTGAATAAATCCTTAACGGTTCAGGGGACGGCAGCCGAGGACGCTCGCCGTGAAAAGAGTTCGGCGCCGCCGGTCGCTGGCTTGGTGGCGGAACTGGCAATGGCGCGCGCCAGCGCGCGTTCGTTGCGTTCGACCACCACCTGGTCATCCTGCCGCGTGAGCCGGCGCACCAGCGCCAGCCCGGTAAGCGGAAAATAGCTGACCCGGCGCGCATGCGGACCGCGCAGGTCCTGGGCCGCCACGCGGATCTCTTCGGTCTTCAGGTACCTGAGGACGAACTCCGCGTTGCGATCGCCGATATTGAGCGTGGTCATATTGGCCAGCACCGCACCGCCGCCAAACACCTTGGCCTCGAGCCGCTCGCGGCGCGCGCCCATCTTCAGCAGTTCGTTGATCAGCACCTCGAGCGCATAGCAGCCGTAGCGCATCGACGCCGACAACAGCCGGTCGGCCCCCACCCCGTCATCGTCCGGCAGCATGAAATGGTTCATGCCGCCCACCCCGGCCTTCTCGTCGCGGATGCAGGCAGCCACGCACGAGCCCAGCACCGTGGTCAGCACGACATCCTCGCCGGTCACGTAGTACTCGTTCGGCAGCAGCTTGATGGCCTGCTTGCCGAATTCCCGGTCGAAGTAGCTGCGGGTGGCAATGGCTTCCGGCAGTTGGGGCGTGCGCATCAGGAACCTCCCAGCCTGGCCGAGGCCGGCGCCAGCTCATAGACCGTCTGCCCACGCAGCTGGAACGCGCGCGTGACGTAGGAAAAATTCTCCGAATGGCCCGCGAACAGCAGCCCGTGCGGCTTGAGCAGCGGCACGAAGCGCTCCAGGATGCGGCCCTGGGTGGGCTTGTCGAAATAGATCATCACGTTACGGCAGAAGATCGCGTCGAACTTCTCGCGAATCCCCCAGTCGGGCGCCAGCAGGTTGAGCGGCTCGAAGCTGATGGTGGAGGCCAGCTCCGGCTTGACCTTGACCGCCCCGGCGCGCTGGCCGGTGCCCTTGAGGAAAAAGCGCTTGAGCCGCTCCTGCGAAAGCTTGTTCACCTGCTCGGCGGTATAGACACCGGCACGGGCCTTGGCCAGCACCTGGGTGTCGATATCGGTGGCCAGCACGGTGCCCGCGCGCTCGCCGAGCGCCTCGGCCAGCGTGATGGCGATCGAGTAAGGCTCCTCGCCGGTGGACGCCGCCGAGCACCATACCGAGTAAGGCCGGCCGATCTTCTTGGCGTGCTCCGCCAGCAAGGGAAAATGATGCGCCTCGCGGAAGAAGGAGGTCAGGTTGGTGGTGAGCGCGTTGGTGAAGAACTCCCACTCATCCGACCCTTCATCGGCGTCGAGCATGGCAAGGTAGCTGCCGAAGTCGACCAGCTGCAGCGTGCGCAGCCGCCGCGCAAGGCGGCTGTACACCATCTCGCGCTTGTGGCTGCCGAGCGAGATGCCCGCGCGGCGATGGATCATCGCGCGGATCTTCTCGAAATCGCGTTCGGTCAGCAGGAAGTCCCGCGGCTCGTCGCGCCGCATGGATGCGGGCTGCGCTGATTGCGGGCCGGCGGCAAAGGCGGTTGGGCGAAGCTGCGTCATGTGTTGCGGGGGCTGTTGGCCGTAGGCTGGCTGGTGCTAGTGCTATTGCTGGTGCTATTGCTTGGTGCCTGGTATTGCTTGCCGATGCGCCGGTAAGTACCTGGGCGGAATCAGGCGAGTTCGGCCTCGACCAGCTCCATCTCGGGGCTGGTCATCAGCTTTTCGATATCGATCAGGATCAGCATGCGCCCGTCGACGGTGCCCAGGCCGGTCAGGTGATCGTTCGAGACCGAGACGCCGAACTCCGGCGCCGGCTTGATGGCTTCGCCGGTCAGGGTCAGTACATCCGACACGCCGTCCACCACGATGCCGACCACGCGCCCGGCGATATTGAGGATGATGACCACGGTCTGGTGGTCATAGCGCACGTTGCCCAGGCGGAATTTCAGGCGCAGGTCGACGATCGGCACGATCACGCCGCGCAGATTGGTCACGCCCTTGATGAAGTCAGGCGCGTTCGCCAGGCGGGTCACCGCGTCGTAGCCGCGGATCTCCTGCACCTTGAGGATGTCGATGCCATATTCCTCGCTTCCCAGCGTGAAAACCAGGAATTCCTGCCCGGAAGCCTCGCTCCCCGGGGTATCGATGTGTCCGATGCCGGCCATGATGTCTTGTTCTCCTGAGCGTTAAGCGAGCGCCGGGTCTTGGCGGCGCACCCCGGTGCGCTGCAGCGCACCGACGTCCACGATCAGCGCCACGCTGCCGTCGCCCAGGATGGTGGCGGCGGAAATGCAAGGCACCTTGCGGTAGTTGGTTTCGAGATTCTTCAGCACGACCTGGTGCTGTCCGATCAACTGGTCGACCAGCAGCGCGAAACGCTTGCCTTCGGCCTGCAGGATCACGGCAATGCCCTGGGTCGGCTCCTGCACGGCGTCGGCCACATTGAACACGCGGTGCAACTCCAGCAGCGGCAGGTACTCGCCGCGCACGTGCATGACGCGGTCGTTGTTGGCGGCCGTGTGCACGTCTTCCGGCTTGGGCTGCAGCGATTCCATCACGCAGTTCAGCGGCAGGATGAAGGTCTCGGCGCCAACCTTGACCGACATGCCATCCAGGATCGCCAGCGTCAGCGGCAGCACGATGCGGGTCGTCGTGCCCTGGCCCGGACGCGAGGTGACCTCGACATGGCCCCCCATCTCCTGGATGTTCCGCTTGACCACGTCCATGCCCACGCCGCGGCCGGACAGGTCGGTGACCGCTTCGGCGGTGGAGAAGCCCGGCGCGAAGATCAGCTGCCAGACTTCCTCGTCGCTGATGTTGTCGGAGACCGGCAGGCCGTTCTGCAGCGCCTTGGCGAGGATCTTGTCGCGGCGCAGGCCGCCGCCGTCGTCGCTGACCTCGATGACGATGTTGCCGCCATGATGCTGGGCGGACAGGATCAGCTGGCCGGTCGGCTCCTTGCCGGCCGCAATGCGCTTGTCCGGCGTTTCGATGCCATGGTCCAGGCTGTTGCGCACCAGGTGGGTGAGCGGATCGATGATGCGTTCGATCAGGCTCTTGTCGAGCTCGGTGGCCTTGCCGAAGGTGACCAGGTCGATCTGCTTGCCGAGCTTGCCGGCAAGGTCGCGCACCAGGCGCGGGAAGCGCGAGAACACGTAGTCCATCGGCATCATGCGGATCGACATGACGGCTTCCTGCAGGTCGCGTGCGTTGCGCTCCAACTGGCCCATGCCGGAAAACAAACGGTCGAACAGCACGGGATCGAGCGACGAGGCGGTCTGCGCCAGCATCGATTGCGTGATCACCAGTTCGCCCACCAGGTTGATGATCTGGTCCACCTTTTCGGTCGGCACGCGGATCGAGCCGGACTCCTGCGCATGGGCTGCGGCGGCGGGCTGCGGCTTGGCTTTTTCCTTGGCCGCAGGCGCGGCGGCAGGCGCCGCGGCAACCGGGACTGCGGGCGCCGCTGCCGGGGCCTCGGCAACGGGGGCGGCGGCTTCGGCAGCAGGCGCAGGCGCGCTTGCAGCCGCGGCTTCCACCACGATCTGGTCGCCGTCCACGACGAAACAGCACACCGCGATGATGTCGTCGGCGCTGCACTGGCTCTGCAGCCAGATGGTGAGATCACCGCCCTCTTCCTGCTGACCGGTGATCTCGCCCAGGTTGGCCAGTTCCTCGCGCAGCAGCGCCTGGTCCGACGGCGACACCTTGATCAGCGTCACCTTCAACCCACCGCCCGCGGCGGGCGCGGGGGCGGCGGCAACGGCTGCCACCGGGGCAGGTGCAGGGGCTGCCGCCGCGGCGGGCGCACCGCCCGAGGCCTCGAGCGCCAGTTGCTGCAAAACGGCGCAAATACGCGCCAGCGTTTCCGGATCCGGTTCGGTACCGTTACGGTAAGCGTTGAGCTGATCTTGCAACACGTCCTTGGTTTCCAGAAAAGTGTCGATAATGGTCCGGGACAACGCCAGCTCCCGCCGCCGCGTGCGGTCGAGCAGGTTTTCCAGCAGGTGCGTGGTTTCGGTCAGGGCCGCGAAGCCGAAGGTGGCAGCGCCGCCCTTGATCGAGTGCGCCGCGCGAAAGATCGCGTTGAGCTCTTCCGCATCGGGGGACTCAAGATCCAGCCCGAGCAGCAGTTGCTCCATTTCCACTAGAAGTTCTTCCGCCTCCTCGAAGAAGGTCTGGTAGAACTGTGTGATATCGATATCGACAGACATAACCGTCCTGGCTCACTGAATTTTGCTGTGAAGCCCGCTGCCGGTGCGGCAGGCGGTCTTCATTGAACACTGCCCGGCTTGGCCGGGGCCGCGGCGGCGTTGCCCTGCACAGCCGCGGCCGGCCCGGCCGAGACGGCCGGTGCGGCTTTGGCTGGCGGGGCGGAGGCGGCCGCCAGGCCTGCCTGCACTTCCTCGCCCACTTCACCAGCCTTTGCCGCCACCGTTACCTCGGCGGCGCTGGCATTCTCGGCCTCGATGCGCGATTGCGCGCGCTGGTTCAGCACCACGATGCTGATGCGGCGGTTGATCGGCGCCAGATCGTCTTTCTTGTCCAGCGGCATGGTCGCGGCCAGGCCGATCACACGCAGTACCTTGCCCTCGTTCATGCCGCCGGCAATCAGTTCGCGGCGCGAGGCGTTGGACCGGTCGGAAGACAATTCCCAGTTGCTGTACGTGCGCTCGCCATTGGAATAATTGGCGGCATCGGTATGGCCGGACAGGCTGACCTTGTTGGGCATCTCGTTGAGTACCGGGCCGATCTCGCGCAGGATGGTGCGCATATAGGGCTCGACCGTGGCGCTGCCGGTGCGGAACATCGGCCGGTTCTGGGTATCCAGGATCTGGATGCGCAAGCCCTCGCTGGTGATATCGAGCAGCAGTTGCGGGCGGAACTGGCGCAGCACCGGATTGTTCTCGATGATCTGCTCAAGGCGCTTCTTGAGCGCGCGCAGGCGCTCGCCTTCCTGGCGCTCCTTGGCCTTCTGCGCGGCATCGTCCGGGGCTTTCCTGACGTCCGCATCCTGCCGGGTAACGTCGAGACCGCCGCCCGGAATCACGCTGGAAGACTCGCTGCTCCTATTGCCTCCCGCAATCGCCACCTTCAGCGGCGTGCGGAAGTATTCCGCCAACTGCACCAGGTCCTTGGGCTGCGCGGCCTTCAGCAGCCACAGCACCAGGAACAACGCCATCATCGCCGTCATGAAGTCGGCATAGGCGATCTTCCACGATCCGCCGTGATGCCCTGCGCTGCTTTTCTTGATGCGTTTGACGACAATGGGATGCGAACCGTGCTCACCGCTCATCGCTGTCGCTCCTCTTCGTCAGGTGATGCTCTTGACTTCGCGGACATGATCGTCCAGCTCGAGGAAGGACGGCCGCTCCGTCGAGTACAGCACCTTGCGGCCGAACTCCACCGCCACCAGGGGTGCATATCCGTTGAGCGAAGCCAGCAGCGTGACCTTGACGCACTCGTACATCTTCACGGTCTCGTTGACCTGGTGTTCAACACGTGCCGCCAGCGGCGAGACGAAACCATAGGCCAGCAAGATGCCGAGGAAAGTGCCCACCATGGCGTGGGCGATCAGTGCGCCGAGTTCCGCCGGCGGCAGGTCCGCAGATGCCAGCGCGTGCACCACGCCCATCACGGCGGCCACGATGCCGAAGGCGGGCAGGCCGTCGCCGACACGCGTCAGCGCATGCGCGGGCACCTCGGCTTCATGGCGGAAGGTCTCGATCTCGTGGTCCATCAGGGCCTCGATCTCGAACGCGTTCATATTGCCGTTGACCATCATGCGCAGGTAGTCCGTGAGGAACTCCATCATCGCCGGGTCGGCGAGGATGCGCGGATACTGGCTGAACACGCTGCTGGCCGCCGGATCCGCGATCTCCTTCTCGAGGAACAGGATGCCTTCGCGGCGGGCCTTGGATAACAGGACATAAAGCAGCGCCATCACTTCCATGTACAGCGCCTTGCTGTACTTGCTGCTGCGAAACAGGGTGGGCACCGCACGAATGGTGGCCTTGATGGCCTTGCCATTGTTAGAGCTGATGAACGCGCCGATGGCGGCGCCGCCAATGATGACAAGCTCTGCCGGTTGATAAAGCGCGCCCATGTGGCCGCCGGTCATGGCGTATCCACCAAGCACCGCCGCCACCACGACAACATAGCCAATTACAACTAGCACGATTGATTCCCCGTCTGAAAAACACGCGTCAGGCACGCACAAGGGCCTCCCCTCCAGGCGGGCGGAATACCGCCTGCCTGGATAGGGCTTACCAACCACGCAGACTCTCTTCGAACCTGACCTCGGTACCTTGGAGTCCTTGAATCCTTCGGACTTTCGGTCCTCGAGTCCTTCAGTCTCCGGTCTTTGGCCGTTGGTTGCCGATACCTGAAGACTTCGCAGTCATAAGACTTAACGACTCAAGATGGAAAGACTTGAGCGGGAAAGCCTCAAAGACCCAAAGACTCCGGTCAGGCGACAGCTTGCGCGGGAGCGACGTCCTTCGAGAGCTTCTTTGCCTTGCCGGCACGGGAGGGCGGACGGCACAGGCTGCATACGAAATTCGCATGCGGCTCGTACGCGTGTGTAACGAACTGCCCACCGCAGCAGGTGCAACTGGAAAGCTGCAGCATGTTGCTCTCGAAAAACCGTACTAACGTCCAGGCACGGGTGAAACTTAAGACAATTTCGCTTTCGAGCAGCGATACGTGCTCGAGATAGAGCCGATAGCTCGCCACCACTGCGCGGATGCCAACCGTCTCGCCCTGCTGGACCATGAACTGATAGGCCGAGAAGAACAGCGAGGAATGGATGTTTGGCAACCAGGTGGTAAACCAGTCGGTCGAGAAGGGGAGCATGCCCTTGGGGGGCGACGCGCCGCGCAGTTCCTTGTAGAGCCGGATCAAGCGGTCGCGCGAGAGCGTGGTCTCGGCTTCAAGCACCTGCAGGCGCGCACCCAGGCCGATCAGCTCGATGGCGAGCTGGGTCTGGTTGGCGTCCTGCAACACGCTCTTGCGATTGGGGACGGGAGTGGCCGTGATACTCCGGGCCGACGGAGCTTGCAGGAGCGCGGTCAATTGAGCGACTCCACAGGCTGTCGGGCGAGCAGGATGGCAGCATGGATCTGCTGCATATCGTGGCTCTTGGCCGTATGCGTGAGTGTCGACAGCAAGGCATGGTCGTCGAACCTGAATCGGCACAAGACCATGTTGGACGCTGCCAACTTGACGAGCTGGGCCGGTGTCAGTTTGGCGAGAATGTCGGCAATTTCCTTGCTGACGCCAAGCCTGAACATGGCTTCCAGATGATTTTCGCGCACTAGGCGTTGCGCGAGCAGCAGATAGGCGAGGTTAACCTCCCTGATCTCCTGGAGAACTTCACTGCTTTCCAATTTTTCCCCGCTACCAAATAACCCTTCGACCGCTTGTCCGGCGCTTACCTTCAGCAAGAAGCTGGAGGCGACCAGATCGTTTGTATGCGTGCTCGATGGGTACTGCGTAAAACTACGGAACTGCGCTTGGGCCACACTTATCCAAAACGTTACAAGTGTTACAGAGTGTAAGTGCGGCTGTGAGAGTTATATCGGCAATTAGACCAGACTGCCAATCCCCTCTAACGTTGGGGTAACGTCATGTCGCACGAAACATACATGGGACACGAAGTTTGTAACAAGTCACAGCTTTGTAATGTGATTTGCATCAAAACTGTTACGGGTATGTAACAGAGGAATAGCTCTAAAAATGCATTCCGCATCACCCATTCACGGACCGCCGTAGTCACATTCCACTATTGACGCGAATGGACTCATTGCACTAGGACACGCCGCAACCATGCGGCCACCCTCGCGAACAGGTCGTCAGGCTCTTCGCGGAACAGATGAGGGCAGGTTTGCTCCACTTGCTCCATCACCCGCACGGCCTCATCCGCGCTCACCGAGCCATAGTCCATGGACAGCCCCAGCACCGCGCGCAGCTCGCCCAGCCGCGAACGCGCGGCGCCTGCGGCGCGTTCCGTCTGCACCATGTACATGGTGTCGTAGACCCGGCGGCGCAGGCTCTCCGCCACTCGCCAGGCCGGCGTCTGCATCTGTTCCTCGAGCGCGCGGATTTCCACCGCCGAGGTGGCGAGCTGGGAAGCCAGGGGATCGGTGAAAGCGAGGTCGGACCCGGCATCTTCCAGGATCTGCCGGGCCCAGTCGCGAGCGTGCGCAAGGCGCTCCTGCGGCGTCCATTCGTAACGCACCGCCAGGCCGTAGCCAAAGCGCTGGGCGTCGCGCAGCAGGGTGGCCATGGCATTGGGCAACTGCTTGTTGAACACGCGCTTGGCCCATGCGTATTCGCCGCCCGACAGCAGCCGGGTGACGGCGCGCTCCGTCAGCGGGCCATCATGGTGAAGCAGGCGCGCGCGCAGGAAGTCGTCGAAGCCGGGTGGCGTGAACTCGCTGTCCAGTCCCGTTGAGAGCTTGACGAAATGCTCGAACTCGGCGCGCAGCTTGGCCGCGGCCTCTTCGGGCAGCGTCAGGGCGATATCCGTGGTCATGATGTGCTGTGCCGGCTGTTGCGCTGCGCGAGGGGCTCCGGCCCGCGCCGCCTGCCCTCCCTCTCCCGCAGGCATCAGAAGGCGCTCCAGTCACCGCTGTCGGAGGTGGCAAGCGCGGCCGGACGCGCAGCCCTGGCCTGGGCCGGCGTATCGGCTTCACGCGCGGGTTTTTCCGCCGGAGCCGGCTCGGCTGCCTCGGCCTCGTCATGGCCTTTGCCGTGCACCGGCGCTCCGGCACGCACCGGCCGCGCGGCGGCGATGACCTTGGGCCGCGCCGTCTCGGTGCGGGAGCCAGCGAAGGCATCCGCCTGGGCCAGGCGGAAGCCCGCGACCGAGGCCTGCAAGCGCGTTGCCTGGTCTTCCAGCGATCCGGCCGCGGCCGCGGCCTGCTCCACCAGCGCCGCGTTCTGCTGCGTCACCTCGTCCATCTGGGTCACGGCCTTGTTGACCTGCTCGATGCCTGAGCTTTGCTCGGCGGATGCCGCGCTGATCTCGCCCATGATGTCGGTCACGCGCTTGACCGCCTGCACGATCTCGCCCATGGTCTGCCCGGCCTGACCCACCAGCGCCGAGCCGTTGTCCACCCGCGCCACCGTATCGCCGATCAGGCCCTTGATTTCCTTGGCCGCGTTCGCGCTGCGCTGTGCCAGGCTGCGCACCTCGCCGGCCACCACCGCGAAGCCCCGGCCCTGCTCGCCCGCACGCGCGGCTTCCACCGCCGCGTTCAGCGCCAGGATATTGGTCTGGAACGCAATCCCTTCGATCACGCCGATAATGTCGACGATCTTCTTCGATGCCCCGTTGATCTCGTCCATGGTCTGCACCACGCGCCCCACCACTTCGCCGCCCTTGACCGCGGTCTCCGATGCGTTGGCCGCCAGGCCGCTGGCCTGGCGCGCGTTGTCCGCGTTCTGGCGCACCGTGCTCGTCAGCTCTTCCATGCTCGATGCGGTTTCTTCCAGCGACGCCGCCTGCTGCTCGGT